>DFFS01000101.1 GCA_002371075.1 Christensenella sp. UBA3770
ATGTCGGTGCAGTAGCCGGCAAGAGCCTCGTCGATGCTGTTGTCCACGATCTCGGAAACAAGGTGGTGCAAACCCCTCTCATCCGTCGAGCCGATGTACATGCCCGGGCGAACGCGGACAGGCTCCAACCCTTCCAAGACTTGTATGGCGTCTTCATTATAGGTATTGACTTTATCCATTTTACCCTCCGATGCTTTTAATCGAAATAATAAACGCGCGCGCACGCACGCGTGTAATATATAATATATTATATATTAAATATAATTACTTGTAAATACTTTTTTTAAATTTTTTCGGAGTTATCCACAATTTGAAAGGGTTTTGCTGCTTTTTCGGTGGATAAGTGGCGTTTTACAACTATTGTTTTCCTTAAAAATAATAAAAAACGCGGCGATTTGCCGCATTTTTATACTTATTCGGTTTTTATTCTTCCACCCGTTTCCCTTGGGAGATGACGATCTTATTGTATTCCGAGACGTTCTCGTTAAACTCGGTGCAGGTGATCAGGGTTTGCGTGCCGGCGGTGGCTTCCAAAAGCGCGGTGCGACGCCTCTCGTCCAGTTCGCTCAAAACGTCGTCCAAAAGCAAAACGGGCTTTTCACCCGACTCCTTGTAGTAATACTCTATTTCCGCCAGTTTGATCACAAGAGCCGCCGTTCTTTGTTGCCCTTGCGAGCCGAATTTGCGGAGGTCTATGCCCTTGCTGGTGATGTTAAAATCCTCACGGTGAACGCCGACGGAAGTATAGCCGAGTTCATAATCCTTTTCGTGCGATTCTTCCAGTTTTTGTTCTAAGGCGGCGCGGATAACATTCCTATCCTCCCCCTCTACGCACGGCTCGTACACAAGGGTGATGTCCTCGTTTTCGCCCGCTATCTTAAAATGATAATCGTTGGCGATATTGCCGATCTTTTTAATAAAGGAACGCCTTTTTAAGATGATATCCGCCGCCACTTCCGCCATTTGCCTTTCCCAAATAAAGGCGGTTTGCGAAAACTCGGCGTAGTCGGTGGTCTTGATCAGTTTGTTGCGCTGCTGCAACAGGTTGTTGTATTTGGACAAAGCCACGTAGTACGGTTTGCTCTCCTGCGATAGGGAAAGGTCCATAAACCTGCGCCTTTCCTGCGGCGCTTCCTTGATCATCTTCAGTTCGTCCGGTGAAAAATATACGACGGTCAACAAACCGATCAGCTCCCCAAGGCGGCTGATCTTGGCGCCGTCCACATTGATGCTTTTCCCTTCCGCCCGGTTGATCTCCACGTTGATTTTGTGGTTGCGAAACTTCTTTTCCAAAAACAGATGGATATACGCCTTATCCTCACCCATCTTGATCAGCTCTTTTTCGTTTTTGGTGCGCGGAGAGCGCCCGATCGCAGCGACAAAAATACTTTCCATGAGGTTTGTCTTGCCGCTGGCATTGAGCCCGCATATGACGTTTAACCCATCACGGAAAGTAATTTCTTGAGAAGAATAGTTTCTGAAATTTTGCAGGATTACCTTTTCAACTTTCATTTCATCCCGCTACGCGCATCGGAAGCACAAGGAAGAGGTAGTCGTCCTTATCCACCTGCGTAAACACGCAAGGCGCGCTGGACGCTTTGATATTCATCTTGATAAACTCATCGTCAATGACCGCCAAAAACTCTTGCAGGTACTTGCCGTTGAAGCAAATGATGTTTTCCTTACCTTCCACCTTTGCGGGCAAAGACTCATTAAGATTGCTAATCTCGGAATTGGATTCCACGTTGATGAACCCTTCCTTAACTTCGATCTTAACAAGATTATTTTTGCTGATCCTTGAAACGAGGGACGCCCTGTCGATATACTCGGAGAATTGACTTCTGGAGAGGGTCACGACGGAATTAAAGTCCCTGTTGATGATGTTTTTATAGTTGATAAAATCACCTTTAATGAGCCTGCTGATAAGCACGGTGTTGTCGATCTCAACGCGCAGTTTGTCGCCGTCGAAAGTTAAAATCAAATCGTCATCCTCGTTGACGATCATCTTACTGATCTCGTTCAAAGAACGAGCGGGAATGATGCAACTGAATTTTTCTTCACTGTTGGAAACGAGATCCTGCTTGCAAAGCGCCAAACGGTAGCCGTCCAAAGCCACCATCGTCGCTTTGTTTCCTTCCGCCTCAAACAAACAGCCTTTTAAAACCTGACGATTGTCTTCCACCGAAGCGCAGAAAACCGTTTTGCCGATCAAAGTCTTCATCTCTTTATTTTTGATTGTGATCTGATAATTGGCGTTGACTTCGCCAACGGCGGGATAGTCATCCACGTTTAAGCACTTGATATAGCCGTAGCTTTCGCCGTACTTTACTTCGAGATTGGTGCCGTTGGAGCACTCCAAGGTCAAAGTTTCTTCATTGAGCGTCCTGATAAAATCCGAGAAGAACTTTCCAGGAACCAAAATATCGCCGTCGATCACAACGTCGGCAACCACCTTTTTCTCAATGGTAAGCTCCATATCCGTGGCGGTTAAAGTTAAAAAGGAATCGTGCGCGGAAAGCTTGATGCACTCCAAGATGGGATTGTTCTTTTTTGCGGAGATAGCTTTGATGACTTTATTGACTGCTTCCGACAAAGAAAGGGAATCAACTGTTAACTTCATATTTGCTCCTTTTTATCTTTTTTGTAGATAACAATAATCTCTAATAATAAGGCGTGTGGAAAAGTGGAAAAACCGCTCAAACCACAAGATATAGTATATCATACCCAAAAAAGATTGTAAATATATTCTTATTATATGTGTAAAAGGATGTGAAAAGGCGGTAGAAACAAAGTGAATGAACGTGGACTGTTTCAGGGTTGTTCACACAGCGCTGTTTTTAAAACTCTTTCCCCCTCTTTTTACTTATTTAAAACAAGGTTTTTGATATCTTCGACTTTCTTTTTATAGATCGGGTCGTCGATGATCTTTTGTTGGATTTTATCCCTTGCGTGAATAACGGTCGTGTGGTCCCTGCCGCCAAAATACTGTCCGATCGTGGCAAGAGGTACGTCGGGCAAAATGTAGGTGACGATATACATGGCAAGCTGTCTCGGTTCAACTAGTTCTTTTGTCTTTTTCTTGCCGCAAATATCCGATTGCTTAATACCAAAGTATTCGCAAGTGACCTCCACGATCTTTTTGACGGTGATTTCGTTGGTCTGATTGTTGCTGCTGTCGCGCAACGCTTCCATCACAAACTCCACACTATCCGCAGAGCGGTTGTTAAGCGCGGCAAAATACCCCACCGTCTTTAACATACCTTCCATCAAACGGATGTTATATTTTTCCTTTTCGGCAATATAATCAATAACTTCCGGCGAGACGTTGATCTTGTATTGATAGGCTTTCTTTTGAAGAATAGCCACCCTTGTTTCAAACGAAGGGGGTTGGATATCCGCGATCACACCGCTTGCAAAACGGCTTGTCAGGCGGTCTTCGATGTACGTCAATTCCTTTACGGGACGGTCGGAAGAAAGAATAATTTGTTTTTCGGCGGTGTAAAGGTCGTTAAAAATATGAAAGAGACTTTCCTGCGAACTGTTTTTGTTGGCGAGGAACTGCACGTCGTCGATCATTAAAACGTCCAAATTGCGGTATTTTTCACGGAATTGCTTGGTGAGCTCGGTATTGTTGCTGTTTCGGATGCTGTAGATCAGGTCGTTGGTAAAGTTTTCCGCCGTCGTATAATAAACGCGCAGATCGGGGTTGTTGCGCAAGATCTCGTTGCCGATGGCATGCAAAATATGCGTCTTTCCGAGACCCGGTTTGCCGTAAATAAACAGCGGGTTCAGGTTTGTGCCCGGATGCTCCGCAACGGCGCGCGCAGCGGCGGCGGCATACTTGTTGCTGTCACCGATAACAAAGTTGTCAAACGTAAAACTCTTTTGGAAAGTTATCTTTTTCATCGAAGGATTAAATTCTTCCTTTTTCTCCTCCGGTTTTTCCTCTTGGTCAAGATACTCGGGGATCTCGTTTTCCAAAATAATGACCACCCCTTCTATTTTTTCCAAACTCTCGCGGATCGCCATATTGAGCGGCGCGGAAAAGTTTTTCATAATACCGTTTTTGATAGAGGGCATCGGGGCGGATAACACAAGCTTTCCGTCCTTTACAGTGATGGGGGTCAATTTACTGAAGTAGATCTCGTAACAGACCGCGGAAACCAACGTGGCAACGCGGTCCAAAACGGAAGACCAAATTTTTTCACATTCTTTCATTCGTAAACTCCTTATGAAATGGCACCTTGTGAGAGAATCACATATCCTATGCCGTCGTTGTTCCACTCATCCTTGACGTTATGGGCTTTTTCGGAATCGTAATAGATGCCCATAAGAATGTTGATATCCGAAATGTCCGTATAAGAGAAGGAATCGGTGTGATAACGATAATTGAGCGTAAGATCTTGGTTGCCTACGCCGGGAATATCATAGTTTCTGATGTCGTCCAGTTTGCTATTGATGATGCCCGCAAGTTGCACCGCCATATTATCCACGCTGACAAACTGCGTGTTGTATTTGTGCATGACAAACTCAAAGATGCCCATATCCGTGTGATCCATGTTGTACAAAAGACCTTTGCTGCACGAAGCATCGTTCAGATCGACCAAAACGGACAGATACAAGTCAGAAGGCAACAGATCCGCCGCGCCGGAAGCATATCCCGAGAGGCTGACGCAAGCGGTAACGATCAGGTAGTTGTGCCCTGCGTTGTACGTAGCGGGGGAGGCAAAGAACTTATCCTCCCAATCGCCCCAAACGGCGCTGCCAAGACCCTCCTTTAAGATGATAGCTTGATCGATGCCGTTTGTCAAACCGATATCGCCGTTCAACTTGTCGGAAGAGGACGCCAGTTTTTGTGATATCTCATACGCGAGATATTTGTCGGAATAGATCAAAACGAAATCGCCGGTGGTGTTGTCTTTGTAGCCCATCTTTTTGAGGGCGCCACCGGACTTGCCGTTTGTGACGATCTCCGATGCCACCGTCGTGCTGTGCAACGAGAGCAACATATGTTGCATGTCTTCTTCTTGCGGATGGTAGGTTTCCTTTTCCGCCGCCGAATAGAAGATGTCGATCAAGTAGGAATACACGGACGGGAAGGAGATGTAGCCGGCGCCTTCCGCAGGCAAAGCGCATCCGATGGGGTACGTCGCGCCGGTGTGATACTCGTTGGTAAGGTCACTTGCGGTAAACTCGCCGAACGTCACCGAAGCGGGCAGGTTTTTAAAGGCGTTTTCGATCTGCGTGTTGATCGTGTCTACGATAGAATCCTTGTTAAAGGAATCCGCCTTGATCCCCTTGGATTCAAGCGCTAAGATGTTGTGGAAGATCTCGTCCGTTTGCGCGCTTTCCATGTTGTTCATGGAGAGGGTGGTGTTAAAGACGTACTTGCTTTCTCCCGTGTCCCAACTGCGCACCGTTTTTGCGATAACGAAGAAGTAGTGCGGCATGGAGAGATAATCGTTGCGATCGTCAAAGGCGATCTTTACGCCGCTTTCGATCACAAGGTTGCCCGTTTCGTGGTAAAGCTTCAAACTCATGATCTCCGGCGTCATGCCCTCGCCCGCGACCGTGCCGGTGAAGTTTTGCTTTTTCTTGACGATGACGCCAAGCGCCTTGTCCGAGATCTTAAGGGTCTTGGCGGCGCCGTCATAGTAGAACAAGCCGTTTTCGTCGTCCTTTAAGTTAAAGCTCGTCGTCTTGATCTCATTGAACTTGTTGTTAAAGGTGCCGTCGCCGTAGATGTCGTTCAAGGTCATTTCCGCCTTCATAAAGTAGGCGTCTTTCATATTCTTGTAAATATAAGCGTCGTCATCGTTGGCGTCGTTGCCGTCGTCGGTGTAGGTAAAGAGGTTTAGGTTGGTCAGCCAAGTATAGACGCCCGCGTTGGCGCTGTCGCCCGATGCCTGAGAGCCAAAGCCGCGCAGTCTTGCGGCAAGATCGGCGGGTTCGGTCGCCTCTTCGTCCACGTCTTTCATGTTCGTTTCCTTTATAAGGAAGGAGAAGACGTCTGCGATCTCAATGCACTCCTCCGCCCCGTTGCTGTAGGCGGCGCCGGCGTTGTTGTAATAGAGGGGGATCTTGCCTTCCAGCGTGTTAAAGGTGGTGGCAAGGGACTGGCTGATCTTGTCGGCGATGGCTTTTTCCGAGAGATCACTGCCGCCAAGCGCCTTAAGCAGAATAAACGCCTTTTGAGAGGAGGCGTCGTTGATTTTGAGGGTGGCGGAGTAGCGCGGCGCATCCTCGGAATACGACGCGGCGTAAAGCAGGATCTTTACGGATAGCTTGACGCTAGACGGCATGGCTTTACCAAACTTCAAGCCGTCGTCCGAATCCTTTTTGACAAGGTTAAGGTCAAAGGTCAAATAGGTCTTGCCCTCTTCCGTCTTAAACTTTGCGCCCAAAACCTCAACGGTACCAAAGGCGGCGGCGACGTCGGAGGGCACCATGTTGCTCTCTTTCACAAGGGCGGCAACTTCCGTACCGGAGAGTTTGATGCGAAGATCGCCGATGGAACGGTCGTCGCCGTAGAGGGACTTTTTCTCCCCTTCCCACTTTGCCGCTTCGGTCGCGTCCGGTTTAAAGTAGATGGACGACGCCTTGATCGTATCCGAAAGGGCGCTTGCGTTGCTGTTGCCGTTGTCGTCCTTGCCAAACAAGAGGTCAACGGTCAGCGCGCTGTCCTTTTTGATGTAATACTTGTCGTTGATGTCGTCGATAAAGTCCGTTGCCTGACTTTCTTCAAAGTAAACGTCAAGGTCGGCGTTGCTTTGATAGATCTGCAAAAGCACGCTTCTTGCGTCTTGGATCTCAAACGTTTCGCCCGATTCCGAATCCAACTTGGGTTTGACCACGCCGGAAAGCAGCTCGTACAAACTGGGCAGGGACAGCCCGCCGTTTTCGTTGGTCTCCGCGTTCATTGCGTACAGGCGGAGCTCCACGTTGTAGTCGTTGCCGGAGATGGAATTGAACACGTCGTTGACCGCGTCCTCAATGGAGCCGGTGATGGAAGAAACCTCAAAGCCGGAGCCGGAAAGCACCTCCATAAAGGTATCCAGCGCGTCAAACACGCGGGCGGTCTCGGAATAGCTGAAGTCGTTGATGCGGATCTCCGACAGGTACGCCGAGGTCTCGCCCTCCGCGGGGGAATCGATGTTTTTGCCCACCTTGTGCATCAGTTTGTCGCTTTCCGTGTCGTGATACTCGGAGAGGTAAAGCTTGATGCAGAAATAGGAGCTGCCCTTGGGCAGGAGCTTTTTGGAGAGGGTGCCGCCCACGCCGTCGGTGGGAAGCTTATCCTCCAGCATCTTTTGGAGGTCCACGAGAAGCCCCAGTTCAAACGAATAGATCGTGACGCCCGCCTTCTCGCTGACCTTTCGGATCGTGACGTCGCAGATGTCAAGCTCCAACCCGTCCAGCATGGAGGAAGAGCCGTCTTCCGCCGCCGCAACGGAGCTGTCCTTGTCCGTGACGTACTTTTTCATAAACGCGGCAAGCGCCTCCGCCGAGAGGTGCACGCGCATTTGCTCGTTGTCCTCCTTGAGGTCGATGCCGCTAAGGTCGATGTGCTCCACGATGCCGGAAAGATCGGAGGTGTTCAAAACGTTGATCCCCTCCAAATAGGTGCTTTCGACGCCGTACTTTGCCGCCATATCCGTCTTGAAGCCGCTCATTGCGGTGTCGGTGTCGATCTCGGTGTGCGTATCGTTGGAGATGTACAGGCACTTTAACATCGTAAGGACGTCGTGCGCGGAGAGCCTGCCCTCTTTGTCGATCAGAGAGAGCACGGTCTGCCAGGTCATGATGCGCATCTCGGAATAAGTGTTGCCCTTTTCGTCCTTCAAGGGGGCGCCGTCGGCGTCCTTGGAGGGGATAAAGTTGATTTTGACCGTCTCGTTGACGGAAGAAAAGACGGAAACGACTTTGTCGTTTAATTCGCCGAAGAAGGTTTTTGACGCGTCGCCGTCGTCCTTGGCAAACAGGGCGTTGACAAGGGTGGCAAGGCGCCGGCTGTTTTTGTCGGAGGGCTTGTTGATGGTGACCATCACTTCCCTGCCATCCGCTTCCGGCGCGAGCGGGTAGACCGTCAGGCTTGCCGAGAAGAACTTGGGCACCAAGCTCGGGATCAAATTGACGGCAAAGGAAGGCACGGACTCAAGCTGTTTTTTGACGTCCTCCGTGTTAAGGACCGCCTTGACGGCGTCACGCAGACGGATGGAGACAGCCACGCCGAGCGCGGTGTCCTTTTGGTCGTAGATCGCCTCGCCGTTTGCGGTGGCGAGCGGGGTGTTCATGATGGTGACGGAAGCGACTTTGACGTAGTCGGGAAGAGAGAGCTCCGCCGGGATGGAATCCTTAAGGGTGGAGGTCAACGGGCTGTTTTTCGCCGTCAAAAGATAGGAGATGACGTCGTTGATAAACGCGGAGACCTGCTTGCCGTTTACGGAGAAAGTTGTAAACTTTTCGTTTTGCGTGGCGGCGGCGTTGTTGATGTCGTACTCCGCCAAAGAGTCAAAGTTAAATTCCAAAGAGGAGAGGGATTTTTCAAGCGCCTTTCCGGCGTCAAAATCCTCCGCGCCGAAGTTCATATCCTCCATCAAAGCATTGATGGACAGGCGATAGGGTTTGAGCCCCACCTTTTTGCGGTTTGCTACGGCGGCGTCGGTGTCGCCCGCCAAAGCGGAAAACTCTTGAAGCGTGATCTTGGCGCGCGTTTCTTCCGTCAAAAGGGCGTACCTATCCGCGGGGAGCTTCAGGCAGAAGGCGGCGTAGGCGGCGTCCTCGTCGTACTCGTAGGTGCCGTCTTCGTTGGAAGAGGAGGACGGCGCGATCGCGGCGCGCGACGCCTCGGGGACAAGCTCGTACTCCAGTTCGTTCTCGTTTTTATCCGAAAGGAACATTGCGTCGGACAAACCGGAATAGAACGAGTCAAGATCCGCCTCCGCATAAGCGGTTTTGGTCTCCTTACCCGAAAGAACGTTTCCCGCAAGGGCAAGGGCGTCGTTGAGCCCCAAGCCGCCGATTTGCGGGCTGACGTAAGTTTTAAACATGATCGAACCGCCGACGTACAGGGCAACCAGGAAGACGACCAACAAAACGAAGCAAATGATCGAACAGGTCAAACAACAGTTGTGTTTCTTCTGCCTACCTTCTCCATTCGTCCTTGACATATGCACCTCACAGCACGTATTTTTTTAAATACGATACAATATATCTAAAAAAGATATTATAAATTATACTACACGCACGCGCACTTAGGCAAGGGGGAAAGCGTGGTTTTCCTTGGAAAAAACAGGAAACGGGCGGGTTTTTGACACAAAAAGAGCCCATCCGCTTTGCTAAAGGCGGCGGGAAATCTTGTCAACACCTTGTAATTGTGGTAATATTGACGTATGAGATTGGATAAATTTTTAAAGGTCAGTCGCTTGATAAAACGCCGCACCGTTGCGGCGGAAGCTTGCTCTGCGTCGCGCGTGCTGTTAAACGGCAAGGAGGCAAAACCGGCAAAGGAAGTTAAGATCGGCGACGAGATAGAGATCGTGTACGGCGTCAGCCGCCTCAAGGTAAAAGTCACCGCAGTGGAGGCGACAACCAAAAAGCAAGAGGCGACGGAGCTGTACGAAGTAATTGATTAAAAATTCGGAAATATCCGATTGTTTGAAAGAAAATGAAGGGGATAGCGATCATTGCCGCAGCGGGAAAAGGCACCCGTGCCGGCGTGGACAAAATTTGGATGAACCTATGCGGGAAACGGCTTTTGCAAAAGGCGGTCGAGCCCTTTTTTGACGCGCTGACCGTGGACGAAGTCGTCGTGGTCGTCGCACCCGACAAGGTAAAGGACGCAACGGCGCTGTTTGCCGCGGCGCCCAAGCCGTGCTTTGTCGTTGCGGGTGGGGAAACGCGCTCGCAAAGCATAAAAAACGCCCTGTTGCGCTATGAAGGCGCCAAGGAAGACGCGGTCGTCGCCGTGCACGACGGCGCAAGACCCTTTGTCAGTCGCGCCCTCATCGAGCGGCTGATGCTTCTTGCTGCGGAAAAGGGGAGCGCCGTCCCCGTTTTGCCCTGCCCCGACTCTCTGCGCAAGGTGGATGAAGACGGCAACCACGCCATCGCAAGAGAGGGCGTTTACCGCGTGCAAACGCCGCAATGCTTTGACTTAAAAAAGCTTTTATTCGCCTATTCGTACGGCGACGAGGCGACGGACGACGCCACGCTTTTTGAAAAACACGTGGGGGAAGTCTCCCTTGCGGATGGGGAAGAAGAAAATCGCAAAATCACCTATTTATCCGATGTTTACAAAGAAGTTTCGTCGCGCGTCGGCGTGGGGTTTGACGTGCATCCGCTTGTTTTCGGTCGCCCGCTTATCCTTGGCGGCGTACGCGTCCCGTTTAACAAGGGGCTTGACGGGCACAGCGATGCGGACGTCCTTGTCCACGCGATCATGGACGCCCTGCTGACGGCATCGCACCTTCCCGACATCGGGCACCTGTTTCCGCCCTCCGACGACAGATATAAAGGGGCGGACAGCATCCTTTTGCTAAAAGAGGTTTTGCGCCTTGTAAAGCAGGAGGGGTACGATCCGATAAACGTCTCGGCGACGGTGATGGCGGAGGCGCCCAAACTTGCCCCCTATCTTCCCGAAATGGAAAAAACCGTGGCGGAGGCGCTGGAGCTCCCGGCTCAAGCGGTCAAATTTGCCGCGACCACGACGGAGAAACTTGGCATCATCGGCGAGGGGAAAGGCATTGCCGCGGAGGCGGTGGCGCTCCTTTCAAAGGCGAGCGATTGACTTTCGCGCCCGCGCGTGATACTATTTGTATAAAGAGGAAACCATGACCAAAACGACAAACGTCAAAAAACAATGTCCGATCAGGCGCTTTTTTATAAAACGCGCCTTGCTTAAGGTAGGAAAGGGGCTGTGCTCGGCATCGGCGTGCGACGCCGCGGGCGACCGCATCCTTTACGGCTTGCCCGGTGTGTTTTCTTTTGCGATCCGTTTTGGAGATGCGTCCGTTCGCTTGATCAAGGAAGCAAACAGGTTTCGCATCATGGAAAAGTCCGAAATATCCGACATTTTGCTGTGCATTGACATCGGCGACGCGGCTGCGCTTTCCGATCTGAAAAGGGGAAAGGCAACCCTGCAAGAGCTGCTTGCAGAGGGCAGGATGGAGTTCGTCGGCAAAACGAAATACGCAACGCTTGTCATCGGCGTCGCGGCGGAGGGAGCACGCTCCTCCCGATAAAAAGCAACAAACGCTATACGGAGAATACTATGCGCAAGTTTTTTGAATTTCAAAACAGTGCGAAGATCATTTGCGGAGAGTCGGCGGTTTTGACCATCGGCAACGAGCTCTCTCGCCTTGGCGCAAAAGCGCCGCTCCTTTTGTTTTCCGCAAATGCGGAAAAGCTCGGTGCAAAGGACAAGGTCAAAAACGCTTTAGCAAGCGGGATGGACCGTGTGGTGGAATGCGCGATCGTTCCAAGCGAGGTCAACATCGAGTTCGCGCGGGAGCAAAAGGCGTTATACACGCAGGAAAAATGCGATGCGATCGTTGCCGTCGGCGGCGACGTCGTAATGGACACGGCAAAGTGCTTGAAGCTGATCTTGTCGCAAGAATGGGAAGAAATCCTGCCAATCGTCGCAGAAAGCGCCGTTGTAAACGCAGGCATTCCGTTTGTTGCCGTGCCCAGTGAGAACGGTTCCGGCAAGGAGGCAAACGGGTTTTTGGAGGTTGGAGAGTATTATCTCTCTTCTCCTGTCCTTGTTCCAAACACCGTGATCATCGACCGCGACGTTGCCATGGCGTCCCCCATCAGGGAGGTGGCGGCTTGCGGTGCGTATGCCCTTGCCAACGCGATCGAAGCCTTTATTGAGTCCGAACAGTCGGAACTTGCGGAAATATATGCGGAAAAGGCGATCTCGCTGCTTTCCGAAAACTTGATTAGTGCCGTAAACGACGGCGAAAATGCGGATGCATGCAGGGCAGTTGCGCTTGCTTCAACGCTTGCGGGCGTTGCGTACGGCGCCATTCCGTACGGTGCGGCGCACGCACTTGCGGAGGGGCTAAATGCAGCAACGGGAGAACCGCTTGAAGAAATGTTTGCGTTGACGCTCGTTCCGGCAATTTGTGCGGCAAGAGCACGCTATGACGACCGTATCAAAAAACTATACTATTTGCTCGTCGGTGCAACGGAATATGCGGAAACCCCCGAATCCGAGCGCGCAGATCGCGCGATCAAAACGATGCAAGATCTTTTGGAAAATTTGCACAAAGCGGGCAACATTCCGACCAAGATTTCTCAAACAAAGATCACGAGAGAATCCTTTGGAAAGATCGCAGAAGCCGCCATTGAAAAGCGTGCAAGCATTACTGCATTCGGTCCGATCGGAAAGGACGCGTTTGTCAAAATGCTAAACGAGGCGTATTGACGTTCCACGTGGAACATTTATACAATTCAATCATTGGATGTTCCACGTGGAACATCCTTTTTTTTTGTTCAATTTATAATATTTGCAATTTGTAAAAATATCCGTTAAATCCGAACTTTCTGTGCTTTGCTTTTGTTTGCTTTTCAATTGTGTTATTTCGACTTTGCGTGGGCTTTGGTTCTTTGTTTTTGTGCTGTCAATGGTGTGTGTGGTGTTTGGGGCGGGGTGCAGTGCCGTGGTTTTTGTGCAATGCGTTCCACGTGGAACAATTCCCTCTTTCCCCTTGCTTATGTGCTGTCAATTTGATATAATGTATTTAGGAGTTTTGTTTATGAAAATTGGTTTTGTCGTTGCAATGGATTCGGAATACACGCCTTTCCTTGGAAAGCTCGGAAGGTTTGTGGAATCCGAGGTTTCCTGTGGTATTGAGTTCTGTAAATACGAGCTTTTTGATCGTACGATTTTTCTTGCAAAATGCGGCATTGGCGAGGTTGCGTCTTCTGCGGCGACCGCCCTTTTGATCGGCAAATTCGCCTGCAGGTACATCGTCAATTTCGGGCTTGTCGGCTCGTTGTCCGGCAGTTCTTGCGGCTCTCTTGTTTGCGTTCGCGACGTTGTGCATTATGACAGCGACATCACGGCTTTTGGACACCCTCTCGGGGCTGCCGCGGATATGCCCTCTCCGTTTGTTGCGTCTGATAAACAAATGATAGATCGCTTGTCCGCTCTTGGGCTTCCCGCGCTTCGGCTGGCAAGCGGCGACAAGTTTGTTGCCGACCCCGCTTTTAAAGACAAGATCAGGTCGGATTTTTCCGCCGATATTTGTGATATGGAAGGTGCCGGTATCGCGCTGACTTGCGCTCGTGCACACGTTCCTTTTTGTATGATCAAGCTTGTTTCCGACGGTGCCGACAGCGCGGCGACGGAGGATTTTAAGGCGAGTAAGGAGCGCACGTTTGGGCGTGCTTTTGATGTCGTCCTCTCTGTGATCCGTGAGGCGTAATATGGAAAAGATCGATTCTTTTAAGATCAACCACGACTGTCATCCCATCGGGTTTTATCTTTCCAAGCAGATGGGTGATATCTTTACGTATGATCTGCGCATGAAAACGCCCAACGGCGGCGACTATCTTGCCGTTCCGGCGCTTCACTCCATCGAACACCTTGTCGCAACCGCGATCCGTAACGGTCGTGAAAAGGATAGGGTGGTTTATTTCGGACCGATGGGGTGCCGTACCGGTTGTTATCTTTTGTTGAAAGGGATCGCCTATGACGAAGCCCGCGCGCTTTTGATCGAAACCTTGCGTGAATGCTTGCTTTTTGACGAGGTTCCCGGCGCCAAACGGGAGGAATGCGGCAACTACAAGGAGCACGATCTTGTCGGCGCCAAGGCGGAGATCGCGGCGTATTTGGCGGCTTTAGAGGCTTAATTGTTCGCAAAATCTTAGTTTTTCAGCCCTTTTTCCACAATTTGTTCACATTTTGTGAATAATTTCCACTTGTTGCATATTGCCTTTTGCCTTTACTTTTCTTTGCGTTTTCATTTACGTTTTCCCGCTTTTTGTGCGCGCATTTGCTTGCGCTTGCGCGCCTGTTGGAGTAAACTGTTTTTGACGGCGTAAAGGACTCTTTTCTGCCGTGGCATCGCCCCGTGGGCGTTGCCTAACCTATCTTTTGTGAGGTGCTTTATGAAAATTACCAAGACGATCCCCGCGTTTAAGGATTACATTTGGGGCGGGACCAAACTCAAAGAAGCATACGGCAAACAAACCGACCTTTCACCCGTGGCGGAAAGTTGGGAGCTTGCCGCGCATAAGGACGGCACAAGCGGCTTTGCGGGCGAGACCTTTTCGCTTGGCGATCTTTTTAACGATCATCGCGAGCTCATCGGCACAAATGCGGATAAGTTTGAGCGTTTTCCGATGATCATCAAGCTGATCGATGCCAAAAGCAACCTTTCCGTGCAGGTGCACCCGAGTGACGAATACGCTCTCAAAAACGAAAACAGCTACGGCAAAACCGAGATGTGGTACGTCGTTGAGGCGGAAGAGGGCGCGGGTCTGTACGTCGGCTTCGATCGCGACGTCACCGAAACGGAATTTCGCACGCTTATCGCGCAAAATCGCCTGCAGGAAGTGCTGCACTTTATCCCGGTCAAGCCCGGCGAGTGGTTTTTTATCGAGGCAGGCACCGTGCACGCCATCGGCAAAGGCGTGATCATCGCCGAGGTTCAGCAAAACAGCAACCTGACCTACCGCCTGTATGACTACGGCAGGGTGGGCGCGGACGGCAAACCGCGCGAGCTCCACGTGGAAAAGGGCGTCAAAGTCAGCAATTTATCCGCTTACAAGCCGGATAAGCGCACCTCGTGCGAGTATTTCTCCTGCGAGTACGCCGAGATCGACGGGACGCGTGCCTACACGGCGGACAAAACCAGTTTTGTCGCTCTTGTCCTTATGGACGGCGCCGTGACCGTTGACGGAACGCCCTATCAAAAGGGAGACACCGTCTTTGTGCCCGCCGGATACGGGGAGTTTGCGGTTTGCGGCAAGGCAAAGTTGATCGCCGTTCGCATTTGATATGCAAAGCGGGCAGGAGAAAGTCAAACTGTTTAACGTTCGCTTTCTTCCGCTTTTCGCGGCGTTTCTTATCCTCGGTATTTTCAGTGTAAAAGTTTCTTATACGGTCGCGGTGATCCTTTTGTTCGTCGCGGCTGTTTGTTCTTTCGTGCTATTCATCACAAAAAACGTTCGATGGGGCGTGGCGCTTGCGCTCGTCCTCGTCTTTCTTTTCGGCTTTGGACTGGCAAAACTGGAGCTGCACTTCCGAAACGACGTCGGCTTGTCCGGCGAAACGGAGCTGACCTGCCGCGTAACTTCCGTGACGCTTAAGGACGCAGGCTCCGACGACGCCGACGAAGAACTTGACGCCATTATAAATGGCGTCACAGAGGGGCAAGACACCCTCTCGGAGTCCCTCCCCGTCTATGCGGTTACGGCAGACAGGGTCAAGGCGGGAGGCAAAAGTTACGGTGGCGGCATCACGTTTGAAACGACGGAGCTTCTCTCCGTCGGCGACCGGCTCACGCTGTTTGGCGACGTAAAGATAAAACGGCTTTCCCTTGCGGATTTTTCCTCCGCCATGGCATATCGAAAAGGGTGCAAGTACGAGGTTTCCGAGCCGGACCTCCTTCAAACTCAAAGCGGCGCGGCGCCCCTCTCCGAGCGCGTCAAAACGGGGGCTCGCCGTATCTTTTGTGAGGCGCAAGGCGATCGGTCGGGTGGGTTTTCGTACGCGACGATGTTCGGTGACGCGGAATATATGGAAAGCGGCGACAAAACCGCCATGCGGTCGGTGGGTGTGGCGCACGTGTTTGCCATCAGCGGGTTGCACGTCGGCGTGCTTGCCGCGGCGCTGCTGCTTTTGCTCCGCAAACTTAAGGTCAAGGACGGCGTTTCCGCCCTGATCTTACTGCCCATTTTCGGTTTTTACGCCTATTTGGTGGGGTTCACGCCGTCGGTGCTGCGCGCGTCGATCATGGTGATCGTCGGGCTGCTGGCTTCGCACTTCGGCGCCCGCTACGACGACGTCTCTTCGCTGAGTTTGGCGGCGATCCTGATCCTGCTCTTCCGTCCTCTTTTGCTGTTTGATCTGAGTTTTATCATGAGTTTCCTTGCGATCTTCGGCTTGCATTCGCTGTCCGGTCCCTTAACGCAGGCGTTTGAGCGCAAAGGGCTGAAAAGGGGGCTTGCCGCTGCGCTGGCGCTTTCGATCGCCACTACAGTGGCGCTGCTCCCCGTCTTTGCGGTGGTGTTTGGGCGGGTGTCCCTCGTCGGCTTCCTCTTAAACGTCTTGATCGTGCCGCTCGCCTCCGCTGCGTACATCTTAAACTTGATCGCGCTCATCTTGACGGCGGTGATCCCCGCCTTTGGCGCGCTTCTCAAAGCGGTGTCCGTCTTGCCTTGGATGATCGCGGAGATCAGCGTGGGCGTGGCGTCTTGGGGACTGACGGCAAGCTACGATTTCACGGCGGCGGAGATCCTTGTTTACTATGCGATATTGGGCTTTGTGGGAAAGTACAGTTTGGCGCCCAAAAAGGCAAAGCTCGTGGCGGGCGGCGTGGGAGCCGGCGTGCTTGTCATCTTGTTTTTTGCCATATAATTTCACGCGGACGGATAACATTTTTGCGCGATTGTGATAAAATACTACTATGAACAAAAACGCGGCGGATAAAACAAAAAAACAAGAAAAGGGTTTTTCGACCGGCATTCGCGCCGGCATCTTCGGCATGGTCACAAACGCTCTTCTTTTTGCCGCGAAACTGACCGTCGGGCTGTTGATCAAAAGCATTGCGGTCACCGCGGACGCGTTTAACAACCTTTCGGACGGCGCAAGCAGCGTGATTACGGTGGCGGGCTACAAACTTGCCGCCCGTCCCGCCGACAGGGAACACCCCTTTGGGCACGCGCGCTTTGAGTACGTTGCCGCCCTGATCGTTTCGGTGGTCATGCTGGTGATCGGCGCGCTCTTTTTGAAGGAATCGGTGACGGAGATCTTTCTTGGGCAGGGCACGCCCGACGTAAGACCCTTTGCCTACGTCGTGCTCGGCGTTTCGGTGGCGGCAAAAGGCGCGCAAGCGGCAGTGTACGGCGCCTCCTATAAAAGGACAAAGTCGCTTCCGATGAAGGCGGCGGCAACGGATAGCTTGGGCGATATGCTCGTCACAAGCGCGGCGATCCTGGGCGCCGTGATCTTTGACGTTACGGGCGCCGACGTAGACGGCTATTTCGGCGCGGCGATCTCGCTGTTTATCGTCTTTACCGCGGCGCGGCTGTTAAAAGACAGCGTTTCACCCCTTTTGGGCAACGCACCGTTGGACGGCATGGTGGGCAAACTCAAGCAAAAGATCCTCTCGTATCAGGGCGTTTTGGGCGTGCACGACGTCACGATCCACAGCTACGGCGAAAAGCACTCCTATGCCGTGGTGCACGTTGAGGTCAGCGCCTCGGAAACGCTCCTCGGAGCGCACGAATTGGTGGATGAGATAGAGCGCGACGTTCTTGCCGAGCTGGGCATCCAGCTCGTTGCGCACGTTGATCCGCGAGAGGAAACGGAGGGCAGGGCGGACCTGGAGTGCCTGCTTCGCGCCTATTTGGCGGACCGCTTTGACAATCTTTCTGTCCACGACTTCCGCATTTTGGAGGACGGGGACAAAAAACAGATCTTTTTCGATGCGGAGATCCCGTGGGAAAGCACCCTGACCAAAGAAGACGTCCTTGCCGCCTTGACTGCCTTTGACCCCGACTACGAGTACGTAATTACGGAAGACAGAAAGTAGGTTTTTTTATAAAAAAACCCGTCTCTAAGACGGGCTTCAAATGCTTAAAAGCGCATTTGGGATGGCTTTATCTGTAATACTTCTCGATTCCTCCATACCCACGGATCAGTTTGTTTTGGCGGGTCTTCCCAATAAAACTGTCCAGCCTCTTGCGGAATTCTTCAGGGCGGTTTCTTGCCGCTTCAATATATGCGATCCGAATGCGTTTGTACGGATCGGAAAACTTTTGATAATTCTCCCACGCAGCCGTATCCCGTTTGAGCGCATCTATGATATCGTCGGGAAAAACAAACCGCGTCCGAATGATCGGGAGAACGCTTTCCCTTACGGACGGGTGTATCATGTTGTGCGAATCCAGCCAAATCAACCTTTCAATATTGGGCTGAGAATACGCACGCCCCTTTTTCCTTGGAGAAAAACGCCTGACGCAATGTTTCTCGTCCAGTCGCTTGTTGACGCTATCGATCCACCCAAAGCATAGGGCCTCTTCTACGGCATCGTTGTAGGAAAGGCTCTCCTCGCCGGACCCGTCAACAGGAAAAACGAACCATACCTCCGAAGCCGTTTCAAAATGCTCTTCCAGATATGCTCGCCATTCGTTTCTGTCGCTCGTGTGGAACGTATCGGTTATTTCCATAGTGGTTGCCTGCCCCTTTCTTTCTGCAAATACATCTTTGTTTTTGATGAGTATAGCATAAAAATGTGAAATTTTCAATTCCGCATCAAGGGAAGTCTCGGAATAAGCGGGGGTGCAAGTGTTGCTCGGTCGGTCAGCCGAATATAACTGCAATGCAATATAACTCGCCGCAGGCGAATATAACTGAAAAAACCACTTTTGTAAGGCAGACAAAAGTGGTTTTTTTCATGTAGTAGCACACCACGATTGATACAATGCACCCAGGGGTGCAAAATGGGCGTTTTGCGTGAAAGACGAATGGATGCTTCGGGCGCTATGCCTCTTCGGCTACGCGGACCTGCGCTTCGCTCCGGTGCAGCCGCTAAAAACGCGCCAAATCAAGGCGCCTTTTCTTAATGCTCTCGTTCAAATCCTGCCGTTTTTCAAGTTATATTGCACCTTGCGGTGCAGTTATATTGATCCTGACGGATCAGTTA
>DFFS01000041.1 GCA_002371075.1 Christensenella sp. UBA3770
ATGATCGCGTTGATCTTGGTTTGGGGTTTGGGCCCGACGTAGGTGTAGCCCTTCTCCGCCAAGGTACCTTCGGTAATGGTTTGCGCCTTGTGGTAGAAATAGCCCACAGGACTGTCGCCGTGGTGCTCAACGGCAGCGGAAATGATCTCCTTGGGAAAGCCCTTTGCGGAAAGGATCTTGGCGCCCGCTTCGGTGTGGCGGGTGATCATTTTTACGCTGACTTCGGGGATCAAGTCATCATGCGGATTGTAGCCGTCGGTTTGGTTTTCGGTAAAGAACTCGGGGTTCTCGATCTTGCCGATGTCGTGATAAAGCGCCGCCGCCTTGGCAAGACGCGGGTCCTCACCGATCGCATATGCAGCGCGCTCGGCAAGGTTGGCAACCGTCAAAGAGTGATTAAAGGTGCCGGGCGCCTTTTCCTCCAATTCTTTTAATAGGGGTTGATTGAACGAGCAAAGCTCTACGAGGCGCAGCCCCGTGTTCAAATTGAACACGCGCTCAAACAGCGGCGTCAGACAGAAGTAAGCAAAGATGCTGATTGCGCCGCCGATCATGACGGAAACGCCGACCGTAAGCATCTGCAAAACGTCCGGCGCACCCCCGAGTACCGCCGCCGCAAAGAAGCCGATCAAACCGGAAATGACGACGACGAGGACCGCCATCAGCAAGACCTTTAAACGACTGGCGAAAGGTTTGATCAATGAAATCAAAAGCACGCCGCCCGCCGCGTTGACCACAAGGACCAAAACGCGGAGCGAAAACTCGGCAAACGACAAATCGTCCGACTGATAGGCAAAGAACACCATGCAGACGATCAAGATCATGATCGTGATGAAATGCGTGACGATCGCGCTCTTTTTGTGAAAATCCATGCCGAGAAGCAGGGGCAAGAAGGCGATCGGAAGCGCATAGGCATAGTCAAAATGCAAGCAAATGATGGAAGAGATCACCGACAAGAGCACCGTGCTGAAAACGAAGACCGTGGAGACGCCGTCCCCCCTGCCGTAAGCACGTAAGACCATGTAGTTGACCCAAAGAAGCACGAAGATCAAAAAAGCGGCGGACAAAAGCGTGGGCATATCGTAATACACGCCGTCCACCGAGCGGAACGCCACCAACGAAGCAACGATGATCGCCGAAAGAGCGATCAAAGCCAAAATGGTGAACAAGTACTGCAAAGCAGAGCTCTTTTGTGCAGAAACAGATTTATCCATAATCCTCCAAGCTCGCTTAGCGAGCTGTAAACAACGAATCTATCCGTTGTTCTACGGAATAGTATAACACTGAGTATAGTACGTTGTCCACTTTTTTTTGGATCACACGCACCTGCCCCCTCTCGACTGCGTAAAAAGGAACGGACAATAAGAGCGCGACCAGCGCCTCCTCTGCCACCCGCTCAGCTTCGGCGTCCAAGTCGTGAAAGATCTGTTTTGCGGCGCGTTGACGATATATCCTTTCGGTGACCTTTACGCCTAAAGCGGAGAACAAAACGCGCTCTTCAAGGTCATAGGCGTCAAACGGAACGGGGGCAGTCTTGCCCATCTCTTTCCCGAAGAAAGTCACCCTCCTTTGCGTAAAAGTTTCCCCTGTCAAAACGCTCTCAACGGTGTAACAAGGAAGTAATACTTCCTTTTGATACGTTACGACGCCCCAAACGGCGGCGCGGGCGGGCGCGGCTTCCTCCCCCTCCGTAAAGGTGTGAACGGGCGCGACAAGGACGTCCCCCGGCGATACGACGTCGCCCGAACGAACGAGCGGCGTGCCGCTTTCCGCAACGACTTTTGTGACGACGGCGGGATACAAAGACAGCGCGGCGGCGTATTGCGGCTCGTCGGGGGTAACGTGTGGCAACTCTTCCTTGATCTCCACCGACAGCCTGTTGCCCGTCACCTTGACGGAGGCAAACGACACCCCCTCGAGCGCGCTGATCTGACGTTTGACGGCGACGAGATCGACCTGCCCCTTCCAGACGAAACCGTCCACGCCGTTTTCGCGCAAAATACTCTCGATCGACGACGTGTTGACCTGCTCGTTTCCCTTGACGGAATAGCCGTAAATAAAGTTTCCGAACACTGCGACCAACGCCAAGCTCAGCGCCGTTGCCGCCAACAGAAAGGGGCGGGACAACAGCCGCTTCATAAGCGGTTTCAGCCCGATATATCCGCCTTTTTTATAGGTTAGACCGTTTTCTTCAAGCAACCTGTCCACGAGGGCGCTTTGGGCGTAAGACGTGACGAAACACAGCGCGCCGTCCGCCCATTCCGTCTTTTCCGCAAGCACGCCTGCCCTTAGGAGCAAGTTGAGCAAAAAGACGGGACGACGACACGATACGCGGTATGACGTTTTTCTCAAACCGACACCCCGCTATTTCGGTCGCCGAAAGTGAGGGAGCGGATAACGCCCGACACGTAAATTTCCTCCGGACCTGCCTTGACGACGGCAAGGTCGCTTCCCGCAATGACGAGCGCGCCCTTTTTGACGCGCACGACGACCTGCTCCGACGAAAGGGATCTTAGCCCCTTATGCCCCGAAACGACAAGCGCGGAATTGCCGTATAAGGCAACTTCACAGCCGTCCAAAAACTGCGTTTTCTCCCCGAAAACTCTTTTTACGTCCTGAATAAATTGCATAAAAAAAGGTATGAAAAAAGCGCGGCGAATATACCATCGCCGCGCATAAAAAAGCTTGTCCGATCGCCATGCGTAAAACGACGCAAAGGCGATTTTGAAGCGATATAGAAAGATAGTCACCAAAAAGGTGACTAACTTTTCTTAATACATTCCGTCCATTCCGCCTGCGCCGGGCGCCATGGGTGCCGGCGGCTCGGGGATATCCGCCACCAAGGACTCGGTGGTAAGGAGCGTTGCCGCAACGGACGCCGCGTTTTGAAGCGCCGTCCTCGTGACCTTGGTCGGATCCAAAATGCCCTTTTGCACAAGGTCGCAATACTCGTCGTTCAAAGCGTCGTAACCGAAGTTGCGGTTTTTCATAACGCCCTCCAAAACGGCGTTTGCGATCACGCTGCCCTCTTTGCCTGCGTTGACCGCGATCTGTCTGACGGGTTCCTCAAGCGCGCGAAGCACGATGGCTGCGCCGGTGCGCTCATCCCCCTTAAGATCGTCAAGCGTGCCGCGAAGCGCGGGGATCACGTTGAGAAGAGCTGTGCCGCCACCCGGGACGATGCCCTCTTCCACTGCCGCCTTGGTTGCCGCAAGCGCATCTTCGATGCGAAGCTTCTTTTCTTTCATTTCCACTTCGGTTGCCGCGCCGACGCCGATCACGCCTACACCGCCCGAAAGTTTGGCAACGCGCTCTTGGAGCTTCTCGCGATCGTAATCACTGGTGGTCTCGGCGATCTGCGCCTTGATGGACTGCACGCGCGCCTTGATCGCTGCAGAATCGCCCGCACCGCCCACGATCGTGGTGTTATCCTTATCCACCTTGACCTGACGTGCGCGACCGAGCATCGAGATATCGGCGGTCTTGAGGTCCAAGCCGAGGTCGTCGGTGATGACCTGCCCGCCCGTAAGCAAAGCGATGTCTTCCAAAATTGCCTTTCTTCTGTCGCCGAATGCGGGAGCTTTAACCGCAACACAGTTAAACACACCCTTGAGCTTGTTGAGAATGATCGTGCTGAGCGCCTCGCCCTCGATATCCTCCGCGATGATCAGGAGCTTTGCGCCCGCCTTGTAAACCATCTCGATGACGGGAAGGATCTCCTGCACGTTGGAGAGCTTTTTGTCCGTGATCAAAATATACGGATCATCAAGGACGGCTTGCATTTTGTCGGGATCGGTGACGAGGTACGGCGACGCGTAACCGCGGTCGAACTGCATGCCCTCCACGACGTTGAGCTCGGTCTTCATGGTCTTGCCCTCGTCGATCGTGATGACGCCGTCGGTACCGACCTTTTCCATTGCGTCGCTGATCAGCTCGCCGATCGCATCATCTCCTGCGGAGATGCTTGCCACCTGCGCGATGTTTTTCTTGCCGGAAATGGGCACGGAAAGCTTGCGGAGCTCCTCAACGGCAGCCTCCGTCATCTTCATAATGCCCCTTTTCAAAATGATCGGGTTTGCGCCCGCCGCAACGTTCTTGACGCCCTCGCGAACGATGGCTTGCGCCAAAACCGCCGCGGTGGTGGTGCCGTCGCCGGCGATGTCGTTGGTTTTGACCGAAACCTCGCGGATGAGCTGTGCGCCCATGTTCTCAAAGGCGTCCTTGAGCTCGATCTCCTTTGCGATGGTCACACCGTCGTTGGTGATGAGCGGCGCGCCGTACTTCTTGCCGAGAACGACGTTTCTGCCCTTGGGTCCGAGCGTGATCTTAACCGTATCCGCAAGAACGTTTACGCCGGCTTCCAAAGCCTTTCTTGCTTCCTGTCCATACAAAAACTGTTTTGCCATAATAACCTCCTATCAGTCTTCCACGATGGCGAGGACGTCGCTTTGACGAAGAACGGTGAGTTCCTCTCCATCGATCTTAAAATCGCTGCCTGCATATTTGCTGTAAAGGATCTTGTCGCCGA
>DFFS01000047.1 GCA_002371075.1 Christensenella sp. UBA3770
ATGTTCATTTCGTCGAGGACGGTCAAATACACGTCTTCGTTGTAGGTGGCGTCGTACATCGCCTTCAAAACCTCGGTCTCGTTGAACCTCTTGGTAAATTCGTTGAAGTATCCGAAAATTTCCGTTCTGTCACGCCAAGACGGCTGGACGGAAGCGATGGTCGTCGGGTTGTCGATAAAGTGACCGATACACTCGGGAAGTGAGGTTTTACCGGTACCGGATATACCTTGCAAGATAATCAAGCGGGTCGTTGCCAAACTGGCGAAGAACAAACGAATGATCTTGGGTTCGTAATACAGCTTACGCCACGGCCTTTGCGGATTGTTTGCCGCATAGTTGCGGAACGTATCGCAGATCTCCTGCAAAGTGACTTCCATGTTGAATTCGGTGTGACGCTGCGAGCCCTCCTCGGCATAGGTGGTGTCAACTTCGGTCAATTTGTAGAAGCGGCTCTCGCCTTCTTTCTTCTCGCTGGAGGTGTCCTCTCCTTCATTGCCTTCCAAAACGTCATAGCCTTGATAACCGATCTTCAATCCGAGGATGCGGTCTTTCTCCTTGGTGAGCTTAACGATCTGACCTTTGAGGTTGCCGATCTCATCCACAAGGTCTTGGTTTAAGACGCGGCTGCCGAAAAGCCTCTTAAAGAACCTGACGAGGAAGTAGATCCCCACGATCAGAACAGCTACAAGCGCCAACATAACCAAGGCGACGACCGCCCAGGCACCGATCCATTGACCGGCGGACATTTGGCTCATTCCCTGATACTTCTCAACGACAGCGATGTATTGATCTATTGCGAAAAGCTGACGGAACGCGCCGAACAAGCCGCCGTAATAGGTCTTACCGCTTACGCCGCTCGGTTGCGTATAAAGCAAGCCGAGGAATCCAAAGAAGAATACCTGTAAAAAATCTCTGATAAAATCCGTAAACATACCCAGTACCTTTCCTTTCCCTGATTTGTGAAGAGCAGCCGCTCTTCGCAAGGCAGTTTCTCTCGCTGAAACCTCTTAGTCCGTGTCTCCTTTCTTTTCCCGGTCGCCCGCTTCCGCCGCGGCAGCCTGGCTCTTCAAATACTCTTCGATCGCTCTCTTCTTGATCTCCTCTTCGTCAATCGAGGCAAGAGCTTCTTGTTTTGCGCTTTCCGCCGCCGCCGCTTTTGCCTTCTTCATCTTGTTTTCGACGACGATCTGCGCAACCAAATAGATGTTGTATATCAACAAAAGCCCGAGCGGGATAATGATGATATAGATAAAGTGATATCCGTCGCGGATCCAGGTCAGCGCCTTGCCGAGCCCGTTGATATGCGTAACGTAAACCGCTTTGATATCCCCCGGCAACTTCAGCGTGGAATCCACCGTTGCATTCGGGTTGTCACCCTGCGTCCTGTATTTCTTAACGCCGGGCTCGATCTCAACGACTTCGATGATTCTGTGCGTGTTGAGAACAAGCTCGTTCTCACTGTTGCGCATTTGGAACGTCACGACATCGCCCACTTGCAAATTATCCCTGTTCTTGGGGGACTTTGCGATCACGAGCGCGCCCGCGGGGAAGCCCTTGTATTCCTTTCCGTCGATCACCCTGGATCCATCCATAGAATCCGTCAAAACGGGGAGCAACTTGATGCCCACTGTGGAAACATCGTCCTGCTTGGGGTTCAAGATCATAATTAACGTCAAGATGATCGCAAAGAGCACGAGGGCGATCTGCACGCCGAGAAAGATCCCATTTAGGATCTTTTTCTTTTTGGAGACCGGCTTTTCCTCTTTTTCTTCGGTCGCCGGAGCGGATTGCTCCGCCGGCGTTTCGATGGTGTTTAATTCCTTCTCTTTCATTCGGGTTCTCCTTATCAGTTGGTGGCGAACTCAACGGCAAGCTTAACTTGTCCGCCCAAAATATCATCCACGCACTGTTCGTCTTGTCCTTCCAGCCAAATCACAATGGTGTATTTAACAATTGAGCCGATTGGCAGCTCAAAAAGATCACTATTTAAGACATAGCCGTCTCCGGCAAATGCCTTGGTCATCCAAACGCCGTCTTCGCGGATATCCTCCTCGTTAAAGGAGAAACCCTCGTAATCGGCAATCGTTTTCGGTTTATACCCTTTCATGATCCCGCCCGGGGGAACAACTTCTTCCAAAATCGGATTTTCGTTTTCATCCACCAAGATGTTGCCGTCACCGTCCGATTTGGGCGCAGCGTAAACCGTAATCGTCCCAAGGTCATTGTCATCGGACGGATCCTCGTCCTTGATAACCATCACGCGAATGGCTTTTTCCATCCCCTTCATCGTACGGTCAAGCGTGATCATCTCACAATAGGTTACGTCTTTGTCACCGGTGTTTTTCAAGAAGAAACTGGTTGCGATAAAGTAATCTTCCGTTCCCTCTCCTTCGTAAGCGCCGTCCGTGTCGTAGATATCCTTTAATTTGTGATCCAAATAGTTGCAGAGCGTGCAGTTGTCCATATTCCTCGGCGCCGAAACGTCAAGAACGCTGGTAGGATGGGTAAAATCGTAATCCTTGGAAAGAGACAACCACGCCGTACCGGTATGCGAGACCGTCACGCGGAAGTTCGTCTCGTCGACAAACTGCATGATCGTGTACGTCGCGCCGGCAAGCAAGGCAAAGATCAAAAGGAAGACGAGAAGGATGATCACGATCGTCCTTCTGCGCGACTGTCTGCGAACGCGCTTGTTTTTGATGATGTATTCGTTCTCCTTGCGGAGCTCCTCCTGCGTGATTTCGCTCGGAGTCTTTTCTACATTATCAGTTTTCGCCATTTCTCTTTACCTTCGGGATCGGCTTCAAGTTGGTAAGCGCCAAATTGATAAGCCTCATCGGACGAGCTACCGCGTCGCCCTGTATGACCTTCACGCCGTGATCCAACAGGATCCTTGCTTCCTCTTTGTGTTCACAGTTGATGGAGGTCGTGATGATGTTTTGCACCGCCGCATAGCCGGTGATCATATCCAAATGTGCAAGACGCTTGGTGCTTTCGCCGTTGTAGTACCTTGCGTCGAGTCTCAGATAGTCAAATTCATATTCCGTAAGGACGCGCATACTTGCGCTTTCCGCGTTGTCGATCATGATCAAAGCGCCCTGCGACTTCAACGTGTTGATCGCGCTGATGCCGACGAAACCGACCGCTTCCAACATCGCGCAGTCAAACGCAAGCACCAAGTTGTTGTGCTCCGTACGCATCTTATCAACAAGTTTGGTAAGGGTCTCTTGCTTCAAAAGCAAACGACAACTGATCTTGACCACAAAGCGAAGATCGGGGTTCTCGTTGCAATCCTTTACGACGTTTTCAAGCGCGATAAAGTTCAGTTCCTCAATGCGGGAGCTGCCCTCCGCCATTGCAAAGTACTCCTGCGGGATCATCTTGCCGAGGAACTTGTCATTTAACACCTGTTGCACGTTCAAATACTGCACTTTCCCTTCTTCATCGATCGCTGCGTCGTAGAAGAAGACGATGGGGGTGGCAAGCGCAACGCCGGCGTTAATGGTCTTGGCTTTGCTGCGCTGCAGCTCCAAAAGATCACGCGCGGTGAGCCCGTCTTCGGCGCTGTAGCCCTTGGGAACGCCCCAAGCGTCCGTAGCGCCCATTTGAGAGCGAAGGTGCTCTGTCAGTTCGCCGTAGATGTCGGCGTACTCTTCCCCTTCGTGCTTGACGCGCGGCTTATCCTCGTCCCCCTTGAATACGCCGTTTTTGATGTACGGATACTTTTCGGCAAATGGGACGTAAGCATAGCGTTTGTTGCGCTCAAGCGAAAGTTTTTTCATGAGCTCGGCGATCAGGGCAACGGCAAGCACCCTTTCCTTTTCGCCCGAGATCTTCATCATCAAGATGGTGCCCTCATACCCTTGCTGGTCGGAGGCGTCCTTGTGCTTGTACTTTTTGGTGGAGAAATCCTTGGGATCAAGCGCAAGATACAGTCTGACGCAGTCGCTGACGACCGTCATCCTCGCAATGATCTTTTTGCCTGCCTTGAAGTTGTCGTTCTTGACGGTGAGCTCCGACTTGACGGACTTATAAGAGAGCAACTCGTTTTTGAGTTTGCTGAACAAAAGCTTGATCGTGTTGGGCGATTGATGCAGCTTGTTTTCCAAGGTAAGCGGCAAGATCACCAAAGGTTCTTCTTTGACCTCTTCCTCCGCGGCGGGAGCTTCCTCCTCCTCGGAAATGCCGGCGGCGCGACGCTCTTCGGCGCGGCGCTCTTTCAAAAGCAACTGTTCGTCCTTTTCTTCATAGGCAAGCAACTTGCCCTTCTTCTCCAAAACGGCGTCATCTCTGCGCGGGAACGCCGGCAGATAATCCTCCGTGACGGGAGATTCCAAACGGTTGATGTTCAAAGCGCCCATCATAATGGCAAGGAGTTCCGACGCGATGGCAAACTCATCGTCGTCCCTAACGCGGAGGAGCATCTTGGCGTCCTCAAAATCGGCGGTGGTTTGATCCGCCTGCTTATAACGATCGACGTCAAACTCGTCGGGATTTAAGGCAAAGTAAATACGCGTAAACCCGGCTATGGAAAGACGCGCGACGACCTGCTTTCCGTGACGGAAAACTTCGGTTGCGGTCTGCATCTCCGCTTTGATGCCTTCGTAAGAAAGAAGCTCGTTTTTCAAACGATTGTAGTAGCGACGCTCTCTGGTATCGGCAAGGATCAACTTGTTTTCAAGCGAACGCTTGAGCACAGCCTTCCCATTCTCATCCAAAAGCTCGCCTTTCTCGTTGTAACGAGGCTCTTGCTTTTGCTTTTCTTCCTTTTCTTTCTCCTTTTGTTCAAGGAGTTCCGTCCCCTGCTCGGCAAGGGTCTCGGCATTGTCGGCGATCCTGTCAAGGGCTTCCTGCCTCTCTTCAAAGGTGCCGCTGTAAATATAGTCGTCCATCGCGCCTTCTTCCATAAAGGCACGCATGTATTCGTCGTCCATCACGAAGTCTTTCTCTTCCGCGGGGGCTTCCGCCACAGGCGCTTCTTCGGCAGGCTTTTCGTCTGGCTCTACGGCAGGCGCAGCCATCGGCACAACGTCAATGCCGTCGTCAGCCAAAAGGTCCTCGGGGATCTCCTCGGCGGCAACGTCTTCCTGGCTTTCCGAAACCGATTCCTCCGCTTCTGCCGCGGGCCCCTCTGCGGGATCTTCCTCAAGAGCGGGCTCCTCTGTGGGCACCGCCTCGGTTTCTTCTTGGGGAGCTTCGGCGGGGGTTTCTTCCGCATCGTCCTCCGCAAAGAAATCTTCAAAAACGACGTCTTCGATGGAATCTTCTTCCGTCTGTGCGTCGGAGGACGCGGCGGGTTCTTCCTCGGATACGGCAAGAGGTTCGGACGGGGTCTCCCCTTCCGAAGATACATCGGGCAAAACGTCCTGCGCCTCAACGATGGGCGCCGGCTCTTCCGCCGCGACAGCCTCCCTCTCGGGCTCAGCCTCTGATGATAAAGGCACAAAAGTCGTCGATGACGCGTTTTCTTTCGCTTTTTCGACTTCTTCTTTGTCCTTCTTCTTTCCAGAGAACCACTTGAAAGCCAAAATACCCTCCCGGTCTACACTGCAAAGGCGCCCGAAAACGCCAAAAAGACGGTATTTCCGCCCCATTTGCAATGATGTTTGATGTCATGCAAGTCGGCCCTTGCCGCGCGACACATCGAAAAACACGCATTTTACCGCACTTTTCAAACGCGTACGCGTCTGCGCAGGCTCCCTCGCCGTTTTATTATACCATATAATTTATTCAATTTAATGAATATTAAGAATTCTTAATAATCTAAAGCGGAGGAAAAATCTCCCATTTTTCGGATTTTTTTGTTTTTTGTCAATAAGTTTTTACCACCCTGTCCTTATCTGTTTGACAGATTGACATAAAATTTCAACAGTTGCCAAAACTAAAATTATTTGCTACAATACTATTGCGCACCCAGAGGGCGCAAAAGGAGCTATCTACAATGAAAGATCAAAATTCGGACGAAAGAAACGAGTTTTCGGAAGAGCAAGAACCCGCTTTTGACGCAAACGAACCCATTTACGAAGAGTCACCCGTCGATCCGGAAGCACAAGCGAAAACCGCTCCCGCCGAGAAAGCGGCGGAAGAGCCGCTCCGAAAGTCCTATAAGACGGGCACAAAAGTGGCAGCCTTTATCTTTTTCATCATTACGCTTGCCGTGTTTGTGGTTTACGAGATCTTTTCCGTCGAATTCCTGTATATGCCTTTTGCGGAACACATCGACAACGTCGGCGAAGCGATCGCTGCGATCTTTGGCTATCTCTTCGGACTGGTAATGACCTTTATCTTCGGTTTGGCGCAGTTGCCGGAAAACATCATCTCGATCATCCTGTTCTCTCGCTTGCGCGGCAAGTCGGACAAGAAATGGGAGAACGTGCTGTTTACCGTGATGTTCGCCCTGTCCATCGTGATGCTGCTGGTCATGATCCTGTCCTTTGCCTTGTTCCTGATCATTATCGCAACCAACAAATAAACAACGCAAAAAGGGCTCGGCGCACGCCGAGCTTTTTTTATGTCCAAACGGGGTCAACTGATCCGTTTTCGTTGACCTCCAAAAAATCAGACTCGCCGCAAACGATTTTTTAAAAATGCGTTAAAAACAAACCTTACACTGCCAGCAGTCCCTAAGAATATCCCTAGAAACCCCCAAATATCTCATTTTGATATAATCGGTAATCGAACAAAATTCAAATTTCACCGTTTTGCCTTATATGTGCGCGTGCGCGCAAAACCTTATTATTTAATTAGAAGCAAAGAATAAAGAATTGAACAATCCGCAACGATTTGCGGAGTAAATTCCATCACGCTGCAACACCCCAACGCAGCGTTTGCTCATGATGACAAATGGATAGTTCATCCGTTTTTACATCTTTTAGCGAAGGCAATGAGCGCGCA
>DFFS01000014.1 GCA_002371075.1 Christensenella sp. UBA3770
ACTCCAGCTCCATCTGCTCAAACTCCCTGACGCGGAAGATAAAGTTACCCGGAGTGATCTCGTTACGGAAGGACTTTCCGATCTGACCGATACCAAACGGGATCTTCATTCTGGACGTCCTTTGGACGTTTAGGAAGTTTACGAAGATGCCCTGCGCCGTTTCGGGACGGAGATAAAGCGTGCTGACGCTGTCTTCGGTGACGCCTTGGAAGGTTTTGAACATCAAATTAAACTGACGAATGCCGGTAAAATCCGCCTTGCCGCAGATCGGGCATTTGATCTCGTGCTCTTTGATGTAGGACTCCATCTCGGCGTGCGACCAAGAGGCGATGTTCATCTCAATGCCGTTCTTTTTGTTGTAGTCCTCAATGAGGTTATCCGCGCGATGGCGAGCCTTGCAACTTTTGCAATCCATCAAAGGATCGGAGAAACCGCCCACGTGACCGGAGGCGACCCATACGTTGGGGTTCATCAAAATCGCACAGTCCAAACCGACGTTTAACGGGTTTTCCGTCACGAATTTTTGCCACCAAGCCTTTTTGATGTTGTTTTTGAGTTCCACACCGAGGGGACCGTAATCCCAGGTGTTTGCCAAGCCGCCGTAGATCTCGCTGCCGGGATACACAAAGCCGCGGCCCTTTGCCAAAGCGGTCAGTTTGTCCATTGTGAGTTTTGCCATATTTACGCCTCCTAAAGATAGAAGATATCTAAGTTATATCCATAATACGGTGCGCGCGAAAAAAAGTCAAGCGCGAGAGTGTCAAAAAGAAAAAACGCCGCGTATGATGAAGTAGAAACACAAAAACGGAAATACGGGAGGTACATATTATGAGTTTCTGTAACAACGATTGCTTATGGCTCCTTCTCCTCTTATTCTGCTGCGGCGGCAATAAGTGCGGTGGATGCAACATCGAATCCATTCTTTGGATCTACCTGATCCTTTGCTGCTGCGGCAACGGCTGCGGCTGCGGCTGCAAAGACGCTCCGAACTTCGGCTTCGGCTGCAAGTAAGAAGCAAAAAAGATCCGCTCGCGCTTGTGAGCGGATCTTTTTTTAGCAAATCAAACGAAAGCTCTTTTCGCTTTTACGCCGCTTCTCCGCGCAGACGGGCATAGACCTGATCGCCGATCGTGTAGGTCTCGCCGGGTACGGTGTTGAACGTCCCGTCCTTGTCACGACAAACGATGTGATAGGTCATGTTGTTCTTGATGTCAATGCCAATCTCGGCAGCGGCAGATACGATGGGGCTTTTCAGGGTCGGCGCCCGCTCCGCGTGCACTTCGAGCATTTGATAAACCTCCGGATCGAAAACCACCTTGATGCCGTTTTCCGTGCTTGACGGGTCGTTGATTTGCGGATTAAGGTCCGCCCAAATGCCGATCATCAGGAAGGAGAAGTTCAGCCACTTTTCCTCGTTTTCGTCAACGTACAGGTTGTCGTCCGACGACATCATAAACGCCTCGCGAATGACCTTGCCGAGAATGCTGTTAAACTGTCCGACAAGGCTGTTTGCGGTGCTGTCCTCCAAATCCCTCGGAAGAAGATCCATTTGCACTTCTTCAAGTTTTTTCCAGTTGTAAACGTAGTTGTTGCCCTCCAGTTCAAACGTGCCGAATTGCGGCTTGACCTTGTTCTTTTCCTTGCTTTGCTTCATATTGTACAAAAGGTCGTTGAAGTTGCCGCACGCAATGCCGACAGGCGCGATCGTATTGCTGAAGATGCAGTTTTTGATCTTTGCGTTCGCCACGCCAAAGGCGGATTGTTGCAATACGATGGCAGAAGCGGAGTTGTTGCGGAAAATGCACCCTTCAAACGCGCTGTCGCCGATGGCAAGATTGACGTGTCCGTACGCATATTGGAACAAGCAGCCCTTGACAAACAGGAAGAAAGTGTTGTTTGCATTCGGGTATGCGCCCATCGTGCCGATCGCACCGCCCCCCTTTGCGCTCAGCTCTTCAAACGCCGCCTTGGCGTCGTCGCTGGTGGGTTGCGTGGATTGCATGTTGAGGTTGATGAGCTGCACGGAGAGGTTTTGCGGCATATCCGTAAAGGAGGGAAAATCCCATAACAGCAGCTTGTCCGGATCCTCTACCGAGTTGATCAAAAACTGTCCGTCCAACTTTTTGCCGTTGCCGTAAATGGAGGCGCAAAGGTTTTTGATGGCGGCGCCGCCCTCCGATGCGGAGGGGAAATAAACGTCGCTGTGCAAGACGATGGACTTCACGCTCCTATCCGACGCGACCGCTTTGAGCTCAAAGTACGGATCGAAGCTGGGCTTTTCCCCCGCCTGCGCGTCAAAGTGCTGGTTGCCCGCAAACACACCGACGTTGACGCCGTTTACAAGGTGGAAAATGTAGTTTTGTCTGACGGGCATGCCCTGCTGGTTGTACGCCGTAGCGGTGATCGCCACGTCGCGCCCGTTTACGTCGCCGGCAAAGTGTACGACGCCGGTGGCGTCCACCGTTGCAATGTCGCGGTCGGAACTCTCAAACAAAAAGGACTCGATGCCTGCGTCCACGGGATAGACCGACAAAATCTTTAAAGCATACGCGCTGGTATAGCTGCCGTTTTGATAGGTAAGGTTGCCAAACACTCTGCCCTGCAACAGACCCGCCTTATCGCGGTAGGCGTTTTCGGACAGGCGGAAGTCCTCCACCGCGTTTGTCACGTTCAACGTGATACGTTGCGAGGCGTAGCCCTCCGCATAGGGGTAGATCTCCGCCTTGCCGCTACCCACGGCATACAGACGATTGCCGACAAACGTCAGCACCGATTCATCCGTCGAGCGCCATTCCACCGCGGGCGAAGAGCCGTCCGTGGCAACTGCGTTCAGCATGATGTTGGAGGTGCCGCGCGCGATAAACGCCGAGAGCGCGCCCTCCTTCAAAGCATAGTAGTTTTCAATGCAAAGCGACTTTAGTTGCGGCAGCCTTACGACGTACACAGTTTCCCTTGCGTCTCCCTTGCGGAAGACAACTTCCTTGGCGTCAAACGCAACGATGGAAGAAAGGTCCGCTTCCTCTTCGTCGATCGTCACGTATTCGTCCGTTTTGTAGGAAGACAGCGATACGGAAGTCTCCGCAGCGTACACGACTTTTTGTTTGGAAAGGGCGTTCCCCGCCACCTTTACGGTGACGGTGGCGGAAACGGTCTTTCCCTTTGCCGTGACCGTGGCAGTGACGGTGGTCTCCCCATGCGCTACGGCGGTGATCACGCCGTTGTTGTCCACTTTGACGACGGCGGGGTCCGCGCTTGACCACATGATCTTTTGCTCCCGGACGCTTTGCGCCGGTTTAACGGTGGCAAGGAGGCTTGTGACTGCATAGCGCGGTACAGTGACCTCCGTAAAGGTGTGCCCTTGGTAATCCCCCATCGTCATATAGCCGGGGACCAACCCGCCGACGTACAACGTTGCACGTGCGCTGATGGAGGAGTTCTTCTTTGACGTACACGTGATATCCACGCTGCCGTAATCCAAAAAGCGGATGTCCGCCGCCTCCTTTCTTTTGGGGTCGGCGGTCACGGTGGCAACGCGGGTGTCGGAAGATTCCCAGATCATCTCATCGGTGGCGATGCCCGGGAACACCTCGCAGAAGACAGTATATTTCTTTTGCGTGTCCTTGTAATCTTCAAGATAAATATCACCGCTTTCAAGCACCTCGCCGCCGTGTTTGATCACAACGGATTCGACGGGGATATCCACCAAAGCGGAGGCGATGAGCTTACCGCTCGCATCGATCGTCAAAATGACAAGGATGGGGATCAACAGCAACAAACACAAAATAACCTTTTTCACTTATTTGCTTCTTCCTTTGAGTCTTTCGTAAATATTTTTGTTGAGCTTGTACGTCTCGCCGGGGGCGGTGTTGAACGTGCCGTCCTCCTCATTCAAGTTGGTGAGCATATAGCTCTTTGCGTCAAAGTCCAAAAGCTCGCTTGCCCACGAGCGCGCAACGCCGAGGGGCGTGGAATTGAGCTTTAACTCGGTAAAGGCGGCATAGGTGCCCTCCAAACGAAGAGCGGTGCCCTCCGTGATGGAGCTCCTTTCCTTGTTGATGATGGGGTTAACGGGCGCCCAGTATCCCATAAAGTACATGCCCATGTTGACGTAGGTGTTGTCGCCCTGCTGCACAACCAAGCTTGCGTTCATGCTCTTGCCGAAACTGACGCGCGCGCATTCGCTGAGCTTGTCGTTGACGCCCTCCAAAAGTTTATCCAACTGTTCATTTTTCATGAGTCCGCGCGGAATGATGTCCAAACGGATCTCGTCCACCTTTTTCCAGTTGTAAATGTAGTTGTCGCCCGTCCAAGCGACCTGATTGTAGCGGACCGGCTCGCCCTCTTTTGCGGGGAAGTCTCCATTGGAAACGATGCCGGTCATCGAGATGGAGTTGCTGAAGATACAGTTGTTGATCGTCACGTAGTTTTCTTGTCCGTGCAGCGACTGTATCATCAGCGATACGCCCGCGCTGTTGCGGAAAACGCAGCCGTCAAACACAAACGTGCCGCCGATCAGGCAAGCGTGCGAATAGGAGTACTGGAACACGCAGTAACGGAACGTGATGCAAAAGTCCGTTCTTTCTTTGTAGAAAGAACGAATCGGCTCTCCGCCCTTCTCCATCAGCGCGTCAAACGTCTCCTTGGAGTCGTCGCCGACAGGCGCGTAGGAGTTGATAAACAGGTTTGTGACGGTGATAGACTTTTGCCACGGCTCAAGCTGACCGTCGCTCGTCCCTTCAAAGATGTGGCTCTCGTAGTCGTACTCATAGAACTGCCCGTCGATCTTGTAGCCGTTGCCGTAGATATCGCGGATCAGACAGATCTTGTGGTATTCACCCGCGATGGCGTCCACCGTCGCCTTATCCGGCATATAGACGTTGGTTTGGAAAACCAGCGCGACGTCACGCGCTTCATACATCGTCTTGACCGCGTCGTAATAGGGTGTAAACGAGGGTTTCTCGTTCTTTTCGGCGTTAAAGGTGTTGCCGCCGAAACCAAAGCCGACGTTGACGCCCTTAACGATGTTGCGGAACGCATATGTTCTGGACATATTGTTGGTGGAGAACAGGCTCTTGACCGTGACGGTCACCGTCTTGCCAACCGCAGCGTCACCGAACGTAACGAAGCCGTTTTGATCGACGGAAGCATAGTCCTCCGCCACGCTATAGGAGAAAAGCGTGCGGCTGCCCGTCGCCGGATAAACGTTTTCGGGCGTAACGCGAATGCCGTTTGTCACCACGCCGTCGTAAATACTCTTGGTGCCGTAAACGCGTTCGCATTCGATGCCGACGATGTCCTCGTCCGCGTCAAAATTCAAAGAGAAGTAGCTGACGGGGATCGCCACGTTGACTTCCAAAGCAAAGTCTTCGTAGCCCGCTTTTTTAAAGGTGACGGTCGCCTTGCCCGCAGCGTGCGCCCTCAGCTTGCCCTGCTCCACGCTCAAAACGCCGTTGTCGGAAGAAACCGCCGCAACGCCGTCCACCGCTTGCGAGGTGGCAAGATCGATGGGCACAAAGGCAACCGAACGATCGGCGGCGATATAGACGCCGTCCTTCCACTCGCCCTCTTTGAGCAGGTCAAGATCCGCCATACCGAGCATCTTTTGATAAGCAAGACGATGCACCGTGATCTCACCACCGCCCACCGCGTAGCTCCTTGCCGCGCCAAAGTCGATCTCGGAAAGGTCAACGACCAAACTGCCCTCCGAAAGATACGGCGCAAGGTCCACTTCGCCGTCGCCGTACAAATAGACGTGCTTCTGTTTGACGGGAGAAACACCCGCCACCGTTACGGGAAGGGTGTTTTCCATGATTTTTCCGTTTTTGGAAGAGGCGCGGACGGTGAGGGTCGCACTACCTGCCTTAAGGGCTTTTACAACGCCGCTTGAAGACACGGTCAAAACGCTTGTGTCGGAAGAAGCCCACTCCAAGTCCCCCACGAAAGCGCTGTACGGCATCACGTCCACGCGGATCTGACGCGCGTCGTAAACCTGCATGGAAAGCGATGTCAAAGCGTCGTCCCCGCCCGAACGGCAAGTCAAGGAGTGGATCTCGTCGTCTTCCACAAAGAAAGAGCACGAGGCGCGCACCGTCGTATTATCCAAACTGACGGCGGTCACCTTGGCAAAACCACACTCGTGGAAAGAGACGATGCCGTCTTTATCCACCGTTGCCACCGTTGGGTTGTCGCTGCTCCAACTGAACCCGCTTACCTGCGCCACGGCAGGGTAATATCGCGGTATCAGCTGATAACGCAAATTCTTTTTGTTGTATTCGCCGAGGTTAACGGTTGCCTCGGACACCTGCTCGCCCTTATGCCACAGTTCAAACGTCTCGATACTGATGGCGACCTCCGCGGAAATGATCTTTCCGGAAGCGCTGATCGTAAGGATAACGATGAGCGGGATAAGAAGCAGGATCGCGATAATGATCTTCTTCATCGTTGCGTAATCCTCCCGTATCTCTTATCCAACCCTATCATCAGCCAAAGGACCGCCGCAACGGCAAGAAGCAAAGACACGCCCGCAAGGATAAGGAACGTCTTGGTCAGTCCCCAAAGGAAGATGCCGACCATACCGAAAAGTCCGTAAACCACCGAGATGGCAAACCCGACGAACAAGACGACAAACGTGGAGACGTTGCCCACGGTCAGTTCCCCATCGCCGCCCACCGCAAACTGCGGACGCGTGGTGTCCAAGCGCACGGCAAACGCCGTAACGGCAATGGAAACGAGGAACGCAATGCCCGCCGCGCTGAAAGAATATGCCGCGCTGATCTGCTTTGTGACAAACATCAGTATCGCCGTCACCAAAAGGGACGCCGTGGAGACCGTCATATACAAAGCGATCTTGATCATCACCTGCGTCTTGTACGGCACGGGAACGATCTTGGTCAAATAGAAGTTTTCACCCTCTCTGGAAACCGACGACGCGGCAAAGGAAAGGATGATCGCGCAGAAGATCAACATAACCATCAAGGCAAGCGCCGGTACGATGATGGCGCCGATGGAGTTTTCACCCATGCTTGCGGCAAGTTTGTTGCAGTTGTAAACCATCACGGGCGCCGCTACAGCCATGCACAGGTATTGGAAGCTGTAGTTGCTGCTGCGGAAGATATCCAAAAACTCCCTGCGGAAGGTTGCCCAAGTGGCGCTTCTGACCTTGTTTTTGGTCACCATCGTAAAGGTCGCGCCCGCGCCCTCGATATCACGCAGGATCGTAGAGAGGTACAGCTTTTTGTTGAGGATGACCGCCCCAACAGCAAACAAAGCTACCACAAGCAGCGAAAGCAAACTTGCGCCCACACGCCACTCACCGATCAACATATAGGCAAACCAGTTGGACGGGTAAATATACTTTGCGACGTTGGAAACGATGCCCATCGTTTCCTTGCTGAAGAAGCTCATAGCTTCTTCCTTCATGTAGTCCACCACGCCCTGAATGATGCTCATATAGATCGCAAACCCCGCCGCCACCAAAATGACGGAGATCAGCAAGGAAAGCGTGAACATGTTTTTGGTGCGCGCGCTGATCTGCATAACGGGGATCGCAAGCAGGTTGGCGATGGAAAGCGGCAGCACGATGCTGAAGATCAACACGACGGGGATCAAAGCGTAGTAGCTCCACACCTGCGCCGTGGTTATGCCGTAAATAATAAACACGGGCAGTTCCATCACCAGCGTAAAGATGATCTGATACAGGATAAACACCGCGATCTTGGAGGCAAACACCGCGCCCGGGGTGACCGGGAAACGCATCATAAGCTCGTTATCGCCGCTTCTAAACAGGTTTTTTATGACCGAACTGATACCGAACAGCGTCAAAATGAGCTGGGAGAGCGCAATGAACAGGATCAAAAATTCGGTGCTCATCTCATAGAGATGGAACATGGCGATCAGCTGCCGGACGCCAAAGATATACGCCGCGTAAACGACGGCGATCAAAAGCACGACAACAGCGATCTTGATCGCCGTAAAGATGGGTTTGCCCGTGCCCTTGGTCCCAAAGCGAGATTTGAGATCAAGTCGAAACAACGTAAGGAATTCTTTCATGCTTTGTTCTCCGCCATCGTCAAGCTGCGGAACACCTGTTCAAGCGTTTCGCGCGTGCCCTCTTCGTGCAGGTTGATGAGTCTCTTGAGCTCGCCGTCGTGGATGATCGCCACGCGATCGCACAGTTTGGAAACGAGGTCGATGTTGTGCGAAGAGAAAAAGACCGTGTTGCCCGCCGCCGTGTGCGCTTTCATCTCGTCGATGATGTCAAACATCGATTGCGGGTCCAAGCCCACCATCGGTTCGTCCAAAACCCACAGGCGCGGATTATGTATCAAGGCTGCGATGATGCAGATCTTTTGCTTCATGCCGTGCGAGTAGCCCTTGATCTGGCGATCCACGGCGAAAGAGATCTTAAACATCTTCAGATAACGGTTCATCCTCTCCTCTCTGTCCTCTAAGGAAACGCCGTACAGGTCGGCGATATAGTTGACGTACTCTCTGCCCGTCAGCTTTTCATACACCGAGTGGTTGTCCGGCACGTAACCGATGTTCTTCTTGGCGCCGATCGGGTCCTTTTTCATATCGTGGCCGCAGATGATGATCTCGCCCTCGTCGTACGGATGGATCCCCGTGATGCACTTGATCGTCGTGGACTTACCCGCGCCGTTTTGACCAAGGAAACCGAAGATCTCGCCCGCCTTAAGCTCCAGCGTCAAGTCGTTGATGGAATAACGCTTTGCGTTAAGGTACTTCTTCTTAAGATGATGTATCACAAGAAGATGTTCCAAATTCTCCGTATTGCCCGTTTGCTTTTCGATCTCGCTCATTTTTTCCTCCTCCACCTCTATGAGGTTCGTTTGTAAAATAATAGATTGGCGTCACTGCCAAGTAACTTCTCCGTCTTTGCGGATATTGCCCCATCTGCCGTCCTTTTTCACCCTGCCGTAGCCCTCGCCCGTAAAGGGAGTCGCCGCGTCGTAAATAAAGGGGACGGTCTCCTTGCCCGTCTTATCCACGTAACCGCACTTTTCGCCGAGCGTGACGTTTGCCCACCCCTCGGAGAAACTGCCCGCCGTGTCGTACTTGTACGGGATCACCAAAACGTTCTCGCGGTTGATAAACCCAAACAAGCCGTTCATCTCCACCGCCGCCATATCCTCCTTAAAGGAGAGCGCCTCGGTATAGATCGGCGGGATCACCTCTTTGCCGTTTTGGTCCTTAAAACCCCATTTGCCCGCGCGCTGGAACTTTGTAAAGATGTCCTTTTCCTGTTCGATGCGCGGAGAGTGCACCAAGGGCTCCCGCGGGAAGATCTTGGAAAAATCCACCGAGTTATCCTGCTTGCCGCCCTTGCCGTTTTTCTTGACGGATTCGGGCTGATTTTGCTGACGATCGCGGCGATCCTCTCTGCGGTCGTCTCTGCGGTCGTCACGACGCTCTTCGCGGCGGTCGTTTCGGTTTTCCTCCCGTCCCTGTCTGCGGTCTTCCTCACGTCGATTGCCGTTTTTCTGCCGATCGTCACGGGGAGTCGCCTGCTTTTTGTCCTCACGCGGCTTTTCCTGCACGCGCTCTTCCCTTTGCTTCTCCTGCCTGCGATCGCCGGGGCGCCCTTGCCCCTCTTGCGGAGCGCTCTTTTCCTTGTCCTCCGGACGGAAATCCACCCCCAAAGGCGAGATCGCGTTTACCACTTCAAACAACCTCTTTTTGTTAAAGTTTTGCACCTTGTACATGTCGTTTTTGCGGCGTGAAACGATGTTGCCCACCGTCAAGACTCCGCCCTTTTGCAAGACGTCAAGCGTCTCCTGTGAGAGGTTGAGTCCCTCCACCGACATGTTCAAAACGTCTTCCGAATAAGGCGGCTTGTAGTCCGAGGTCGCTTTTGCGGGTCTTTTATGCCAATGCCTGTTGTTCTTTCCCATAGTTACTCCCTTTTATGTTTTTTGTTGGCGCGAAGGATCAAAATGGTCAAAACGCTTCCCACGGCGGCAACCACCGTCAAAACGATGGCAAGTACCTGTCCGCCCGAAAGCCCGCCCTGTCCGAGGTTTGCGGAAAGGACGTAACACACTTCCCCTTCATAAAGCACCATTGTAAATTCTTTGTTCTGATCGATCTGTTCCAAGAGTTTGATCTTGGTCCCATCCGAAAGCGAGGCGACAACTTCGCTGTCCCTGCTGGCTTCCTTGTAGACGGCGACGGTCTTTCCGAGCCCGTCCGACTTCACTTGCGCGTCGTAGGTTTTGGGCGTGGGCGGCGGGTCGTCGTCGGGCGAGACCACCTCGTCCGCGCGCACGTAGCCCTGCACGCCTTGGAACTCAACGCGATAAAAGCCCCAAACGTCCTTGCCGTTTTGATCCACTGCCACAACGGACAAGACGTCGAAAAGGTCCTCTTCGCCCAAGGCGGAAAACAGGGGCGTTTCCCCTTTTTGAATCGCAAGATAAGAGGGTTCCTTGTAGATATCGACACCCACTATATTGCTTCCGATCGCGGGGAGCAAACAGCGCGCCTTTTTGAAGGGAGCGGCGCCCTCTTCAAAAATCGTTACGTCGGAAACGGGGATATAAACCGTCCCCTTTTCCGTCTCGACGCGGACGTAGCTGCTGCCCAGATAGGTCACTTCGGCATAGCACATCATGCGGGTGCCTTTGGAGACAAGAGTGATCTCCTCAAAATTGCCGGGTGAAACGTACGCGATCGCGCTCTCCTTGACCACTTCGCACACAAAACGCGGCGTGGCGGCGGGGACGTTGTCGACAAAGGCGCCGTCCTCCTTGATAAAGACGGAAAACTCCGTTTTGGGATAGATCAGCACGTTGTGATCCGCAACGACGTACAAACTGCCGTTTTCGTCAAGAGCGATGTCGGAAAAACTGCCGTATGCCGCGGGCAGATCGTAACTCTGCGGGGAGGAATACCCCTCCAAAACGCGCTCGTATTTGTAGATCTTTTTCGTCTGATCGGAAAGTACGTACACGTCGCCGCGATAGTCCACCGAGAAGCCGCTGACGGGTACGGCGCTGTCCAGCACGCCGATCACCTCGCCGCTTTGCGTAAAAGCGCTGATGCGCGCGCCCGAAAGCACGTAAACGATGTTGCCGCCGATGCCCACGTTCAACCCCGTAACTTCCTTTTCGGCAGTCAGCGCGACTTTAAAGGAGGTTTCCCCCTGTTTTTTCGCATAGATCTCCCTGCCGGAAGAGGCAAAGACCGTCCCGCTCGGGGAGGCGGCAACGTATTTGCAAGGGAAGGCGCCGACGGCGTAATCCTTTGACAAAACAAGCGCGGAGTTGTATTCGTACAATGTGCCGTTGTCCGCAAGGTAAACGGCGTCCGTCGTCACTGCGATATCGGTGGGGAGCGCCACGGCGCGCCCGTTAAGCGCGCGCACGCCCTCCGGCGAAAACTCGCTGCCGCGAATGCTGTCCGCAACAAGGACCCTGCCCCCTTTGACGGCAAGCGCGACGGGAGCGTTTAACCTTTTGAGGTTGCTGCCGTACGAACCGATCATTTTTTGATAGGTGCCATCGGCGGAATACACCTTGACGGCAAGGTTCTCCCCGTCCAACACGTACAGGGTCCCGCCCGCCGCGGCAAAGTCGGTGACCGAAGCGTAGCCGGCGTCCCCCGCGCCGCTTTTTAAGAGCGGAGCCGCCTCGCCGAAGACGCGGATCTCACCGTTCTTTTCATATAAAAGAGTCCCGCCGACAACGGTAAGATGCGACACGTCCCCGATTTCAACGGGAGAGGAAAAAGCGCCGTTTTCCCGCTTGAAAACGGTGTTGTTGTAAACTCTGAAATAAACGACGTCGTCCCCCGCCGCAAGATAGGTGGAAAAACGCAACTGCGGCAAAACGAAGGAATCCGTAACGGCACCGGTGGCGGTGCTGTACGAAACGACATTCGTAAGAGATGCGAGCGTAAAAAGCGACCCGCCCGTTGCCGAGATGTCCGTCACGTTGTCGGAGGGGATCACGTACGGCTTTCCCTCGCCGGTTTTTGAAAAGGCAAGGATCTGCGGGTTCTCTTCCGCAAGCCCCGTCAACAAAAACACCCCGTCTTGGGACAAAGCAAGTTTGTCGCAACTTGTCACGCCCGTTTCAAACGAAGTGCGGGTATCGCCCGAAAAGACGGTGACGTTGCCGCCGTCAAAGACGGCGAAGTCCTCTCCGCACGCCCCAATACGCGTGGGCGCGTTAAAAGAAAAGTAGTCGGGGATCAATTCGCGGTAGTTTTCTTCCGCAACGGCGACCCCGCCTACGGCAAAAAGGCATTGCACCAACGTCAATGCCGTCAATATCACAAATAACGCAAGGGTTATTTTTCTGTAATCAGCTTTCCGCGGCCTCATTGAGCTGTTCGACGAGAACGTCGATGTCAATACCGTGGACGGCGGCAGCCTGCTCGACGGTCTCCCCGCGTGCGAGGGCGCACCCCAAGCAATGCATTCCCGCATTCATAAGGACCTCCGCGATCGCCTGCGAATTTCCCTGCCGAATGGCTTCGCCAATGAGCATATCTTTCGTGATTTTAGCCATAGTCAGCCTCCTTATACCATATAGTTTACCACAGCCCCGTGCGAAAAACAACCATATATTTACTTTTTATAATAGGTGAAATTCCGCGCGAAAAACGCCGCATTTTGACCGAAAACAAAGGGATAACGGGCATTTTGTTTGAAAAAGCCGCCCCGTGCATAGAAAAAAGTCCGTCTCAATATAAATAGCATATCAACGCAAAAGCGAGGTATTTATGAAAATCACCGACCAATTATCCAAAGAGATCGTCGCCGCTTGCGAGGGCGAGATCGCAGGCATCGTCACCAACGCGTACACCGACGCCAAACTCAGTCGGATCCGCGGTTACAAGGCGTCAAACGACGACAACGACGAGGCAAAGCTTCTTCCCCTGCCCCGCGTGATCGGCGATGGGGAGGCTTTGATCGTAAAAAACCTTTCCGTCTTAAAACCCATCGGCGCGGTGGAGTGCCCGCTGGGGGCAAAGGTCTATGACAGTTGCGGAACGGTTTTCGGCGTGCTGCGCGACGTGACGTTTGACGGGCAAAGCGGCAAGGTGCTCTCATTGACCGTGGACGAAAAGGAGATCATGCCCGAGCGCGTAGTCGGCTTTGGAAAGAAGGCGGTGGTGCTTCGCGCGCCGTCGCACGAGACGCTTTTGTTTAAAAGAGCGCCGTCAAAAAAGAGAGCGCCCGCACCCGCACCCGCGCCCGCCACGTTCGTTTTGGAACAAGTGGCGGCAACAGAATCGCCCGCACCAACGCAAGAGGAACAGCAAAGCCTCTTCCCCGATTATGCCTTTTTGCTGGGCAGGACGGTTTTGAAAACCATCACCGGCGGAGAAACCGTCGTTGCGGAGCAAGCGGACGTCGTAACGCCCGACGTCATCTTGCGTGCCAGGGAAAACGGCAAGCTTGTGGAACTCACGGTAAACAGCCGCAAATAAATGAGAAAGGTCGCCTTCGTTTCGGCGATGATCCTTATCGCGCTCTTCGCGTTCGGGTGCACGCCGCGTAAGCAACGACAAACCGAAGAGCCTCCGCTTCCCCATCCGTCCTATCGGATAGAGGCGGAGCTTTTTGCCGCGGAGCACGTCCTCTCCGTAACGACAACCGTCGAGTACGCCTGTCCGGCAACCCTTTCCGAAATCAAGCTCAACATTTATCCCAATGCATATAAGGAGGGGCGCGCGGTCGTTACGCAAGACAAAGTACAAGCGGCGTATCCAAACGGAAAGATATCCTTCGGAGGCGCGGAAGTTTTATCCGTGGAATGCGATCGCAATATTACGGAAAGCCTTCTAACGCAAGACGACCTCGTCTTGTCCGTGTGCCTTGCCGAACCCGTGAAGAGGGGCGAGACCGTGCGCATCACCGTCAAGCAAAAGGTGCGTCTCGCAAACATAAAGCACCGCCTCGGCTATTACGACGATTACTACTTTTTATCAAACTTTTACCCATCCGTCTGCCCCTTTTCGGAGGGGAGCTTTATAACTTACGATTACACGCCGTACGGCGACCCGTTCCGCTTTGAAACGGCGGATTTCGCTTTGTCCTTAAAAGTCCCCTTGGGCTATACGTGTGCGTGCTCGGCAAAGCAGCTTCGTAGGGAGCGTCAAGGGACTTTTGAACTGTATGAATACACCGCACAAGCCTCAAGGGAAGTTGCCGCCGTAACCTCTCCGAAGATCCGTTGCAACAAAAAAGAGACGCAAAACGCAACTCTTTTGTACTACGCCTCGGACAGCTCCGACAAGGACAAAATGCTTGCCCTGATGGAGGACGCCATCGGCTTTTTTGAGGAGAATTTCGGCTCCTATCCATACCCCACCTACAGCGTCGTGGTCGCCCCGTTTTTTGAGGCGGGCGTGGAACACTCGGGGCTTGCCGTCATTTCAAAGGAGCTGTCATCCTATCAAAAACCAAAGGCAGTCCTGCACGAAAGCGCCCATCAATGGTGGTTTGGGAAAGTGGGCAACGACGAGGTGCTTTCGCCGTGGCTGGACGAGGGGCTTGCCGAATACGCCGTTGCCGCCTACTACAGCGCGCGCGGCTACGAGGCAATCGCCCGCGAAATGATCCAAAACGCCGAGGATTGTTTTTCCGTCCGCCTTGCCATAAAGGGCGCCGAAAACACCCGCTTTGACCTCCCTTTGCAAAGCCTTTCGGATGGCTATTACGACCGCGTCTATTGCGGCGGACTACTGCTGTTTGCCTCCCTCTCCCAAACCGTCGGCACGGAACGTTTCCACACTGCTCTAAGATCCTTTGCGGATAGCTATGACGGCGCCGTCGCCACACCCGACGATTTGATCCACTCCCTCTCCGTTTCCTGCGGCAAAGACCTCTCCCCTCTTTTCCACGCCCACCTCTCCGCAACCGTGCCGTTTCAGTAAGCGGTTTACAAAAGCCACTTGCATCAAATAATAAAAAGTGATATACTACAAACACTTGGGCATGTACCGGCTTCGACGTGGAGCGAGGTGGCAGTTTAAGCACGTAGCAGGCTCGTCTGCTTATAACGGAACTTGTTCTAAAATAAAGGACAACAACAATCTTGAATTGATGGCGGCTTAACGCCATCTGTCGA
>DFFS01000025.1:0-4035 GCA_002371075.1 Christensenella sp. UBA3770
ACGCCGTTTACTACAAGGCGACTGCGGCAAACCACAACGACGCCTTTGGTAGCTTTGTCGTCACGATCCAGAAGAAGGCGATCACCCTTACCTACAACCAGGATGCTCCGCTGACCTACGTTTACGGCGACGCCAACGTCTACAACCTCAACCCGTACGCATACATCGACGGCTATATGACCGGCTTTGCGATGAGCGACCTTGCCGTGCTTGCCGCCAACCCGCAAGCGATCGCTCTGTACATCCCGCTTAAGATCAACGGCATTTTGGTGCAGAACCTCAACGGAACCAACTTCGGTTATGCGGCGACCTACGCGCTGACCATCGATCCCGCTACGGTCAACCCCAACTATGCGGCTACGGTCAATCTCGGTGACAATGCGAAACTCATCATCACCCCGAAAGACTTGTTTGTCACCGCAGAGAACAAGAGCACGACGTACGGCGAGGCAGCTCCCGCGTTTACCGTTAAGTACGAGGGCTTTGTGACCAAGGTCACCGTGGGCGACAAGGAGTACAACTACGACGACAGCGAGGCGAAGCTCCAAGGCGAGCTTGCGTTTGCCTGCGACTACACCACCGCAAGCAACGTCGGCATCTATTCGATCAAGGCAAGCGGCGTCAGCAACGGCAACTACACCGTCAAGTTTGTGGATGGCATCTTGCTCGTCACGCCGAGAGAGGTCACCTTGACTTGGGGCGACGACACCTTTACCTACGACAAGACCGCAAAGGTCCCGTCCGTCAAGGTGGGCAACCTCGTCAACGACGACCAGGTCATCGCCACCGTCACCGGTGAAACGATCGAGGCGGGCGACTATACCGCTACGGTTACCAAGCTGTCCAGCACAAACTACTATCTGCCCGCTGTGGTCACCAAGGCGTTTACCATTGACCCGAAGGCGATCACCGTGACGGCGGAGAACAAGGAGAGCGACTACGAAGCTGCGCTCGTTGCCCTTACCTTTACCAAGGCGGGCATCGAGGAGGGCGACGTGGTCTGCACGATCGCTACCACCGCGGACAACACCAAGGTGGGCACCTATCCGATCACGCTGACCTCCACAAACAACCCCAACTACGTTGTGACCCTTGTGAACGGCACCTACACCATCAAGGCTAAGGCTGCCAAAGTGGAGACCAACGCGGCGGGCGAAAAGGTGGTTGAGAACACCGAGAAGATCAGCGAAGAAGCGGCTAAGAGCAGCGAGGGCGTCAACATCACCAACATGATCCAGAACGTCATCAACGCTGCGGCGGACGCTCCGGTGGTCACCCTTGAGTTTGCCATCGGTGAGGATGCGACCGTTGCCTTTGACAAGGCGGCTTTGATGAAGCTTGCCGAGAACGGCAACGTGAAGATCACCTACACCGAGACCAAAGCGGCGGACGTCGACACGAGCAAGAAAGAGTTTAAGAACGCTCAGCTCGTCATCGAGATCTCGCTCTCGGGCGCCAGCTTTGAGGGCGGCAAAGCAACCATCTCCACCGCCTTTGAGAACAAGGCTCCGGGCGGCAAGAAGGCTGTGTTGTACTACGTTGACGAGAATGGCAAGAAGACCGACATGAAGGCGACCTTTGCGGATGGCACCGTCACCTTTGAGACCGGACACTTCTCCACCTACATCGTTGAGTACAAGCTCACCGGCGGCGCTATCGCCGGCATCGTGATCGCTTGCGTCGTTGCGGCGGCAGGCATTGCGGTGGGTGTGTTCTTCCTCCTCAAGAAGAAGGGCGCCAAGAAAGAGGCTGCGGCGGAATAATCCCATGACTCATTCGGCGCGAGGGCGTTAAGCCCTCCGCCGCATGAAAGTGTGGCGTAGTCATAGCAATGTGGCTACGCCACAGTTATATTTCGGCAAGATGCCGAAGTGATATTCGCCCTGCGGGCGAGTGATATTCGGCTTGCGCCGAGTGAGATTTGCCTGTTGGCAAGAAATGGTTATTAAAAAAGAAGCGCGCTGTCTACAAAAGACAGCGCGCTAACTTTATAGAGATGAAAATTATGACCGCCTGTTCTTTATCGGGTCTCCTTCAAAGTCGTGCACGATGAAATGAGTAATCTGCGAATTACGCCGCATTCAGAGTGAAGCTTTTTGTATGTCTCTTCAGGGATATATCCGGTTTCGAACAAGAGCTCGAGCCAATATTCGCTTTCAAAGCATTCCTTTAAGGCAATTTCCAGCTTGGAAACGAAATCTGCAGATCCGTGCGCATACTGCGCCTCGTGGATGTTCGCTCCGATGCTTGTCCCCGAGCGGAGCAGTTGGTTTGTCAAGACGTTTTCTTTTTGTTTATCTCGAACTTCTTTTGTTAAAAACACTATGCTTTTCGCAAACTCTTTTGCTTTTTCTCTCAGAATGCTCTTTTCCATTGTCCCATCCTTTTCTTTTTCCTGTGGAGAAAATCTCACTTTGCGGAGCAAAATATCACTCGCGATGCGGGGTTCCCCGAAGAATTGCAAATTCTTTGGGGTGACAAGGCGAATATCACTGCGCCTTCGGCGTCCTCATTTTTATATCTTTCTGCGCCGCAGGCTGTCCATTTCTTGCCGATAGGCAAATCTCACTTTGCGGAGCAAAATATCACTCGCGATGTGGGGTTCCCCGAAGAATTGCAAATTCTTTGGGGGGACAAGGCGAATATCACTGCGCCTTTGGCGCAATATCACTTGTTATATCATCGGCACCTTTACCACGATCTTTTCAATTCGGCTTCCGTCCCCTTGTTGCGGGCGGTGGGCGTCGTCCGGGAAGACGATCACAAAGTCGCCGTCACGCAGGGTCAACAGGTCCACCTCGCCGTGGTAGAACGCAACGTCCTTTTCGTCAAACTTGTCCTCGTAGAGGGTTTGCGTGGACAGGTCGGCTACACCGAAAAACTCCTTGCCGGAAACCACGCATTGGATGTCGATAAATTTCTTGTGCGCCTCGATCTTGCACTGATCGGCGCTCTTGCCGTCGTAGCTTTGCACAAAGGCAAAAGCCCCGTCCGTAAGCTCGTATCTGCCCACTTCCTTGGGGTGCGCGATGGCTTCTTTGAGGAAGGCAAACGCGGCGGGGAAAGCGGGGTGGACCGCCTCGTACAGGGCGGCGTTTTTGATGTTGTCTTTGATCATAGTGGTGTCCTCCTTTTGGGGTCGTTTTGCAAGGTGCGGCGCGAAGGGCGCGCCGTCTTCGCATTCTTTTTTTATTATAAATCAACTTGCATTAAAAAAGCAATTCTCCTTTTGCACATTGCGCCGGCGCGCAATAAAATTTTCTCGTTTTATTCGGATAAATAGGGATAAACAAAAATTTGTTCTTGGCGGATCGCGCGGCGCTTGGCGCCCCTCGATGGGCACAAAAAGGGGGAGTTGGTCGAATTCAGTTGCCTAAAAAGGCGTAACTATAGTATAGTTATGTATATCGTGGGCGCGTTTCGCGCACCCGCAAGAGGAGGAAACATGAGATCCGGAAGAGGTAAATGCCCCCAATGTAAAGAAATCATCGTTGTTGACTTGGACGCGGCGGAGATCCGCTGCCCCTTCTGCAACGCTTTGCTCAAAAAGAGCAAAAACCCGCCCAAGAAGAGAGAGGCAGAGGAAGCCGCGCGCATTGCCGCTGCGGAAAAAGCCGCCCGCCTTGCCGCGGAAGAGGCTGCTGCCGCCGCCGCGCAAGCTGCGCCCGAGTCCGCTCCTGCACCCGAGCCCGAACCCGCACCCGCACCCGAGGAGGTCGCTCCGGAAGAGATCGACGTCCCCGAAGTGACGGAACCCGAGGCACCCGTGGACGAGATCGGCATCAGCGACGAAGAGCTTGCCGCCATGGACGAGGCGATCCCCGAGCAGGAGGAAGCCGTCGCGGAGGAGCCGGTGGATGAGATCGGTCTCACCGACGAGGAACTTGCCGCGCTGGACGCTCCGATGCCGGAAGAAACGGCTGCGGAGGAAGCTCCCGCCGAGGAAACCGTTGAACCCGCCGAGGAAACCCCCGCGGAAGAACCCGCTGAGGCTGCGGACGTTGACGTTCCCGTCGAGGAGCCCGTTGAGGAAGA
>DFFS01000025.1:4117-8668 GCA_002371075.1 Christensenella sp. UBA3770
TGAGGAAACCCCCGTGGAAGAGGAGACGGAGGAGACAGTCGTCCCCGAAGTCCCCGAGGAGCCCGCACCTGAGGAGATCCCTGTGGAAGAGAGCGTGGAGGAAGCCCCCATCGAGGAGGCTCCCGTAGAAGAAGCGGTTGCGGAAGAGATCCCGGTTGAAGAAGCCGTTGCGGAAGAGCCCCCCGTGGAGGAAATCCCGGTGGAGGAAGCACCGGCGGAAGAGATCTCCGTGGAGGAAGCGCCCATCGAAGAAACGGAAGAGGTCGCTGCGGAGGAAATCCCCGTCGTGGAGACTGCCGAAGAGCCGGCAGAAGTGATCGCCGAAGAGCCTGCCCCTGCGCCCGCGGAGGACGACGCGTACGTTCCCACCGAGGAGGATATGGCGTTTGCCGCCAGCCTTTCGGACGGCGTGAGGACAAACGACAGCGGCAAGAAAGGGTTCTTTGCGCCTGCGCCCACTAAGGGCACGCCCGCCAAGGAGAACGGCAAAGACAAAAAGAAGGAAGAGAAGAAGCCCGCGCCCAAAAAGGAAGAGGAGCCGAGCGCCGCGATCTACAAGAAGCCCGTGGCGATCATTATGCTGATCCTTTCCGTCGTTGCGGCGGCGTTCTACTTCCTGTATTACAACCTGTTTACGGTTGCCGACCCCAACAAGACCATCCTTGCGATGATCGTGACGGGTCTGCCCGAGAAACTGAAGGAGGTTTTGCCCACCTTTGGCGGCGACAACTTCCTTATGTACGTGCAAATTGCCTTCCTGGGGCTCATCGCCGTCGTGGCGATCCTCGGTTTGACGGGCAAGAGGGGCAAGATCGGCTTCCTGTTCGTGCTGCTTGCCGACCTCGTTTATGCTGCCTTTGCGCTGCTGGGCGGCAGGGGTGACGCGATCGTGGAGATCGCCGCGCTCAAGGAAATCCTTGCAAAATACGGCGCGTACGTGATGTACGGCGTGTATGGGCTGATCCTTGTCGGCGCCGTCTTCTTTGCCGTGGCGCTTGCCTCCACCAAGGACGAGATGGAGATCCCGGGAGGCGGGGCGATCGCTCCGCTCGTGTACATGGCGGTTGTCGTTTTGGGCTACATCGCGCTTGCGCTCCTGCCCAAGGTGATCTCGTTTACCGTCAGCGCCGGCCTCGTGCGTTACTTCATTCTCGGGGCGATCGGCGTTGCGATCCTTTTGACCTTGATCGGCGTGCACAACAAGCAGCTTTCCCGTTCGGCAAACGGCTGGCTCATCTTTGCCGCGCTTGCGGTCATCGCGCTTATGAACGCGTCGGAGATCGTGCTTGCCAAGATCATGGAGGCAAAGAACACGCAGCTGGAGGAATTCTACTATTTGATCGTGGATTCCCTTACCCCCGTTATCGCGGTGTTTGGCGTGGCGGGCTTTGCGGCGTCCGATTTGAGGAACTAAATGGAAAACGTCAGACGTGACAATGATTTTATCGCCGCTTATCGCGCAAACATCAAGCGCGACGGAGCGGATAAGCTTTTGGATTATTTGGCGAATAAGTCGGATTTTTTCACCGCGCCCGCTTCCTCCAAGTTTCACAATGACTTTGAGGGTGGGCTTTGCGCGCACAGCGTCAACGTTTACAATCGTCTGATCGCGCTGTTGGAGGCGGAATACGGCGACAGTTGGAAGGACCTTTATTCGCCCGAGACCGTGGCGATCGTGGGGCTTTTGCACGACGTGTGCAAGACGGACTACTACGAGGTGGATTTCCGCAACGTCAAAAACAAGGATACCGGCGCCTGGGAAAAGGTGCCGTACTACCGCGTGGAGGACAAGCTCCCCTACGGACACGGCGAAAAATCCGTGTATATCATCAGCGGCTTCATGCGCCTGACGCGTGAGGAAGCGATGGCGATCAATTGGCACATGGGCGGCTTTGACGACAGGGTGCGCGGCGGCAGCTATACGGTGGGCGTCGCGTTTCAACAATACCCGCTTGCCGTTCTTACGCACACGGCGGACTTTTTGGCAACGTATTTGGACGAGAAGAAGGACGAAACACAGGAATGATCATCTTAAAGGGCAACGAACAAGAGACCGTGACGAAGAAATACAGGATCATCGACGCGCACTGTCACATCTATCCGCAAAAGATCGCGGCAAAAGCGGTGACGGCGATCGGCAACTTTTACGGCATCAATATGTCGGAGGACGGCACCGCCCCCTCTCTTATCCTTGAAGGACAGAAGATCGGCGTGGAAAGGTACGTCGTGCACAGCACCGCCACCACCGTGCATCAGGTGCGCTCCATCAACGAATACATCTACGGCGAAATGCAGCTCCATCCCGAGTTTATCGGCTTTATGACGCTGCACAACGAGATGACGGACGAGGCGATCGAGGAAGAGGTGGAGCTGGCGCTTTCGCGCGGGATGAAGGGCGTCAAGCTGCACCCCGACTTTCAAAAGTTTAACATCGACGACGCGGAAAATATCTATCGCGTGACGGCGGGCAAGCTTCCCATCTTGCTGCACATGGGAGACAGGCGTTACGACTTTTCCTCTCCCGAGCGCTTGCGCAAAATGGCGGAAAAGTACCCCGAGCAAGTCTTTATCGGCGCGCATTTCGGCGGCTACTCGGTGTGGGACAAGGTGGAGTGCTTAAAGGACCTTCCCAACGTGTATTTCGACACGTCCTCGTCGCTGTTCTATTTGGACAAAGGCAAGGCGGCGGATCTGATCCATCGTTTTGGGCACAAAAGATACTTCTTCGGCACGGATTTCCCGATGTGGAGACCGGACGAGGAACTCAGGCGCTTCTTGGCGCTTGACCTTACGGAACAGGAGAGGGAAGACGTCCTGTTCAACAACGCGGCAACGCTCCTTGGCATAAAGGAATAACCCCGCTTTCAAGCGGAAAATAATAAAAAAGCAGGTAGGACTTATGATCGATTTACAACTGATTAGAAAAGACAGTGACAGCGTGGCGGCGGCGCTTGCAAAAAAGGGCGCGATCGTCTCCTTTGACGAACTTTTGGACTGGGACAAGGCAAGAAGAAGCCTGATCGCCGAGGTGGAGACCTTAAAGGCAAGAAGAAACAAGGTCAGCGGCGAGATCCCCCTCTACAAGAAGCAGGGCAAGGACACGACCGCGATCTTTCAGGAGATGCGTGAGATCGGCGACAAGATCTCCGCTTCCGACGCCGAGATCAACGAGCTTGAAGCCAAGATCAACGACTTTTTGGCTCGTCTTCCCAACCTTCCGGATGAGGACGTCGTCGCGGGCGAAAAGGAAAACAACCAGGTGGTGCGCATCGAGGGCGAAAAGCCGACCTTTGACTTTGCTCCGCAAAACCACGTGGACCTTTGCACCAAGCTGGGGCTCATCGATTACGAGCGCGGCGTAAAGCTTGCGGGCGGCGGCTACTGGATCTATCGCGGTATGGGCGCCCGTTTGGAATGGGCAATTTTGAATTATTTCGTCAACGAGCACCTTGCGGACGGCTATGAGTTTATTCTTCCGCCGCATCAGCTTTCGTATTCCTGCGGGTTCGGCGCGGGTCAGTTTCCCAAGTTTGAGGACGAAGTGTACTGGCTGGAAGGCGAAGAGCACAAGAAAGGACACTTTATGCTTCCGACGGCGGAGACCGCCCTTGTCAACATGTACGCGGGGGAGATCATCGACGGGGCAAAGCTCCCGATGAAGTTCTTTGCCTACACCCCTTGCTACCGCAAGGAGGCGGGCAGCTACCGCTCGGAGGAGCGCGGCATGATCCGCGGTCACCAATTCAACAAGGTGGAAATGGTCATCTACGCCTCGCAGGACAAGAGCAAAGAGGCGTTTGAAGAGCTTGTCAACAAGGCGGCGAACCTCGTCAAAAAGTTGGGGCTCCACTTCCGCGTAAGCAAGCTTGCCGCGGGGGATTGCAGCGCGTCTATGGCGCGTACCTACGACATTGAGGTTTGGATCCCGTCCATGGGCATCTACAAAGAGGTCAGCTCGGTTTCCAACGCAAACGATTATCAGGCAAGAAGAAACGGCACCCGCTACAAGGATCCGCAGACGGGCAAAAACCTGTTTGTGCACACCTTGAACGGCAGCGGTCTTGCCACCAGCCGCCTGATCCCCGCGATCGTGGAACAATTCCAAAACGCGGACGGCAGCGTCAGAGTGCCTGACGTTTTGGTGCCTTATCTTGGCACGGACGTCATCAAATAGGAGTTTTTTATGAGTATCATGTTCGATGAAATATTGACGGAGCCGGAAGTCATCAAAAGCGCCATTCGCGCCAACGAGCAAAAGGTAGCGGAGATCGCGGCGGAAGTCAAAAAGCGCGGCATCAAGGACATCACGATCATCGGCCGCGGCACAAGCGACAACGCAGGGCTGTGCTTTAAGTATTTTGCGGAGATCCTTTCGGGGATGCCCTCCGGCACGGCGCACCCCTCCGTCACCACGATGTACGGCGCCAACGTGGACTATTCCGGACACCTTTTCGTGGCGATCTCGCAAAGCGGCAGGAGCATCGACACCCTCGCCGTGTTGACGCAAGCAAACAAGCAGGGCGCCCTGACCGTGGCGGTCACCAACGACGC
>DFFS01000083.1 GCA_002371075.1 Christensenella sp. UBA3770
CCCCAACGCGGCTCTTCGCAACACCACAAATAATCTGCAGGATTATTCGGGGCCCCCGTGGCAATAAAAAATCCCGCAAGAGCGTAGTCCTTGCGGGATTGTCGTCGGAATAAATACCGTGCCGTTATAGGCGCCCGTTTACGGCGAGGCGAACGCAATTGTACCCTCCATCGTAATACCCCTCGTCTTTTAGTTTTTCGATCCTATCCAGCATATGCATCAGGATCTCCTTATCCGCGATCAGGCGGTCAAGCGCCTCCGCCATCGACTTTTTGTCGGGGTACTCGTCGGTGGAATCACCAAACTCTCTGCCGTGGATGGCGCCGTAGACCTCGTGCCCGCCGATGTGTTTCATAAAGATCTTGGGGATCGGATAGTAGGCAAGCTCGCTGGGTTTGGTGACCAAAAGATCACACACGGGCATGAGCAGGTTTGTGGAATACACGGCGCGGAAGATATCCTCGTTGCAGATGGCGGTGACGCCCTCCGCCGCACCCTCGCGGATCTCCTTTACGAAGGAGAGCAGCTCGTCGTACTTGTTAAAGAACTCCCTGACGGCAAGGTCGGGCAAGCGCTTTTTAAGCTTGTGGAAAACCTCCTCGTGGTCGCCGAAGTTGATGAACAAAGCGACCTTCTTTTCGTTTACGTAGGGCAACAGATGCTTGACCATCGCGGCGAAATCGTCAAAACCTGCGCCGGCGCCGCCCACCGTCATCAAGATGCGAATGGGTTTGCCGTTTTGCAAGCGATCGCGGCGAAGACGATCGTCCTCGGTGAGGTTGACCAAAAGCTCGTGGTCAACAAAGCAACCGACCTCTTTCAAGACGCTCTCGGGGATCCCTTTAAGGGGCGTTTTGGCAAAACCGCCAAGCGTTTTGTAGCCAAGATAAGCAAAGGGCGTCTGCACGGCGTGGATCGCCCCCTCCGACAGGTGCAAGCCCATCGGCCAGTTATCCGGAATGGCGTTGACCACGTGCGTCAACCCCGCGTGCACCGCCCCCTGCGACGGCCAAACGTGCGTGGCGATATAGGGGACGTCCTTGGGGATGTTTTCAAAGATGGGCACCAAAAGCTCGCTGTTCTTTTGATCCTTGGCGTTGTAGGAGATCTTTTTGAACCCCTCCTTGTTGAGCGGCTCCCAAACGAGCTTGTTAAACAAGCGGGATTTTTGCGAGATGCGCGACGCAAGCGAATACATATCGTTTTGTTCACGGATCATCTTGGACCCCGTTGCGTCAAAGGAAGCAAGATCCAACCAGTAGGGCTTGTAGCCAAGCGCCGCCGCGCAAGACGCCATTGCAATGGAGATGCGATAGTGCCCAAACCCCATGCGGATGTTTCCCACGATCAGCGCCTTTTCGTCAAAGGGCTCGTTTTGCTCCTTAAAGACGATGTTGTTCGCGCCGATAAAGGAAAGCGTGTCGATGGGCTCAAAGCCGATCTTGTAGTGCGCGGCGGAATCGTCGCCGTACTTTTTTACGTACTTCGCCTTGCTTTTTTCCGCGGCGCGGACGGTTGCTTCCGTCATCGGATTGCCGAAAATTATTTTTGTTCTGTCTTTCATTTGATTACTCCTCTTGAAGTATCGTATTGAAACGAATACTCGTCGCCCTTAAACTCATACCGCACGTTGATCTTGCGCCCTTTCTTTTTAAAAGAAAGCACCTTGGCGTAACGGAAAAGGTCAAAGGCTTTGTCCAGCGCCTCTTTTTGTTTGGCGCCGTACTCTGCGATATTATCCGAGGTCATCAGCACGCTGCCGAACAATGCGTTGATCGTAAGAAGCGCGACCCTCGTTTTTTCGGAAAGGCTGATGTTGTTGTCCCTAAGCAGGAAGACGTCGGGGTCGTTGCCGAAGAACCTGCCGTTCATAAACGAACGATAGATCGTGTTTTGGATCGTGATCTGCGTGGACGGACGCTCCCTGTGGAAAAACTTCATATAGAAGGCGTCGTCGAAGCTCAGCGAAACGTCGGGACCAACGCGCATGTAGTCAAACTTCCCCGCCGCGTTAAACAGCGTTGCGCCGCACCCGAGGATCAAACGATCGGGAAGCACCTCCCTCAGGAAGGCGTACGCCCTTTCCGCCGCCTGACTGCGCGTCTTTCCCTCGTAAGAGGGGAGGTTTGACGCATACAAAAAGTCCAACTTGAAAAGATCAAAGCCCATATCCGCATAGTGGCGGAGGCACTTTTTTATGTAGTCAAGCACGTCGGGGTTTTCAAGATCCAACGCGTAAAAGCCGCTCCAGTTGGACCCGCATTTTACAAAGTTGCCCTTTTCGTCCTTTTTGAAAAATTCCGGCTTTTCGCGGAACAGCTTGCTCTTTCCCTCCGCGACGAACGGCGCGAGCCATATGCCCGCTTTCAAGCCGCGAGCGTGCGCCTTTTCGGGCAGGAAGGACAGCCCGTTGGGGAACTTGGTTTGATCCACGTCCAGCCAATCGCCGACAAAGGTTTCGTAACCGTCGTCGATCTGAAAGAGGTTGAACCGATCGTCAAGCGCCTCGAGATCACGCAAAATGATCTCTTCCGAGATGTCTTGATAATAGTTGTACCACGACGTATAGCCAAAGATCTTTTCGATGGGACGAGTGGGGAAAAAGCTGTTGAAGCCCGCCATTCCCTCCTCATAGGAGGGATAGGTCATATAGTCCGCAAGAAGAAAGCTCTCCCCTGCGGCGACCACCGCGCCCTCCACGTCGCTTTTTATGATGACGTCACCGGTGCGGCGATCCGCCTCCACGATCAAATAGGCGTTTTTGTAGTTTAGGTTGAGCAAAAGCCCGTTTCGCGCCCCTTTTCGATAAAAGATGTCGTATCCGTGCACGCGGCGCACGTCGTACTGATAAAAGTGATAATCGCCGTAACGGTCAAACGAATACGCATCCAGCAAGCCGCGCGGCAAATGCAGCAGGTTTTTTTCAAAGCGCAAAAAGTGCCTTTCCCTGCTGTCCGTCCAGGACTGATAGCCGTTCAAGAACAGCAAATTGTCTATGCCGACCCGTTGCCCGCTCAAGAGGGGGTGAATGTCCTCTTCAAACGAGAGCAACTTGACGTCACGCTTTGCCGTTAAACGCACGGTGCGTCTTCCCTCGTCTTCCTTTGTTTCAAGGGAGAAATCGGGGCACCCGCCGTAAGACAGGCGCGTTTCACCATCGGCGACGTAGCGGATCAACATACTTACTTTTCCTCATCCGCGGCGGCGTCCGGCTCGTCCGAAACGACGTCCTCAGTCTTTTCCGCATCGATGGGAGCGTCCTCGTCCAAGGCAACCTCCGTCGGTTGTACGGGCTCGGCGGGGGCAACTTCCCCATCGGCATTCTTGGCAATGATCTTCATGATCTTCTTTTCATTGTAGAAGCCGAGAACCACCGCACCGACGGCGCAGAACGCCATTGCGACGAACGCAACGATCGTAAGACCGATGGAAGAAGCGGTGATGTCATTGGCGGATTTGTTTTGCGTGGTGCCGATGATGGCAAGCGACGTAAAAATCAACATCGCAAGCGACTGACCCCACTTCATGGCAAAGGTCCTTGCCGCAAAGAACATACCCTCGCGGTTTTCACCCGTCACCTTGCCTTCCGCTTCCGCAACGTCTGCGACGATGGACTGCGGAATGATGCCGAGCAGCGCCATCGGGAACGCGGCGATCACGCAGATCAGCACGCCCCAAACCACGCCGGGCACGGCGGGCACAAACTTAATGAGCGCCGTCACGATATAGGCGACGGCAAGTCCCAAGAAGCCTGCGATCGTAAGTTTTTTCTTCCCGAACTTTTTGACCATCGAGGAAACGAAGGGATAGAACGCCGCGGACAAAACCGTCATGCCGCCCATAAAGTACATCGTGTATCCTTCGTCGATGCCCATCGACACCTTGACGAAGAACGGCAACCCCGTTTGGAAAAGCGTCAACCCCACCCAGTACATGATGTCCGAGCCGACAAAGACGCGGAAGTCCTTGTTTTTAAAGGTGGAAGCAAGGGATTTGAACATATTTTGGTTGGAGGGCGCAGTGTCCACAAATTCCTTTTCGTTCAACAGGAAGGTGGGGATCAACATTGCCACGCAAGCGATGACCGCCAGCACGATGAAGCAAGCGCGATAACTCCAAGTAAAGGTCAAGCCCGCCCCGCGAAGCACGCCGGCAAACACAAAGGGCGTGTAGGCAAGAAGCGTACCCGCAAAGAACGTGAGCGAGATCGCCGTGGAAATAAACATCCTATCCTCTTGCGTTTTGCCAAACTCCGAGATCAAGGCGTTGTACGGCGTGCAATACATCGTCATAAACAGATAGAACAGCACGATGAAGACGGAGATCCAAGCGACGTTGATGCCGCTGATCGCCTTAACGGGAGCGCAGAACAACAACACCGTTACGACAGAGAGAGGGATCGCCGCATATTGCATAAACGGAATGCGTCTGCCGCGCTTGTTGCGGCTCCTGTCCGATAGGTTTGCGATCAGCGGATCGGTCACTGCGTCAAAGATCCTGCTGAGAGCGGTGATGAGCCCCAGGATCGTAAGGAACCCAAGGATCACAAGACCCGGCTTGATAAACTGCGTCGCGCCGATCGAGATGTCGTTTTGCGTGGGCAGATAGAAGGTTACCAGCCAAGCGTTGATGATGCCGCTGAGCATGGACCAGCCGAGCTGACCGATGGAAAAGATGATCATTTGTTTTTTGGTTAACCTTTTCATAGCACTGAAATATTACGTCCGAATAATATTATCCTCCTCTTTTTATATTGAACTGCGCGAATGCGCTCGGACTGCGCGCGCAAGGGGGGTCAGTTGTTTTTTAAGTACTGCAAGATGACCTCGATGACGGTGCGGATCTCCTGCCGCTTGTCCGTCAAGCCGTCCTGTCTGACGATGTACGCCTCGGAGGCGAGTTTTTTGCACAAAGAAAGCATCGCATGCGTGGTGGCGTAATAGAAAAGATCAAGGTCCCAGACCTTTTTGACGCTGCCGTCCTCCAGCCCTGCGCGATACGCCTCTTCAAACTGCGTTTTGAAAACGTCCAAGCCGTCGGAATAGCGGTCAAGATCCGCCACCGCCTCGCTGATGCAATAGGCGTCAAACTCGCTTAAGAAGCGATAATACTCCTTGTGATCGGAAAAGATCTCGTAAAAGCGATAGTAAAAAGCGGAAAGCTTGTCAAAGCCGCGTCCCGCGTTGTTCTCGTCAAAGTACAAAGCGACCTTCTCTTGCAACTTGAGCGCGCAAGCCACGATCAACGTGCTCTTTTTTGAAAAATACCGATAAAAAGTAGCTTCGCCGATGTTGCACTCCCGCGCGACGTCCTTGATCTTTACTTCAGAGATCGAAGAATCGCAAAAAATCTTGATGGTCTTTTCCAAAATGTAGTTTCTTCTGATGTCCTTGATACCCATATCCTTTAACCCTCTCAAATAAAATTTAAGACCGAATGATTGCTTTACTATCAAACTGATAGTCCGCCTATCAAAATTATATCCCATCTCGCGTTTTTTGTCAATACCCGATTTTATGCGTGCCGGTGAAGACCGTTTGAAAAACCGAGTTTTACGGAAATATCCGAGCAAAATAAGAAAACTTTTATAACAGAAAACGCTTAAAAAGCGCCAAGCAAAAGGCGCAAAAAACCTCTTTTTCCAAAAGGAAAAAACATGCTCGGCGTAAAAACGTTACCCATCTTTCATAGTTTATGATATAATCAAAACTATGGAAAAAAAGCTTAGCCAAAACAAAAGCCCCATCTACCTCGCCGTGGACATCGGCGCCTCCTCTGGGAGACACATCGTCGGCTATATCCGAAACGGGAAGCTCCTTCTTCACGAAGTTTATCGTTTCCCCAACGGCGCAACGCAAAAAGACGGCAAGCTATATTGGGACGAGGCACGCCTTTACAGGGAGATCCTCAACGGTTTGAAAGCGGCGGGCGACGCGGGGTTCGCTCCCGATTACGTGGGCATTGACACCTGGGCGGTGGACTACGCGCTTTTGGACGAAAACGACAACGTCATCGACGGGGTCTTGTGTTACCGCGACGGGCGTGGCGCAGCCGTAAAAGATCGGGCGCACGCCATCATGGACTTTTGTGACCTTTACAAAAAGACGGGCATCCAGTATGCCCCGTTCAACACCCTTTACCAACTGTATGACGACGTGCTTACGGGGAGGATCCAAAAGGCGAAGAGCTTTTTGATGCTTCCGGATTATTTTCATTTTTTGCTGACCGGCGTCAAGCGCCATGAGTACACCAACGCCACGTCGACGGGGATGGTAAACGCATTGTCACACGAATGGGATGAGGAGATCCTTTGTTCCTTCGGCTTCCCCCAAACCCTGTTTGGGAAGCTGTCGCAGCCCGGCACCGTGGTCGGACGGTTCCGCCCCGAAGTTGCCGCCGCCGTCGGCTACGACGCAACGGTGGTTTTGCCCGCGACGCATGATACGGCAAGCGCCGTTCTTGCCGCGCCCACAACGGACGGATCGCCCTATCTTTCCAGCGGCACCTGGTCGCTGCTTGGCGTGGAAGTCAAGGCGGCGCACACAGACGACGCCGCAATGGCTTTTAACTATTCCAACGAGGGAAGCGTGGACTTTAGCTTCCGTTTTCAAAAAAACATCATCGGGTTGTGGATGATCCAGCAAGTCAAAAAGGAGCTTGGCGACAAATACTCCTTTGCCGAGTTTGCCGAGCTGGCGCAAAAGAGCAACGAAAACCGCCTGTTGGACCTTTCCGATCCCCGCTTCCTTTCGCCCAAAAGCATGATCGCCGAGATCGAAAGCACTCTTGGACCTCTCTCGGTGGGCGACCTTGCCCGCACCGTCTTTTTGAGTTTGGCAAACGAATACAAAAAAGCGCTTGACGAGCTGGAGGGGGCGACGGGCAAATCCTACGACGCCCTGCACGTCATCGGCGGAGGCAGCCAAAACGTCTTTTTGAACAAAGCGACCGCAGATGCCACCCAAAAGACCTTGACCGTCGGACCGGTGGAAGCGACGGCGATCGGCAACTTGATCGCGCAAATGATCGGCACGGGAGAGATCAAAGATCTCTCGGCTGCGCGCGACATCATAAAAACATCATTTGACATTACGGAGGTAACGATCAATGGATAGATTCCAAAGCGCAAAAGAATTGTACGCATCCGTCGGCGTAGACGCGGAAGCCGCCCTTGCCACCCTCAAGGAGATCCCCATCTCGGTACATTGTTGGCAAGGGGACGACGTGATCGGCTTTGACGGCGCGGACGCCCTCTCGGGGGGTATTCAGACCACGGGCAACTATCCGGGCAGAGCCCGCACGCCGGAGGAGCTTCTTGCGGACATCAAAAAAGCGTTCTCGCTGATGCCCGGCAAAAAGAGGCTCAACGTGCACGCGTGCTATGCCTTTCTCGGCGAAGACAAAGGCAAGGTGGACCGCGACGGATACACCTACAAGCACTTTGAGAAATGGGTGAACTTTGCAAAAGAACTCGGCTTGGACGGCGTGGATTTCAACCCCACCTTTTTTGCCCATCCGATGGTCAAGGACGGGCTGACCCTTTCCTCCCCCGACGAAAAGGTCCGCAAATTTTGGGTGGAGCACGGCAAACGTTCGTTGGAGATCGCCGCGGAGATGGGAAAAGCCTTTGGCAAGCCCTGCCTTGTGAATATTTGGATCCCGGACGGGTTCAAGGACGTGCCGGCGGACCGCCTGGGGCCCCGCCTTCGCCTCAAAAAGTCGCTTGACGAGATACTGTCCTCCTACGACAAGACCTATGTGATCCCCGCCGTGGAAAGCAAGGTGTTTGGCATCGGAGTGGAAAGCTACACCGTTGGCAACAACGAGTTTTACCAAAACTACGCCGCGACGAGGGGGATCTGTTGCCTCCTTGACAATGGGCACTATCACCCGACCGAGGTGGTTTCGGACAAGATCCCCTCTCTTCTTGCCTTCTACGACAAGATCGCACTGCACGTGACGCGCCCCGTCCGTTGGGACAGCGACCACGTCGTGCTGTTTGAGGACGAACTTAAGGAGATCGCAAAGGAGATCGTCCGCAACGACGCAACGGACAAGGTGCTGATCGGACTGGATTACTTTGACGCATCCATCAACCGTCTTTCCGCTTGGGTGACGGGACAGCGCTCGATGCAAAAGGCGCTTTTATACGCCCTGCTCCTCCCCAACGCCGCCCTCAAAAAACTGCAGGACGACGGGGACTTTACCCGCCTGATGGTGGAACAGGAAAACGCCAAGATGCTTCCGTTTGCCGACGTGTGGGCAGAGTATTTGAAGAGGGAAAACATTGCGGCGGACTACTACGCAGAGATTAAGCGTTACGAGGATGCCGTTCTCAAGGAGAGAAATTGATATGAAAGACGTTTTGACTTCAAAATTCATCAAGGAAATGTGCCAAACCACCGCCAATATGTACCGCCTCGGCTGGGACGAAAGAAACGGCGGAAACATCAGCTATATGTTGGACACCGAGGAGGTCAAAGATTATCTTGACCTTAACAAGGTCATTCGCGAGATCCCGATCGGATTTGAAGCAAAGGAGCTTGCGGGAAAGATCTTTGTCGTGACGGGGACGGGCAAGTACTTTAAAAACGTCATGGAGGACCCCGAAACCAACCTTGGCATCGTGCGCATCAAGGCGGACGGCAAGACGGCGGAACTGTTGTGGGGCTATAAGGACGGCGGAAAGTTCACGTCGGAATTCCCCGCGCACATGATGAGCCATATGGCAAGGCTCAAAACCGACCCGAAAAACAGGGTGGTCATGCATTGCCACCCCACGAATTTGCTTGCCATGAACTTTGTTCATGAGTTGGACGACCGCTCCTTTACCCGCTCGCTGTGGCAGATGTGCACCGAGTGCATCGTAGTGTTCCCCGAGGGCGTGAACGTGCTGCCCTGGATGCTGTGCGGCACCAACGAGATCGGCGAAGCCACGGCGGAGAAGATGCTCACCGCCCGCCTGGTGGTGTGGAGCCAGCAT
>DFFS01000084.1 GCA_002371075.1 Christensenella sp. UBA3770
ATGTCCGAACTTGTCAAAGAGGGGCAAACGCACGCCGCGTGCAGCGTGCTGATCAGCACGCTATCCTGCATATTGACCGTGCCGCTGCTTGCCTTGATGATCCCTTTGCTATAAATGATTCGCATAAAAAAAGGCTGTTCGACAAATTGCCGAACAGCCTTTTTTTGTTGGGTTTTAGCCGACGATGTTGCCCCACATCTCCACGATGGCGTCCTTGCCGTCGCCGAAATCCCTCATCATGCCGCAACGGTTCAAGGTGTTTGCGCTCGGGAACATCGTTTCCATAAACATCGCTTTCCACTCCTCCGAGACGCCCTCGAACATGCCGTCCTCATCCGCGACGTATCCGTCGTACAGCTCGTCGTAAGCCTCTTTCACAATGCTGATCGCGCCGGCGTATTCGCTGTTTTTCAAGGCGATGTCCTTGGTGCAGATAAACTTAAGGAACCAGTTTGCCGCGTCAACGTTTTTGGCGTACTTGCTGATAACGAAGTTGTCGATATACACGTTGCCGCCCTCTTCCGGCACAACGTACCACAGGTTGCGGTTGCCCTTTTGCTCCTTGCCGTCGTCGTCCTCGTAGTCGTTCATCACGTAACCCGCGTCGCAAGACCACATCAAAGCCACCGCGACGTTGCTGTCGTTTGCCGCCATTTCAAACTTGACGTTGTCCACGTCCCAAACGGCGCCGTTTCTCTTGACGTCGGACAGCGTGGCTTTCGCCGCGTCCACCGTGGACTTTCTTGTATCCTCAAAGACGGCTTGCACCGCAGCTTTTTGTTCCGCACCCGAAAGGGTCTTTAAGTTAGCGCCTGCGTTATACAGGCAAGCGGCGGCATAAGCGTCGCGCATGGACTTCTTAACGGAACGACGTCCCGCGTAGGCGCTTCCGAACAGCGCGTCCCAACTGTTGATCACGCCGCCCGTCTTGCTGATGTCGTACACCAAGCCAAGCGTACCGTACATATAGGGAATGGCGTACTTGAGCTCGGGGTCGTAGTATTTTGCAAGCTCCACATACTCCGCTTTAAAGGTGGTGGCGTCCACCTTGCCGACGATCTCTGTGTCAAAGGGCTGCACAAGCTCCTTCTTGACAAGGTATTCCACCATATAGTCGCTGGGACAAAGGAGATCGTAATCCACCTTACTGCCCTCGACGGCAAGCTGGATGTCCTCGACGGCGTTAAAGGTTTTAAGTTCCACCTTGACTTTTTTTCCGGTCTGCTCTTTGTACCAGCTTTCAAACTCTTCGAAGATGTCTTCGTCGATATACTCGCCGGGCATATAGAGTTTTAAGACGTTTTCACGCTTTGTACAAGCGGTAAACGCCACAAACAGCGTTGCCATCAGCGCAAGGACCAATACGATACTGACGATTTTTTTCATTTCTGTTCTCCTTTTGTTAGTTTGTTTTGTTTAAAAAGCGTTATGCCTTTTTTGCAAGTTCTTTTGCCTTTTTGTTCTTGATCACGTTATACACGATCAAAGCAACCAGCACCACGAGGAAGATGATCGTGGACAGCGCGCGGATATCGGTGGGCATCTTGCGTTTGATGCCGGAGTAAACGTAGGTGGAGATGGTCTCCAGATCCGCGCCGATCGAGTTGATGTTGGTGACCACAAAGTCATCTAAGGAAAGCGTAAACGCCAAGGCAAAGCCGGATACCATCGCGCCGGCAAGCTGCGGAAGCATCACGGTAAACAGGCTGCGCATCGGCCCTGCGCCGAGGTCCATGCTCGCTTCCAAAATGTTGGGATTCAGCTGTTGCAAACGCGGCGTGACGGTCAAGATCACGTACGGCGTGGTGATGACCGTGTGCGTCAAGATCAGCCAAAACAGATTGAACTGCACCGGAATGCGCATAGTATCGCGCAGGAAGATCATCAAAAGGAAAAAGCCCATTGCCGTAACGATCTCCGCATTGACGACGGTGATCTGCGACGCGGTATCCGCCGCACTCTTTGCCTTTTTCTTCATATAATGGATGCCGATCGCCGCCGTCGTTCCCAGAATGGTGGCAAGCGCCGCCGAGCTGAGCCCGATGATCAACGTATTTTTCAAGGCGGAAAGCAGCTTTGTGTTGGAAAACAGGTTTTGATACAACGCAAAGGTAAAGTCGCCAAAGGGGCCGCCCACCGACTTGGACGCGCTGAAGGAATATACGACGATCATGATCAGCGGCAGATACACCGCCGTCAAAACAAGCAACAGCACCAGCCACTTAAACACCAAAAATACCTTGGAGGAGGTTTTGTTCATTACGCTTTTCCTCCTTTGGGAGCTTTTTGCGTGCGGCGGGTGAGCGCGTTGCCGACAAGCATGACGAGAAGCACCAAAACCAAAAGCACAAAGGACAGCGCCGAACCGTAGCCGTAGCTGCCGTAGTTTTGGTTTTCAAACAACGCCGCGATCTTTGCGCCGATGACCGTCGTGCCCATATCGCCAAGCGCCTCCGTAATGGCGTAGGAACTGAAGATGGGCATAAACATCATGCTGATGCCGCTGATCACGCCGGGGAGCGAGAGCGGCAACGTCACCTTAAAAAAGGTTTGCACGGGGTTGGCGCCAAGGTCCCTTGACGCTTCCACGTAACTTTGATCCATGTTGGAAAGCACGGTAAAGATCGGCAGCAACATATACGGGAAAAAGTCGTACACCATGCCGATGATCGCCGCGCCAAAACTCTTTTCCACCCCGATCATCGAAAGGAGGGACTTTAACGCAAAGATGCGGAGCATAAAGTTGATCCACATCGGAATGATAAAGAGAAGCGACAGGATCGCGATCTTTTTGAAAGGTTGCGATGCCAAGATATACGCCACGGGATAGGCGATCAACAAGCAGATCACCGTGGAAAGCGCGGCGATACCAACCGTCTTGCCAAGCTGAAGCAGCGTTTCCTTTTCGGTAAAGACTTTGCGGAAGTTATCAAGGGTAAACCCGCCGTCCTTGCCGCGGAAAGCATAGACCAAAACCAAGATAAGAGGAATGATCACAAAGACCAACGTCACAGCCAGATAGGGAAAAGAAAACGCCGTCGGGCGAAAAACTTTTGCCTTCCCTTTCATCACTCCGCTTCCTCCTCTTGGGGATCGTACTTTTCAAGGCGGACCTTGGCGCCGTCGATCTTGACGCCCACACGGTCGTCCATGTCCCACTCATCCGCCGTGTCAATGTAAAAGTCCTCGTCGGTGTCGGTGTAGACCTGCACTTGATAGTAGGTGCCCTTGTAAAGGCTTTGCGTAACGGCAGCGCCGATCACGCCGTCCTCCTCGTCATCGGTGAGTTCCACGGCGTCAAAGGGCACGTAAACCACAACGTCGTCCCCCACTTCAAACCCCGCGGTGGGAATGCTGAACTCCCCATTGCAGAAGGTAACGGCGTTTTCGCCCGTCACTTTGCCGATGTATTTGTTGATGGTCAGGATCTTTTTCATGATGTGGATGCTGTCCGGCACGATCTCCAAAGAGACGGTGCTCCCGGGACGGAACTCCACCTGTGACTGCACGGTAAACTCATATTCGCCCGCAAGCACGATCATCTCGTAATAGGTCCCCTTGAAAACGCTGGTCAAAACCTGCCCGTCAAAGTGACCGTTGCCCGCGCCGTCCGTGATCTTGATATCCTCGGGGCGGATCACGACGTCCACCTTTTCGTTCTTTTCAAAGCCCTTGTCCACGCAGGGGAGCGACTTGCCGAGGAAGGAGATCACAAAATCCTTTTCCATCACGCCGGAGAGAATGTTGGACTCCCCGATGAAGTCCGCAACGAAAGCGTTTTTGGGCTCGTCGTAGATCTTTTTGGGACGGTCGATCTGCTGAATGACGCCGTCGTTCAAAACGACGATCATATCGCTCATCGTCAGCGCCTCTTCCTGATCGTGCGTCACAAAGATAAACGTGATGCCAAGGTTCTCGTGCATCTTTTTGAGCTCGATCTGCATCTCCTTGCGCATCTTAAGGTCAAGCGCGCCAAGCGGCTCGTCCAAAAGAAGCACCTTGGGCTCGCACACGATCGCCCTTGCAATGGCTACGCGCTGCTGCTGCCCGCCGGAAAGGGAGTTGACGTCGCGGTGACCGTAATCCTCCAAACCGACCAGTTTCAAAGCGAGGTTGACCTTTTCGGCAATTTCGGCTTTGGTGTACTTGCGCTCGCCCTTTTTGGCGGTGGGGTCCTTGATCGTCTTAAGCTTGAGCCCGAAAGCAACGTTTTTGAAAACGTTGAGATGCGGGAAGAGCGCGTATTTTTGGAAGACCGTGTTGACGGGACGCTTATAAGGCGGAATGCCCGTGATGGGCACGCCCTCAATAAAGATCTCGCCCTCCGTGGGCGTTTCAAACCCTGCGATCAACCTTAAAAGAGTGGTCTTGCCGCAGCCGGACGGCCCGAGCAAGGTCACAAATTGTCCGCGCTTGATGCCAAGGCTCAAGTTGTCCAAAACCGTCACGCCGTCAAAGACCTTGGTGATGCCTTTGATCTCAATGATGTTTTCCCCTTTCTTGGGCGTGGGCGCCGCGGGCTTTTCGGGCGCGGGAGCGGGCTCTTTGGTAAATATCTTTTTGATCTTATCGAAAATGCTCATTTGTTTTTCCTTATATCAAAAATTGGGCGGGCAGGAGATCCAAAGCACCGTTGCCTTTTTGTCCGTTACGTTCTCGATCGAATGCTTTTTGTCCGCTTTGTAATAAAAGGTTTCCCCTTTCTCCACCGTAAAACTGCGACGTCCGACGGTCAGTTTGATCTTGCCAGCCACAACGTAGCCGAATTCCTCCCCCTCGTGCGGCATGTCCGTCTCCTTTGCGCCCTTTTCCAAAAGGTCCAAAAGAATGGGCTCCATCGCGTTCTTTTGCGCGGAGGGCACGAGCCAGGTGGTCAGGCTGTCACCGTAATCCTTGGAGAAGTAGTCCTCTTTGTGAAAGACAAGCGGCTCGCTCTCCTCATTCTGAAAAAATTCCCCGAGATTACTGCCAAGCACGACCAATATGTCGTTTAACGTCTCGATCGAAGGGTTGGCAAGATCGTTTTCCAACTGACTGATAAACCCTTTTGTCAGCTCGCAACGATCGGCAAGCTCCTCCTGCGTCAGATTGTTTTTGAGTCTGAGCGCCTTGATCTTGATCCCGATTTCCATAAAACGGCTCCTTTTGTATGGTTTCGTAAAAATAAACTTCCCGTTTGCGATCTCTAACCGCACTAAGACAAAAGTTTATTTTTTCTAAACAAAACCAATTATAATGAATACCTACGGTATTGTCAATTATTTTTCATATAATAAAACCACAATTCCGGCATTTTCTCATAACTGCATTTGAATGCTTCTATCTTTCCGTCTCCCACCGCACGGAACGACCCAATTTTCCCACACAGGAGGAAGGCGCTGCCATAAGACAAACTCTCATTAAAGAACAACCCGAGTATCGAGGACTTCGATATAAAAAAACCGCGAGAACATACCACGGAGGAAGGCGCTGAGTCTTTAGAATGGTGCAGCTACGAGGCAAACTTCCCTTAAAGAACACTCTGTGTCTCAAGAACTTCAATAAAAAAGCCACAGGAACATACCTCCCGGAGGGCGTCGCTGAGGGCATAGAGTGGCGGTGGGCGGCGCAACGAAAAAAGCCTGCAGGCGCGCCAAACATTCCCTCGGAGGAAGGCGCTGCTATAAAGAAAACTCATCTTAAGGAATAATCTTGTTCTCAGTAATCTCGAAATAAAAGACCGCAGGTACATACTTTTGCACATTACCCTCGGAGGGCGTCGCTGAGGGCATAGAGTGGCGTATAGGCGCGGCGCAACGAAAAAAGTCCGCAGGCGCGTACTAATCCGTACGTAACTGCGGGCTTTTAAGTTGGAACAAAGCATATGCGCCGCTATATATTCTCAGCGACGCCCTCCGAAACCGCCGCCGGAAAACCCACCCCCACCACCATGGAACGACCCGCCGCCGCCTCTGCCGCTGCCCCCGAGGGCATTGCCCGCCTTACGCGCCATCTCGGCGGCTTTTGCCGCCTTTTGCGCGATCTCAACGGAACGGATCACGTTGGCAACGTTGCCCACAAAGTTGAGCCCCGTCATGCCGCGGAAAGAGCGTGAGAAGAAATAGAGGATCAGGAAGCTTTCCGCATCCATATTAAAGCCGCGCGAGGACATCTCCTTAAACTCGGGATAAGCGATCTCCAGTTGTTCCGCAACCTTGTCCGCAATGCCCATTGCTGTGGCAAAGATCATATAGTCTTCCCACAGAACCAGCTCAGGGATCTCATGCTCGTCCATCGAGGAAAACTCCTGCATAAATTTGCCGAGGGCGCGCAACTTGTCGTACTCCTTTTGACCTTTTAAGGTCAAAGGTGCTTTGATCTTGCGCAAAAGGAGGTATGCGATCAGCGCACCGATGATGAGCCCCGCGCCGAAGAAGGTCATTCCGGCGGAGAGAATAAAGCTCGTAAAGCCGGAAATGATGATCACGATCACGCCGAAGACGATCATTGTCGTGGAGAACTTTTGCGCCCGCTGTTTGGCGGGGTTGTCCTTGCGATAATCGCCGTCGCGTTGCGTTTTGTTTAAGATCGCCTCCTTGTACTTTTCCACAACGTGCATGAAGCGCTCGTAATTGTTTTTGGCAAATTTTTCAAACTCCTTCATCGTAAAGGACTCACCCATCGGCTTGACCATCAGGAGCATGTCTATCACGTATTTTTGATGCGTGCGGAGCTCGTTTTCCTCATCCTTTTTGATGACGGTGATCAGGGCGCTTTTTTTGCCTTCGTCCGGTTTGATGGAGATGTATTTCAGGCGAACAAGCTCCAACATTGTGGCGGAGATGCTTTCATCGATGTAGTTTTCGTTGGAGTAGTAGAAATAGAGCGGGCTGACCTCGCCGCCGGCGTAGCCTTCCGGAATGTCGCGGTAATAGATGGGCGCGTCGGGCAGCTCAACGGGAGCATTTTTCTTTTTGGCATAAAAGACGTACGCCACGCCCGCTACGACGGCAAGCGCCGCCAACACGTAGTCAAGGATCGTCACAAAGAGGCGGATCTTCCTTTCACGCGTGTACTTTTTGTACCAGGCAAGTTCCTCCTCCTCGATTTGGCGCGCCGTCATGGAATTGTCCACGGAGGAAGAAACGTAGTTGCCCTTTTCAAGGAGCATCCTGCTCTCCACGTATTCTCCTGCCGAGACGTCCTCCACCTCGATCAAAACGGACTGTTTATCATCCGATTGTTTCCAGTAGCCAACCGCGTTTGCGGAAGTGTGCAACCAAGAGCGAAGCTCCGGTTCTTGGGCGGGGAAACGGACGTCCACCGTCATTTTTTCCACGTCCATCGTGTTGATCTCGGAAAGGTATTTGTAGTAAAAGACCGAGGCATCCGCCACGTCCGTCACGATCCCTTTAACGGAATAACTGTAAGAGATCGTGTGCGTTCCGGAAGAAAACTCCGGCATAATGACGCCGATCTCCACCCCGCTTGAACGGGTGTAGAAATATCCTGTGGCGGAATTTCTGTACCTTTGCGTATACTTTTCTTTGGCACCCGATGCGTCAAGATCGATGGGCTCCTCCGCAAAGGCGATTTTTTGTCCGTCCAAAGAGAAGGAGTCCTTGTCGATGGCAAAATAGCCCGGCTTTGACAGTGCGTTGATCAGTTTCTCATCGTCGATGATGCGATAAAAGTTCCACCAATCGGTGTCCTGCTCGTAAAACTTTGCCTTCGACGTCTCCGTAAAGGTGATGACGCCGTTTGCGCCGATGTCCACCGTAATGTCCAAAGTCTTCAAGACGATCTCGCTGGAGAAAAGCTTGCAGGACGTAACCGTGGGCAAAAGCGCCAAGGCAAAGAGAAAAATAACGACAAAGCAAGCCGCGATACGCAGCTTGCTCTGTTTTTTAACGCTATTGGTTTGTTTCATTAAAACTTCACCTGAGGCACGTTCTCACGAATCGTGTTGTCCACCTCAAAGAACTTCTCCTCCTTGAAGCCGAAGATCGAAGCGATGATGTTGGACGGGAAGCGCTTTACAAGCACGTTGAACTTTTGTACCGTGTCGTTGTAGAACTGCCTTGCGAAGGAGATCTTGTTCTCGATATCGGAAAGCTCCTTTTGCAAACTCATAAAGTTTTGATTTGCTTTAAGATCGGGATATTTCTCCATCGTAACAAGAAGCCTGCCAAGCGCGCCGGACAAGCCGTTGTTTGCGTCGATGGCTTCCTCGGTGGTGGTGGCTGCGCTCACGCGGCTGCGCCACATCGTGACGTTTTCAAGGGTTTCCTTCTCATGCGCGGCATAGCCTTTTACGGTTTCCACAAGATTGGGGATAAGGTCGAAACGACGACGAAGTTGCACGTCGATCTGCGACCAACCGTTTTTGACTTTTTCCCTGCCGTCAACAAGTTTGTTGTACGCCTTGACGATAAGTGCGACGATGATGATAACAAGCGCCGCAATGCCGAGACCGATCAATAATTTGACCCACCAAAACATAATTAATACCTCTCTGTTTTATCCGCATCGACTCCCTTGGCATTGCCTTGTTCATCAACGCTTGTAATTATTTTATCACTTTCCGCATTTTCTGTCAACTCAACGGAAGGTGTACCCGCCGTCTTCGGCAAGGGGCTTGCCGCGTCCTCCTCTTTCAAAAAGATATCTTTGCCGTAATACTTGATCATCAGTTTGTTAAGAAGAGCGCGCATCGGCGCAAAAAGCGTGATGTTGAAAACCGCGTTGCCGACAACGTGGATCACGTAATAGTAGATGCCGCGCACGTACACCAGCGCAAAGACCTTGGCAAAGTTTTTGCCCCGTCCTGCCGCGACGAGCGAATCGATGGCTGTTGTCAACACGCCGAAAGAGGCTGTCACAAGGATCGTAAACCCAAAATAGACAAACCTGTTTTTGATTTTGAAAATACGCGCAAGCATAAAAGTGGCAAACGCCACGAAGTTCCAATGAATAAGATAGGCGATCACCCACGTGTGAATGCCCCAAATAAAGCATTCGATCACGATAAAGACCGCCGTTGCCGCAAAAGCGATTTGCGGCTTGAAGCAGGCTGCATAGAGCATGATCAAAAGCGTGACGACCTCCACGTTCGGAATGGACGCCAACGCCTGTTTGCCCGCAGAGAGCAGCGCTGCCGCAAGCGCTGTAAGGACGATGTCCTTAGTTAAGAGTCGTCTTTTTGACTCCATTGGGAAGAGTAAAGAGCAAAACCGTGTCTTTCACGGCGGCATAATGCCAGTTTCCGACATCTTCCGTCAATGCAATGATAACTTTCAATCCCTCGCTGTAGGGGATCTTGTTGATGGCGACACCGGAATAATTGAACTTTTCGCCATCGTATTCAAACGAATCGCACATGCCGTACGGATCTTGCAAGGCTTCGTCATCACTGTTGATGAAGATGCCGATGTACTTTCCGGCAGTGGCGTCGTTTGCGATCGTGACGTCTTTATACTTTACGCTGGTGAAGAAGATATCCACGCCCTCGTTGTATTGCAACTCGATCTTTCCTTTTTCCTCAAGCTGCTTCAAAGCGTCAAACGCCGACTCGCCTTCAAACTTTTGGCAAGCGACGAACAGGATGGAAGTCGCCAAAAGGGTGACCACCAAAAGTGCAGTTAAAAATTTCCTCATTTTCTTTCCCTCCGAAAGTAATTTATTGAGCATTCCGCGCTTGAAGTATCCTGACTGGAGCGGCGCTTGTCGCGCCCTGCGTGCCTTCCCTTGTAGTGACGTTCGCTAACGCTTCTCTCTCTGCTAAGAAGCGGCTCTTACAGTAGCGGGGGCTGTGCGGGATTTTCACCTGCTTCCTTGTCCGCTCGGAATTTTCACCATAGTTATTCAGTTGTACAAAGGGGCGCGTTGCCGCGCCCCTCCAGCTTATTTTTTCAAGGAGCGATGTCCCTTGAATCTCCCTTACAGACCCCTCTTGATATAGGAAGTGTGCAGGATGTGATGCGCCTTGTGGCTGCCCGGCTCGCCGAGGTACTCCTCGTAAACCGCCTTGATCGCGGGGTTGTCGTGCGACTTTCTGAGCGGCATTTCCTTGTCGAGCTTGTAAATGGAAGCCGCGCGCGTCGCCTTGATGTCCACGTTGTTTCTCTCATCCGCTGTACGAATGGGCTGACCGCCGCCGTTTACACAGCCGCCGGGGCAACTCATGATCTCAATGAAATGATAGGGGCTCTTGCCTTCTTTGATCTGATCCAAAAGCACTCTGGCGTTTGCCAAGCCGGACGCAACGGCGACCTTGACTTTGATGCCGGCAACGTCGTACTCCGCCTCTTTGATGCCCTTGGTTCCGCGAACTTCCACAAAGTCAACGGACGGGAGCTCCTTTCCGGTAAGCTTTTCAGCCACGGTACGAAGCGCCGCTTCCATAACGCCGCCCGTAACGCCGAAGATCACGCCTGCGCCGGTGGAAATGCCCAGCGGGTCGTCAAACTTCTCGGACGGGAGGTCGTTGAACATAATGCCCATACGCTTGATCATCTTGGCAAGCTCGCGCGTGGTCAACACGGCGTCGATGTCGGGAATGTTCTCCCCCGCCGCGTTTTGATCGGGACGGGTCTTTTCAAACTTCTTGGCGGTACACGGCATCACGGAGACCACGTAAATGTCCTTGGGATCCTTGCCGATCTTCTCCGCATAATAGGTTTTGATGATCGCGCCGAACATCTGTTGCGGGGATTTGCAGGTGGAAAGGTGCGCAAGTTGATCGGGGAAGTTGTGCTCGATAAACTTGATCCACGCAGGAGAGCAGGAAGTGATCATCGGGAGGGTGCCGCCGTTTTGCACTCTGTGGATAAACTCAGTGCCCTCTTCCATGATCGTAAGGTCAGCGGCAAAGTCAACGTCAAAGACGTTGTCAAAGCCCATTCTTCTGAGCGCCGCCGCCATCTTGCCCTCTACTTCGGTGCCGATGGGGCTGTTGAACTCTTCGCCCAAGCCAACCCTGACGGAGGGCGCGGTGCCCACGATCACGTACTTGTTGGGATCCGCAAGAGCGGCGAGCACGTTGTCGATCTCCGATTTCTCGGTAAGAGCGCCTGTCGGGCAAACGGTGATGCACTGTCCGCAACCGACGCAAGCGACGGAAGAAAGCGGATTTTCAAAAGCGCAAGCGATGTGCGTGTCAAAACCACGCGCATTGGCGCCGATGACCGCAACCGACTGATATTCCTTACACGCCGCAACGCAGCGACGGCAAAGGATGCACTTGTTGTTGTCGCGCACGAGATAGGGCGTGGTGTCGTCGATGGCGTAATTTGAAGTGGCGCCCTTATACTTATTCTCGTCGCAACCGTATTCCAAGGCAAGGGACTGCAATTCGCAACTCTTGTTTCTGACGCAGCTCAAGCACTCCTTCTTGTGATCGGAGAGCAAAAGCTCCAACGTGGTCTTGCGACTGGACATAACTCTCGGGGAGTTGGTGGTAACTTCCATTCCCTCGCTGACGGGGAAAACGCAAGCGGCGACAAGCGACCTTGCGCCCTTAACCTCCACCACGCAAACACGGCAAGCGCCGATCGCGTTGATGTCCTTCAAATAGCAGAGCGTGGGGATCTTGATGCCCGCCTGACGCGCTGCCTGCAAAATGGTACTGCCTTCGGGAACGGATACGGCGATCCCATTGATCTTTAAGTTAATCATCTTCGTTTCCATATCTGTCACCTCCGTTATTCCTTGATAATCGCCTTGAACTTACAAGTTGACATACAAGCGCCGCACTTCACGCACTTGCTCGGGTCGATCTCCATCGCGGCAAGCTTCTTGCCGGGAGCGATGTAATCGGTGCGCGAGATCGCGTTTGCGGGGCACTGCCTTTGACACATGCCGCAACCGATACAATTGTCTTTAATGATCTTGTACTGCAACAAGCTCTTACATACGCCTGCCGGGCACTTCTTATCCCTGATGTGGGCGATGTACTCGTCACGGAAATAGCGGAGCGTGGAAAGCACGGGGTTGGGCGCCGTCTGACCGAGGCCGCAGAGGGAGTTGTCTTTGATGTAGTAACAAAGCTTCTCCATATCCTCAAGATCCTGCATCGTGGCTTTGCCGGAAGTGATCTTGTCAAGGTACTCCAAAAGCCTCTTGTTGCCGATACGGCACGGGGTGCACTTGCCGCAGCTCTCATCCACCGTAAAGGTGAGGAAGAACTTTGCGATGTCCACCATACAGTTGTCTTCGTCCATGACGATCATACCGCCGGAACCCATCATCGAACCGATGGAGATCAGGTTGTCGTAATCGATGGGAATGTCAAAATGCTCCGCGGGAATGCAGCCGCCGGAAGGACCGCCCGTCTGCGCCGCCTTGAACTTTTTGCCGTTGGGCACGCCGCCGCCGATATCCTCAATGACCTCGCGGAGGGTGGTGCCCATCGGGATCTCCACAAGACCGGTGTTGACGATCTTACCGCCAAGAGCAAACACCTTGGTGCCGCGGCTCTTCTCGGTGCCCATGGACTTAAACCAATCCGCGCCTTTCAAGATGATCTGCGCGATGTTTGCATAGGTCTCAACGTTGTTGAGCACGGTGGGCTTGCCAAACAGACCCTTGTGCGCGGGGAAAGGAGGTCTGACGCGCGGCTCGCCGCGGTTGCCCTCGATACTTGTCATAAGAGCGGTCTCTTCGCCGCACACGAACGCGCCTGCGCCCAAGCGGATCTCAAGATCAAAGTTGAAGCCGGTGCCGAGAATGTTTTTGCCGAGCAAGCCGTACTCCTTTGCCTGATCGATGGCGATCTGAAGCCTTCTGACCGCGATCGGGTACTCCGCACGGACGTACACGTAGCCCTGTTGCGCGCCGATCGCATATGCGGCGATCGCCATTGCCTCAATGACCGCGTGCGGGTCGCCTTCCAAAACCGAGCGATCCATAAATGCGCCGGGGTCACCCTCGTCGGCGTTACAGGCAACGTACTTTACGTCGCCGACTGCGTCCTTGGTAAACTGCCATTTCCTGCCGGTGGGGAAGCCTGCGCCGCCTCTGCCGCGAAGACCCGAAGCAAGCACCTCGTCGATGACCTCTTGCGGTTGCATCTTGGTCAGCACCTTGATGAGCGCCTGATAGCCGTCCATCGCGATGTACTCATCGATATTTTCGGGGTTGATCACACCGCAGTTGCGAAGCACAACGCGCGTCTGTTTTTTGTAGAAATTGGTCTCGGAAAGCGCCTTAACCGTCTTGCCCGTTGCCTTCTCTTTGTAAAGCAAGCGCTCGACGAGCCTGCCCTTGACAAGATGCTCGGAGACGATCTCGGGAACGTCCTCGACCTTTACGCAGCTGTAGAACGCGCCCTCGGGATAAACGATGACGACGGGACCCACCGCGCAAAGACCGAAGCAACCCGTCTGCACCGTCTGAACGTCGGCAGTCAGGTTTGCCTTGGCGATCTCTTCGTTAAATGCCTTTAAAATGTTTGCGCTGTTGTTGGAGTGACAACCCGTACCACCGCAAACCAAAACGTGACTTCTGTACATAGCTTCCTCCTATTACTTGACGATATATTCCGTCACAGGCTCTCCGCCCAAGATGTGCTTTTCCACGATGACCTTGACCATGTCCGCCGTAAGACCGACATAGGTGACGGGCGCCTTGCCGGGAAGAACGACTTCCGCAGCGGGTTGATCTTTTACGTCCATACTGCCCGCGCGAGAGATCCTGACGTTTTTGATCAAACGAGAGGTGATCTCGTCCACAAAAGCGTTAAAAACTTCCACGGCGCCGGACTGCAAACCGACGGTGCCCATAGCGACAAACACGTGGGTCTCACCCTCTTTGGTGTTGTCGCGGATCAGCACTTTGGACTGCATCTCTTCCCTAATGGCATTGATGTCTGCGATGCTTTTCATTTCACTTTCCTCCAAATAAATTTGTTAGAATACAGTTGACGTCCTTGCGGACTTTCACCATTGTTTCCATTTTCGACGGGTCGCCGTACTTGACGTCGATCAAGCGTGAGTCAAACACAAAACCGCCCTTTTTCGTAACCGCCGACAGCGTGATGACCGTAATGGGCATCTCCTGCCAAAACACGATCAAGGCGTCGCCCACCGCACCGAGCGGGACCCCTTTGAACTTTGCGCGTACGACGGTGCCCTTTTGCCCCAAGCCGCACTCGAACGAGCCGCCCGAGCCCTCCGCCGTTTGCTGTAAAAGCTTAAGCCCCCTGCCGCGCGGCGCTTTCTCACCGCGGAGAGCTTTTTCAAGCTCTTCTTGCTTGATGCCCACGCCGTCGTCCGACACCTCAAGCGAGACGCCGTCCTCCTCTTCGGAAAGCAGGATCAACACGTGCTTTGCCAAAGCTTCAAGACTGTTTACGACCAAATCGACCAAATGCTTTGATATTTCCATAGCAATACGCGCGTGCGCGGACACGCTCAAAATAGATTGTATCACATACTTATTTGTTTTGCAATCTATTAACACGCAATTTTAGTAAATCGAAGCCGCTTTTTTTCGACAATCTTTTTATTGTGCGAGAGCGGGAACGAAAAAAGAGTTCGCATGCGGAAAATCGCGTGCGAACCCTCTTAAATTTTGCATTAAACAAAAATCCCGACCGAGCCTATTCGTCCTTTTCGGAGACGGTTTCCGCCATCTCTTCCTCAAGTTCATCCGCCAGAGTTGCTTCGGGCTCGTTCACCTCGGGTTCGGCGGACGTTTCAGGCGCGACTACGGGGGATTCTTTCACCTGTTCCGTTACAGCGAGATCATCGGATTCTTCCGCACTTTTCGGAGAAACGGCTGCGGTCTTTTTCTCAAAGACGGCAAAGTACAATTCGCCCTCGTCAAACCAAAACGCCAACGCGGCAAAGCACATTGCAACGGGGATCAAAAGATAACCGTAAACCAGATGGAAATACACGTTCCAAGCCATGCCCCACTTTGCGTAAAGCGCGACTTGCAAACCAAACAGAACGACGAACAACAAAATGGTCCCGAGGAAGATCAAAAGCGCCGTCACCTTCATCTTTTTGTCCTTTTTCCAATAAGCGACGGTTGCAAAGACCGTTGTCACGATCATCGCGCAAGCAATGATAAAGCAAAACACGCCGGTGGCACCGGAAAGCGCGGTGGCGCCCGTCGTGGCAAGCCCCGCTCCGTCAAGCATTGAGAAGATCGTAGTCAGCGCCCAATAGATGGAAAGCCCGAGAAAAGCCCATTTGGCGATGCTGCGTCTGCGAATGGACAAAAGCACCGGGATCAAGAGCCACAGCCCTACCTCCAGCCCCATCGAAAGCAACGTGCCCATCACCGGCATAAAGCTGCCGTTGAAACTGCCCACGTAAAAGATGAAACACAGCCCTGCCACAACATAAAAGAGCGCCTCACAGACCGATTCCGACCTTCTTTTGACGGTGTTGATGACCTGATTGAAATCCATGTCAAATTTCTCCTTATACGCTCGCTTGCATTTATTATATTATTTACACATTGATAAGTCAACAGTAAAAAAAACTTCGGCACGCAAATTGTTGCCTGCCGAAGCTTTTTTGTTTAACGATTTACGCGTTGTACTTTGCGATGATCCCCGCCACGTCTTTGGTGGTGATCCTGCCGTACACTTCGTCATTCACGCTGAGAACGGGCGCAAGACCGCAGCATCCGATGCAGCGCGTTTCCAAAAGGGAAAACTTTCTGTCCGGAGTGCACTCGTCGTTGTCGATCTTGAGGATGTTTTTGACCTCGTTGATGATGTCGCCCGAGCCCTTAACGTAGCAAGCCGTGCCGAGGCACACCGAGATCTGATACTTACCGCGGGGATTCAACGTGAACTGTGAGTAAAAAGTTGAAACGCCGAAGACCTTCTCAAGAGGCACGTTCAGTTCCTCCGCAACGATGGCTTGCACCTCCACGGGGAGATACCCGTAAACGCCCTGCGCCGCCTGAAGCGCCGGCATCAAAGCGCCGGGGAGCTTTTTGATATCGGCGAGTTTCGCACGAAGTTCCTTTTCCTGTGCTTCCGTCCCTTGGAAAGGCACGGTCGTAAGTTTGATCTTACCCATATGATTTCCTCCTCACGGGAGAATCTCTCCCTTGCTGTTTTTAATTACGCATCCACCTTGCTCATGTGAGCGATGAGGTCAAGAACCTTGTTGCTGTAACCCCACTCGTTGTCGTACCAAG
>DFFS01000021.1:0-17161 GCA_002371075.1 Christensenella sp. UBA3770
TTCTGCTCTGCGGCTCTCGTAATTACGCAAGCCCTTAACCCCGACGCATATCGCTATGCGCCGGTTTAGGCTCTTCCCCTTTCGCTCGCCACTACTAAGGGAATCGATTGTTTTCTTTCTTTTCCTCCGGGTAATGAGATGTTTCAGTTCCCCGGGTGCCCCTCCATACACTATGAATTCATGTATGAATACCAAGACATTCTCTTGGTGAGTTTCCTCATTCGGATATCTGCGGATCACGGCTCATTTACAGCTCCCCGCAGCTTTTCGCAGTTAGTCACGTCCTTCATCGGCGTCAAGTGCCAAGGCATCCACCCTACGCTCTTTGTAGCTTAATCATCTCTAAGAGCCTCTCGGCTCTCAAAAGTCATATAACTTCTCTCGTTAGTTTAATGTATCCTCAGCAAAATATCTTATATAGTGAATTGTTCGTATTACTCTTTACTCTTCATTTTTAGATATTTTTTCTAATTGATGAGATCTTGCGTCAACCTGGTGACACAAAACCTCCTATGCAGTTGTCAATGTGCTTGAAGCGGCAACAGCCGCTTTGGGGGTGCGATCGCTCGCACTGGTGGGCTCAAGTAGACTCGAACTACCGACCTCACGCTTATCAGGCGTGTGCTCTAACCAACTGAGCTATGAGCCCGCATTTAATGGTGGAGATGATCGGGTTCGAACCGGTGACCTCCTGCTTGCAAGGCAGGCGCTCTACCAACTGAGCTACACCCCCAAAAAGGGCGCTTGTCTTATAGACAGCTTTATAATGATAACATTCTCAAAAACAAAAGTCAATACTATTTTTGCAAATTTTGCTATTTTTTCAAAAAAATTTCGGCGCCCCGAAAAGCGCCGAATTTTGCCACCTCTTTCTCGTAGAGAAAGATCAGAACATTTTTTTCTTTGCGAGGAAAATTCCGGAGATGATCGCGAGCAAAAGCGAGATGCCGCACACCACACCGAAGCCCCACGGCGTGTTGCTGCTGTTCCAGGGAATGCCCCCGAGGTTCATGCCAAACAGGCTGGCGATCAAGGTGGGCACCGAGATCACGAGGGTGAGCGCGGTGAGGAACTTCATGATATCGTTGACGTTGTTGGAAATGATCGTCCCGTACGCCTCCATCGTGCCGTTCATGATCTCGCGATAGATGGAGCACATTTCCGCCGCCTGCTTGTTTTCGATGCCGGCGTCGTCGATGACGTCCTGATCCTCGTCGTACTTTTTGAGGTAATTTTGTTTGTTGAGCTTTTCGATCACGGCATCGTTGGCGGAGATGGACGTGCTGAAGTAAACCAACGACTTTTGCAGGTCAAGCATCTCCAAGATCGCGTTGTTCTTCATGTTTTTCTCCAACGTGGACTGAACGCGCTGGCTTGCCTTGTTGATCAAGCGGAGATAGTACAGATACTTTGTGGAGACGGCATACAAAAGTTGGAAGGTAAGGCGGGTGGACTTGTGCGTTTCCACATTCTTTACCCTGCCGAACTTAAAATCGTTGACGACGCTGTTTTCGCGCAAGCAAACCGTCACGAGAAAGTTGTCCTTGTGAATGATGCTCATAGGAATGGTGCCGTATGTATAGTAATCCTCTTCGGGATCCTCTTCGATGATGGGGACGTCCATCAAGACCATCACGCAGTTGTCGTCCTTGTCGATACGCGCGCGCTCCTCTTCATCGAGAGCAGCCTTAAGAAACTCCCCCGAGATGCCGGTCAAAGAAGAGATCCTGTCAACCTCTCTGTCGTCGGGATTGATAAGATTGATCCATTTGTTGACCAAAAAATCCGAGGTTAACTCTTGCCCCTCGGGACAGACACAAACGTTTTTATTGAGATCGTTGTAAAGAATATCAATCATAACGCCTCCGCAAGACAACCCGCAAGAGGCAAAAAATTACCGGATGCGGATAAGTGTCCTTTGATTCGTATTATCTTCGTCAGGATCCATATCGTCCTCCCTTTGATAAAAAAAGTTTACCATCATTTTTTTAAAACGGCAAGCCATTTTTGCAAAAAAAACGGAATAATTGTCTTTCTTTTCATTGAAAAGAAAAGATCATTTCGAAGCGCCGCCTCTTTCCCCTTCCGCGTCAAGATCGCGAAGGAGAGAACGCAGGTCAAACAGCGTTTGCTCGTCCTTGTCAAAAGAGGGCTCGATCTCGGGCGGCTCGGCTTTCGGAGAGAGGGCGGGCGTCTCCTCCCTTTTTTCACGTAGAAGAGCCCGATCGACAACCTCCGCAAAGCGTTCGGCGGATCTTTCCGCCGCGATCACGGTGGCATACAGGGCAAAATGCAGGGCGACGGCGTTTGCCGCGGCAAGGAAAGCGCAGATCGCCGCGCGAAGGACGGCTTCTTCCACGGGAGAAGCGAAGAAAAACGCCAAAAAGGCGGCGAGGGAGGAGAGGACGCCGACGCACGCCATTCCCCCTTTCAAAAGTCCGCTCCTTACGGTAACGGAACGGGAGGCGGTCAGCGCCAACTCCCGCTTGGACAGTTTGCCCTCTTCAAAGAGCGCGTAAGCCGCGCGGAGCGGTGCGGGGGCTCCCTTGACGCATTTTTTGTAAAACAAGGCGCGTTTCTCCCCCGAGATCACGCCCTTTTTTGCCATTCGTTTGGCGCGGTTACACGCCGTGATGATCCTGCCGCACCCGCCGAATCGCAAAAAGAAAGCCACCGCGATCCCGTACGCCGTGGGAAGAAAACACGACGCGATAAAGATCGGCTCGGCGGCATACCGTGAGAGAAAATACAACAACACTACCGTTCCGCTGAAAAACACTTGCACAAAACCCCGCCTTTGCCCGCGGGATCACATTTCGATCAGCTCGTTTCTCCCCGGGACGAATATGTATTTGCGAACCGTTTTCAAGCCGTAGCTCTTTTGAACGGCAAGGGCATACAGATCAAGTTGCGCGCGATAGGTCTCCTTCAGCTCACGCGCAGATTGCAAGCTGAACTTGTAATCCACGATGACGGCGTCCTCGCGCCCGACGGCAAGTAGGTCGATCTTGCCCTGCACCTCGACCTCGTCGTCAACGTCCGCCACCCCCGCTTCACGCGCGGGAAGATGCAGCAAAAAGCCCGTTTCGCATTTGACGGGTCGGGTCCCCGTAAGAGACAGGATCTTTTGCACCCCGTCCGTGATCTTGCTTGGCGAAAGTTTGGAGAGCAGCCCCACCCTTTCCTCCTCCGTGATCAGCCCGCCGCCAACGAAAGCGTCGATCAAAGAGACGGTCTCCTCTGCGCTTTTGGGCGCAAAGGGGATCAGGTTTTCCATCACCGCGTGATATGCCGTTCCCTGCGCCTTTTTCTCTTCCGCAAAGAATTCCGTTGCGGGAGGGCATCCCTCTTCTTTCATTGCATTTATTGCCGTAACCGTGTATTTTATACCCGTTTTGGTCGCTTTTTCATAAGGATACGCCGCAAAGCCTTTTCGCAAGGCGGCAAGCGCGGTTTCCACCTCGCTCGGATCCGCCTCATCCCTGACTGCCCGTGCTTCCTCGACCGGCGCGGGGACAGAGGAATAGTCCTTGAAATAAACCTTTGAGCCTTTTAAGCCGTCCAAGACAAGCTGCGAACAGCAATGCGCCTTGCTCTTGTCCATCGGATTTTCCAAACTGTCCGCGCTTGGCACGCTACCCGAAATGTAAAGATAGTTTTCCGCGCGTGTGAACGCAACGTACAAAAGCCGCAGGCAATCCTCCTTGAGTTCGGTGTTTTTCTTCTCGTGGAACAGCTCGAAAAGGAGGTCCTTGTCCTCCGCCGACTTTTTGCAAACGCCGTAGTCCCCGTCCATGCGAACGACGGTACGATGCTCCATCGAATTGATGATCTTTTTGCCCATGCCGATCACAAAGACGACGGGGAATTGCAACCCCTTGCTTTTGTGCATGGTCATGACAGTGACGGCGTCGCGCTCTGCGATCTCGCCCTCCAGCTCCATCTTGTAATAGTTGTCGAAAAACTCGATATACTCGGGGATCGAGCCTGTTTGTTTGCCGCCTCTCAACGTTTCTACAAACGCAAGCACCTGACCGAGCACCGCCCTGCCGTCCGCCCTTTTGGCAACCGACGTGCGCAGCCGTTCCTCCACGATGCGGGACGCCAGTTCATACAGCGACAGCGATGAGGACAAGGCACGGCACTTTTGCAAATAAGCATAAAACTTTCTCAGTTTTTCCCCGACGGCACCCTCCGAAAGCGCGGCGTTTTGCGCCCTTTCCGAGAAATCTGCGCCCGCCTGCACGGCGATCTCGGCAAGCTCCTCCACCGTAAAAGAGAACAGGTCGGAACGAAGCACCGAAAGCAGCGCGAAGTCGTCGTGCTTGCTGAGCAGCAAGCGGAAGAAATCCACAAGAGAGGTCACGTCGGCGTTTTCCACGTCGCGGACGAAACCGCCCACGTTGAGCGGGATCCCCGCTTCACGCAAGCAGTTGACCACCTTTTCCTGCAACGAATCCGTCTTTAATCCGACGGGGGACAAGATGGCGATGTCCTTAAAAGAGATCCTTTTTTCTTCGTTGTCTTTGGGGCTGTGCAAGATGGTGACGCCGGACGCGGGGCGGACAAGCTCCAAGATACGATCGCGCACCCAAGCCGCCTCCTTAGCGTCCGCATCCTCTTTTTCGGCTGAGGCTGCGGCGCGCTTGACGCTGTACACTTCGGACACGGGAAGGGGCTCCGCTTCCTCCTCCTTGGCGGGATAGAAGAAGCACTCTACCTTGCCGTCCCCCTCAAACTCACCGCCGCGCACGGCTTTGGGGTAGTCGATGCCGCCGAACTCCTTGGTCATCAAGTTGCCGAACAGCAGATTGACAAAATCGATGACCGCCTGCGAAGAACGGAAATTCTCGTTGAAAGTGCACAGCACGGAATCCGCCCTTGCCTTGGCGCTATCGGCGCGATCGCCAAACAGTTTGGGCATCGCGTTGCGGAAGCGGAAGATGCATTGCTTGACGTCACCCACGACAAACAGGGACGCCCGCTCTGCGATCAGGAGCATCAGCTCGTTTTGCAAATAGTTGAGATCCTGTGCCTCATCCATCATCAGATGCAAACAACCGATCTCTTCCTTGACGACGGGGTGATCCCGCAACAGAGCAAGCGCATAGTGCTCTACGTCGGAGAAGTCCACCCGCTGCTCCTCGTCTTTGACGGCTTGGTAGTTTTCCTTAAACCGCTTAGTCAAATCGACGACGGTAAGAACGTCCTTTTGCAGGGAAAGAAGGGATTCGGCGCTCGTTTGCTTTAACAATTTGAGCCCATCTTTGAGGATAAAGCCATTATCTTTCCAGTCCTTACAGATCGCGGCGACACGTTCCCACGCGGCGTATTCCAAGGGGTATTTTTCCCCGACGTTTTTGCTCACCGCGCGGACCGTTTCGACGCTCTTGGCTATGTCGACGAGCGAATCCAGATCCTCGGGCGCCTCCGCAAACGCGCACATATAGGCGCGGTACTTCCGATAATAGTCCGCCATTGCCGTCGTGGCGCAGGCGGGATCATAGTGCAAGCCGTCAAGCGTCATCAGCGCCGAAACGGCGTTTTGCTTGACCTTGTTCACGAAATCTTTGATCGCGGGGTGGCTGTCCGCGGGGGAAGAAGCAAGCGCCGCCGCACGCGACAAATACTCGTCGCCGTCCACGGTCATCTCGGCGTAATCGTACAAGCTCAAAATGCTCTTTTCAAGCTCCGCCTCTTCCTCTGCGCCGAAAGAAAGAATAAAGCGATAATAATCGTCCGCGTCCTCCGCCAGCCGCGCCGCCGCAAAATCGGTGAGGGTCTTTTTGAGCGCCTTTTTGCGATAAGACGCCGCCGTTTCCTCGTCCATCAGTTTGACGGCGGGCGAAAGACCCAACAGCTCAAAATGTGCCTTGACAAGGGAGAAGCAGAAGGAATCGATGGTGCTGCAATGCAAAAACGGCAGGTCGTCGTAGGCGTCGATCAGCCTTGATCTTTCCTCTCCGCTTGCCTTTTTGATCTCCTCCAAAAGTTTTTCGGACAGGCGGCTTCTCATCTCCTCCGCCGCAGCGTCCGCAAACGTCAACATCACGATAGAACGCGCCGGCACGTTGTCGCGGCGGATCAGGTCAAGAACGCGCGCGACCATGGCGGTGGTCTTCCCCGCGCCCGCCGATGCGGTGACGACGATGTTCTTTTCTCTGCCTCTTAGGGCTTTTTCACGATCGTCAGTCTTGACCGGCATCTTTCTCCTCCATTTTTCCGAACACGACGTCGGCAAGTTCCTCCGCGCCGACGCTTACCTTTTTGCGGTTGCGCTTGTTTGCCATGCGACAAACCGCCTTTGCTTTGCAATAATCGCAGGCGCCACCCTGACCGGTGGGACCTGCCGTGGGAAGAACAAAGCCCTCCCTGATCTCATTTACGGCGCCTTCCGCCACCAGCACGGCATACTCCGTTTGTGCGTCGAATTCCCGCTTGGCAAGAAGCATCTTTTGCTTATCCACCAAACCTTTTTTGTCCTGATAAACCCCCGTGTACGGAGAAGGCTCCGTCGAGACGGCGTTGTCCAGCTTTTGCACCATGTCGTCCTCCCAAAGCTTGGGTCCGTACAAGGCTTGCGCCTTTTTCTTTTGCCTGTCCGACAACGAATAATAGAGCGCGGCGACGGGATCGTACCCCGACGCTTCCAGCACGGCAAGATAGAGGGGGAGCTGGATCTTTTTTCCGATATACAGGTCGTCCGTTCCCACGACGGCGCTCCCCGTCTTGTAATCCATCGCTGCGGCGTAAAGATGTCCGTCCTCCCTGCAAACGTCCACGCGGTCGATCTGCCCCGTTAAAGAGACGCCGCCCGGCGCCACCGTCTTTAAGGGCGGAAGGGGACCGCCATGCTCCTTTTCGGGAAAGTGTTTTTCAAGCAATGCGGGGACAAAGGAAGAAGCCGCGATCTGATTTTTGACAATGACCGCAACCTCGCCGCAACGGCGTTTTACCCGTGCGATGGCCCTGTCGTCGGACGCCCTTTTGACAGGCTCGTATTTTGGGTCGGCAAGGATCTCTTCCGCAATGGTCTGCGCGATCGCGCGCGCCTCGTCGTCGGTGCAGGAGAATCCCTGCTTTTTGAGCTGTTTGACAAAACGCATCATGCATTCGTGCACGATGATACCGGTGTCCCTTAGGTCAAAGGAAACGGCGTCCTTTTCCTTTGCCTTTAAGCCATACTGAACAAAATGCAAAAACGGACATTTGAAATAACACTCCAGCTCGGAAACGCTGGTCTTGCCCTCTTTGAAGAACAGCCCCGCCGCATCAACCTTTTCCACGTTCTCCTCCGCAAAGGGCAGCGGAAACTCTTTGTTTAAATGCTTGGCGACGGCGCGGGCAAACACCTCTTCCCTTTTGTCAAGAAGCCCCTCGTGATAGCGACGGGAAAACGCGGCGTACTTTACTTCCGCCACCCGCTCGGTGGGGATCAATACGTCGATGTCGTACGTCTTTAAAAGATCGGAGCATTTTTTGATCTTGAGATCAAAAATTTCCCTGACGTGCGAGAAGCATTGTGACGGACGCTTTGCCTCCACGTGCGAAAGGTACGTCCTGTCTCCGCGCAGCAACAACTGCAACGCGTGGAAACGGCTTTGGGCAAGCTCTTCCCTGCCCGTGTTTTGGATGACCACGCCCCAGGGTTGCCAGGCTTGGTATTCCTTTTCGCCGACGATGCCCTCCCCCGTGTTTTCAAGCGGGAAAAGCCCCTGTTCCGCGCCAAGCACAAACAAGGCGGGAATGGGCGCGTACATCGCCTGCTCGACGGGCGCAAAATACACGCAATCCAAACTGACGGGGAGTGCGGCGATCTTTACCTGCCCCGCGCCTGCCGTCAACGTAAGGATAAAATCCTTAAATTCGAGGATCTCGTCGCCGCGAAGCTCGGTAAGCGTCTTTAAAAGCTCCATGATCGCGGCGGGACCTTGGCGCAGAATCTCCGCCTGATCCAAAAGCTCCTCACGGAAAACCTTTGCCAAATAGTCGTTGACCTTGGCGGTGAAGTCGTTTTGGGACAAATAGCGCTCGAACGCCTCCGCGTAAGTAGAAACGGCGCCCGTCTTTTCCATAAGGTCAAAGGGCGCAAGCTCGTCCGTCAGCTTTTTCCGAACCTTTTCGGCGCTGTCGTAGCGGGGGTCCTCCTTAAACAGATCGAACGGCTTTTTCAAATAGCCGCGATCCGCCCCGCTCATATCAACGTAATCGAAAAACGCCTCCTTTTCCTCTTCGGAAGAGTCAAACAGCGCGTGCATCACGTATTTTTTGACGAGGATCTTGTCGTAGCCGCGGCAAGAGATCTCCATCGCGAGGATCAGATGTTTGAAGAGGTCGGTGTCGGAAAGCGGCACGCGGCGATCGGCAAAAAACGGAATACCGTAATCGCGAAACACCCCGGAAAGGATGGGAAGATAACTGTCAAACGAGGGGGTGATGACCGCGATTTGATTGTAGCGGAGCCCGTCTTTGCGCACAAGACGGGTGATCTCGGTGGCGAGAAACGCGACTTCTTCGGCGGCGTCCTTTGCCTCCGTAAGCGAAAAGCCGTCCGAGCTGCCGCCGGTAAAGGAATAGGAAAATAATTCTTCCGCCAATTTGTTTTTGCTTGGGTCAAGCGCGGCGGTCACCATCTGCGTGCGTGGGACGACCCCCACCCTTTTTGCCGCGGCTGCCAAGCGGGTGAAAACGCGTTTGTCATAGATCCTTTCGTTGGGCAGACCCGCACCGTCCGCAAGGGCGACGGTAAGGGACTTTGCCTCCGTCATCAGCGCGGCAAGCACCTCCACTTGTTTTGCGTTAAAGTCCACGTGATCGACGACGTAAAAGTTTACGTCCGCAAACGCCCCGCTCTCTTTTATGTACCTTGCCAGCGCTTCCAAAAGCGTGGTGCCGTCCTCCGTCTCTTCTTGCGAAAGATCGTTGAGATAAGCGGCGTACAAGCGGGCGATATCCAGCGTCTTGCTCTTGACGTATCCGGCGGGAAGCCCCTCCCCCGCGTCGCGTAGTTGCTTTGGAGAAACGCCGCTGTTTCTGATGGCGGTGACCGCGGCGTAAAGCTCGGCGGCAAACCCCGGCATGCCCGCCGCATTTTGATAATAGATCAGGGAGTCCTTCTCTTTGCCGATGATCTTTTCCATCAACATGACAGACCCTGCGGGGGACAAACAACGCTTTGCCTTTTCGCCCAAAAAGACACTTGCCAAGCGGGCGAAACTCATGACCTCAACGTTAAAAAACGCCTTCTTGTTCAGTTTGTCGGAAATTGCCTTTTCCACCGCAAAAGTAAAGGGGTCCGGCGCGATCACGATGTGCCTGCCCGCCCCCTCGATGCGCGAAAGAACCTCTTCCGCGGCAAGATGCGTTGTTTTGGCTTTATAAACGATAAAAGAAGACATATATGTATTATAACCTATAAATAAATCATTTGACAATACCGTTTTCGACCATTAAACTTTATTTGAGAGGTGTCTATGAAAAAAATTGTTTTGATCGTATCCATCCTTGTGCTTTGTTTGGTCCCCGTGCTTTTTACGGCGTGTTCAAACGTCTCCCAGCGCGATCTTTTGACGACGGGCTACGTATGCAGTGACGACGGCTATGAGTTCTTTGCTTACGACGTTTATCACACCGAGGGGGAAACCAAAACCGTGGTTGGCGAGATGACGATGAAGTTTGAGCCCAAAAAGGCAAAAAACGTTACCCTGCCCTCCGCAACGGAAGAGTCGGGCGAAAAAACCTATAACTCCTTTACCGGCACGCTCCTTTCGGTGGACGTCACGATGGAAAACGGCGACACCATCCTTTCGCGCGTGATCTACGGCGGCAACTGCCTGCCCACCTACAGCTACAAGCGCACCGTGATCGGCGGCGTGACCAAGGAGATGCAGGTATCCTACGAGGGCAAGTACCTCTATGCGAAACTGTTTGAAAACGGGGTGGAAAAATCCTCCGTGCGCCACAAGGCGTCCGGCTGCTACGACAACGAGTCGCTCTATGCGATCGTGCGCGCTTCGGCGGTCGGCAGCTCTTCCTACTCTTTATCCTACACCTGCGTAAACGCCCTTACCGGCAATGCGGACAGCATGAGCATCAGCAGAGTGGGCACGGCGGAAGAGACCTACGACGTGCTTGTCCCATCCGATTTTACCCCCACCGAAGAAGTGGAAAAATACACAACGCCGACGTACGTTTTCCGCGTGCAAACCGGCAACCAATACGCTTCCTCTTACCTTGTGGAGATCACGCAAAACAGCCAAACCGTCAAGAATGAGGTCATCGACGTCAAAAACGTAAAGAAAGTGATCACCGCCATCGTGGAGGGGGATTACAGATACGTTTTGAAAGATATCCAAATTGCATAATTGAAAAAGACACAAACAAAAAAGTCCGTGGCGTCAGCCACGGATTTTTTATTTTTCTCGGACAAAATACAGCATTCCGTCCCGCTCGTCCGTCTGCTTGAACAGAGCGGCGAGGATCATCTTTTTACTTGCCACGTTTTCTTTAAAACATCGCGCGTGCAATTTCGGAAGCAGCGTTAAAACGGCGTCCGCAACCGCTTTGTACGCTTCCCTGCCGTAGCCCTTGCCCGCAGCGGAAGCGGCGACGCGCAGCCCCAGCTCCGCCGAGCCGTCCAAACGGAAGTTGTACACAACTGCCTCTCCGACAAAACTGCCGTCCGAGGTTGCGATCTTGCGAGAGTATGCGACCCCGCGCGCCTCGTCTTCCGAAAGCACTTTTTCAAAGTGAGCGGCGTCGGGCGCGTCCTCCCCAAGGTCAATTTTGTAATCGTAGCCCCAAAAGCGGTTTCTTTCGTCGTCCGTTGCCAATGCGGCATACTTTTCCATATCCGAGGCGGAAAACTCGTCAATGACCAGCCGCTCCGTAAACAACGTTGGCAAGGTCAAAGGGCGGGAAAGATGGCAGACAGCCATCCTCTTTTCAACCATTGCGACGGGGTGATATTGCGTTTTGCTGATTCGCAGCCCCTCGTCGCCCGCGTCGTCTTCGCGGTTGATAAAGTTGAGCCCTTTGCCGTAGCGCTCGGCAAACAAAGAGCACATCGTCGGATAAACGCCGCTATAGGCGGCAAGCGCCTTTTCGATGTGGATGATCAGGGTGTCGTTCAGCACCTCGCCCACGCTGATGGCAACGATCTTGCCGTCCACGCGGATCATCGCGGTCAAGAGATCCAGCTCGTCCATTGCGTCAAGAAGCCGGTGGCAACTGTCGTACTCGATCAGCTCTTCTTTTGAGCGCGGCGCAAGCGCCTTGTGTTCCTCCAAAAATGCGTAAATTTCGGGAAGATCCGCCTTTTCAAACGGCAGAAATTCAAAGTTCGGATAGCTCTTTAAAAACCGGTTCTTATGGTTTTTTTGCCCGTGGTACTTTTTGCCCTTGTACTGTGCAAGGTCGGACGCGTTGTAAAGATAATCGGCATAGTCGCGATAGCTTTTGATCTCTATCGCGGGATAGCGCGATGACAAAAGAGCAAGATCCTCGTCATCCACCGAATTGAAGACAAGGTCGCCCCCCTTTTCCCTCTCGTACTCTTCCAAAAGGCGCAAGCCTTCGAGAGCGTTTTTGCCGCGCGGCGTCATAAAAAGATCCCCTCCGAAAAGGGTGTCTTTGACAAGCACGCCGCCGTCGTAAAAGGCGATCTCGGTGCCAAAATAGCCCGACCACATATACATGACCCCGATCGCTTTGGTGCAAATCCTTGCCGAAGTGCCGAGATAGGGGCGAATGCGGGAGATATCCTTTTTGTCTATTTTGCGAAAATCAAGCATATTGTTATTATACAACGAAAAGGCGCCGTTTTCAAACGATCAAGGCGCAAAACGAGGTGACAAAGTGAAAATAATGGTAAGCGGAGGGCAGTTTTTTGCCGACGGATTTGCGTTGCGCCGCGCCTTTACACTGGAAGAGGGCGAGAGCCGCCTGATCTCCTACCTCTCCAACGGCGGGTGCGGATGCGCCACGGTCGGCGTGGAAAACGGAGAGGTCACGTGCGACGGCGCCTTGACTGTGATCGAATGGAAAGCCGGGTGGGAACTTCGCCCCGCACCGCTTCCTTGCGGCAATGCCGTCGCTGCGATAGACGTACGCTCGTCGGAAAACGTTTTTCGGGTGGAATGCCGTCCTTTGTGCGGTCAAATACGTGTAACGGGCGCGGCAAGTGCGGTTTGGAAAGCAAAAACGCCCTTTTCCCGCCCCGTTTTGACCTTGATCGACGGGCAAAAAAACAAGATCGTTGAGATCACTGCCGAGCACGCCGACGGAAAGTACATTGCGATGATCTCTCTATCGAGGGGCGAGGCGCGCCTGCTCCTTGAAGACCACGGCGAAAGCATAACTTGCCAAGGCAACGAGGTGATCGTCAAAAAACGGTTCCGGGACCTTTGCGAGCGGGAAGTGACCGCCACCTATCTTTGGGGCGGCGAAAGCTTTTCCGTTTCGCGGGAGATCATCCTCCACAGCCGTCCCACCCCAAACGAAAACAACGTCGGGCGACTGCTGCTTGAAAGTGTGATTGCGAGGGACGGCAAGGCGCTATGCAGCCTGCTCTCCCCCGACGTTGCGGACGAAAACGCCGTGTTTGACTATTTCGGCGAGGTTTTCAGTGTGGAAGACCCGCCCTATGGCGCCGTAAAGAGCGCCGTTGCCGCCCTGACCCGCAAAGGCGAAAAGACCGTTGGCGTCATATACGATTTTGACCTTGATGGGGAGGGCAGGATATGCAACGTTCGCTGTTTGGACGACGAATAAGCCCTTTGTAAGTCCCATCATTTAATGAGGAAAAGCGCCGCGAGGAAAGCCTCTTCGCGTGTTGGCACTTTTCTTTTGAAGAAAAGTACCCCAAAGAAGGTGGGGGTTGCGATTCCCCCAAACCCCTAAACGCTTTTTAAAAAGGTTGTCGCTTCGCGAGAAATAAAAAGAGATCAAGAAAAGCGCATCGTGACGATAACTACGTAGCAAAGTGCAGCGAGGAGCTTGGCTCCGCGGGTCGAAAGCCATGAGAGGGAAAGGTGATGTGGGTTCTTTAAGGATAATGAGAGGGTTGTTTCCTCTTGCGTTTTTCAATTTATCCTCAACTTCTTGCGTAGCGAGAAACTTCACTGCGAACGAAGTGAGCAACTTCACTGACGAAGTCAACTTCACTGTGCGCTGAAGCACACAACTTCACTGCCATAGGCAACTTCACTCCGACACCGCCGAAACTTCACCCAAAGTCATTATCTTTTAGCACTGCACTCTTCGTTTTGAAACAACCGCCCGCGATTGTATTGCTAAAGGCGGATGTTTGTGTTACAATAAGAAAAACCGAAGAGAGGAGAAAAGTATGAAAGTCGTATTAACCGCAGATGTAAAAAACAAAGGAAAGAAAGGTGACATTATCAACGTCAACGACGGCTATGCGATGAACTTTTTGATCCCCAAGGGTCTTGCCGTGGCGGCGACCGCGGGCGCCGTAAACGAAACCAACCAAAAGAAAGCGGCGGAAATTGCCCGTAAGGAAAAGGAACTTGCGGCGGCAAAAGCCGCGGCGGAAAAGCTGAATATGGCTACGGTGACCGTATACGTCAAATGCGGCGAGAGCGGCAAGCTGTTTGGCAGCGTCACAAGCAAGGAGATCGCGGAGGAGCTTAAAAAACAAGGCTACGACGTGGACAAAAAGAACATCATGCTTGAGGAGCCCTTGAAAAAACTGGGCAGAGCCACGGTCGAGGTCAAATTGTACGTTGGGGTGAAAACGAAGATCAACGTTGTCGTTTCGGAATTGAAATAAGTAAGCATACAGAAAAAAAGGATGCATTGTCATAATTCGGCAATGCATTTTTTTATTGAGAATAAACTTTTTCTCTTACGCTCATAATAAAAGCGAGGTGAAAAAGATGAAAGGACTTAGGTGCGGAACAAGCAATTGCGAACACAACGAATGCGAACGCTGCATGGCGGGGATCATTGACATCGGCGCAAACGGCGCTTGCAAAAGCAAGATCAAGCGGGCAGGCGGCGAACTTTCGCAGATCTTTGCCAACTACGAGGCTGCGCCGGAAGCGGACGTTTTAAACAACGTGGACACCGTGGTGCAATGCGCCGCGGACTGCATTTTTAACGTAAACGGGCTGTGCGGACTGGAAGCCATCAACGTGGAGGACGGGTTGGTCCGCACAAAATGTATGACTCGCAAGCGTGGGTAAAAGGCAAATCGACATAAAAAAGCAGAAGGTAATCCTCCTGCTTTTTATGAAAGAATTCCTGCCAATTTTTTCAATTTTATTCGATCCAAATAGGCACTAAAAAATATGTCGTTCCTCATTTCGTTATACATTGTTTCATTCGTGTAAATATCTGCGTTTGTTTCTTCCAGCAAGCTTAACACCGTATCTCGGTCATAATCAAAATCATATAATATGTAATCTTTTAAAAAAACATTATCAAGAATACTATCCGAAGCATCCCTGTGCAAGTACTGCTCAGGATAACCTTCTTTAAAGAGAATCACGTTATAAACATACTTGCGTCTTTCTTTCACATTTCTGATTGGGAGGCCCGAAATTACTCCTCTACCTCCATCGATCGTATGGATAACCACATAAATGGAATTTATTGGGGAAATATCAATCTCTTTAGGGGCTTTAAGCGGTTCATAGGAGATCATCTTGTTATACTTGATTTCATATTTTTTCTTTGACAAAAAGGCATTTACAATGCTAATACTAATACAATGAACCGTTGCCAATGCAAACGGCAATGGCAAGAGGATTGATAAATACTCGTTTTTAACGATCAACACAACAATAATGGAAATTAACAAAAGCGTTATGATCACGCTCAATGCGATCAACATTTTTTTAAACGTAAAAACCCTCGGGTAATATCTGTTTTTCATTCTCCCCCCATATGGCAAACAAACATCCCCTTGCCCGTTTGCCCTTTGTAAAAATATTATACCATATTTTTAACCATTTTGACAAAAGGCAGATTAAATATGATACGGTTCTGTTAAATACAACCAAAGAAACGGCGAGCTCGGAGAGTGGTGTGAAGACAAACGCCCCGCGAGCGAGCGAATAGGCGCGTACTCCTTGTACGTAACTGTTCGCGAGAGAAGCCGGTAGAGCAGTATTCGCGCCGCTATACGAGCTCGAAAAAAAGAAACGCCAGTTGCTACCAACTGACGTTTTCTTTTTCTTAAAAGGTTTTGATTAAGTCGAAACTTACTTAATTTCGATCTCAGCACCCGCAGCCTTAAGAGCCTCGACAGCCTTGTCGCAATCTTCCTTGCTGACGTTCTCCTTAACAGCCTTGGGAGCGCCATCAACAAGACCCTTAGCCTCGGCAAGACCGAGACCGGTGAGCTCACGCACAGCCTTGATGACCGCGATCTTGTTTGCGCCCGCAGCCTTCAACACAACGGTGAACTCGGTCTTCTCTTCTGCAGCGGGAGCAGCAGCAGCGCCGCCTGCAGCGGGAGCAGCAGCCACAGCCACGGGAGCCGCAGCGGACACACCGAACTCTTCCTCAAGAGCCTTGACAAGTTTGCTGACCTCAAGAACGGTCATACCTTTGATTTCTTCAATAAGCTTTTCGATATCTGCCATTTTAGTATCCTCCAAATAATTCTGATTTTCTTTTTATTATAAATAGGTTGATAAATTGATGAATTGGTTTACTTTTCCGCGATTGCGTTAAGCACTCTGGCAAGACCCGCAACCGTTTCGTTAAGCACTCTGGCAAGGGAGCTGATCGGTGCCTCGAGGGTACCGAGGAGTTTTGCGAGGAGCACCTCCTTGGGCGGGAGCGTTGCAAGCTCTTTGACGCCGTCCGTCGTGATGTACGATCCATCGATCATGCCGCACTTGACGGTGAGTTTCTTTGTCTTATCCGCACTCTCCAAAAGGATCTTTGCGGGTGCGACGGGATCACCGTTTGCAAACGCGACTGCCGTGGGGCCGTTGAGCGCCTCGTCGAAATCGGAATAGCCGAGTTCGTTAAACGCCTTTTGCATCAGTCTATTTTTAAGAACGCGATACTCGACGTTGGCTTCACGGAGCGTCTTACGAAGCTCGGTGTCTTCAAAGACCGAAAGACCCTTGTAATCCACGATAACGATGGACTTAGCGGAGCCGATCTTCTCTTTGAGCTCTTCAACCAGTTGCTTCTTTTCTTCTAATGCTGCTGACACTGTGTCTACCTCCTTTTAAGAATTGTGAGAACAAAAATGCTCTCAACGCCAAAAGACAATGAGAGCATAATTTCCTATTGAAAACTGCATCCTCGGCAAGCCCTTGCGGTTACGGTTTCCCACTTGCTGTCTTAAGACGTATTTTATTGTAAGTTAGTTTTATTTGCCTGTCAAGCGATTTTGCTTAAAACTTAAGCATTCGCTTTGGCGTAGCTGACCTTGATGCCGGGGCCCATCGTGGTGCAGATCGAAACCGAACGGAGGTACGTGCCCTTCGCGGTGCTCGGCTTTGCCTTGATGATGGCGTCCATCACGGTGGCAAAGTTCTCATGGAGCTTCTCCGCACCGAAGCTGACCTTACCCACTGCAACGTGGATGATGTTGGTCTTGTCGAGCCTGTACTCCACTTTACCTGCCTTGACTTCCTTAACTGCCTTGGCGATGTCCATCGTGACGGTGCCGCTCTTGGGGTTAGGCATAAGACCCTTAGGACCAAGCAAACGAGCGATACGACCGACCATACCCATCATGTCGGGAGTGGTGATACATACGTCAAAGTCAAACCAGTTGTCCTTTTGGATCTTGGCAATGATCTCTTCCGCGCCGACGATATCCGCACCCGCAGCCTGCGCCTCGTCCGCCTTGTCGCCTTTGGCGATGACAAGCACTTTGACGCTCTTACCGGTGCCGTTGGGGAGGACGACCACGCCACGAACCTGCTGATCCGCATGCTTGCTGTCCACGCCGAGCTTTACGTGAAGCTCAACGGACTCGTCAAACTTGGCGGTTGCGGTCTTGACCGCGATGTCCATCGCTTCGACGCTGTCGTAAACCTTGTTCCTTTCAACTAAGGCAGAAGCCTCTTTGAATCTCTTACTGATTTTCATATTTGCCACCTCCTTAGTCTTCCACCGTGACGCCCATGCTGCGCGCCGTACCTGCGATCATGCTCATCGCCGCTTCCAA
>DFFS01000021.1:17296-33584 GCA_002371075.1 Christensenella sp. UBA3770
ACCTTGTCCTTGTTGGGCTTAGCCGAGCCGCTCTCAATGCCGCACGCCTTCTTGATAAGAACGGGTGCCGGCGGCGTCTTGGTGATAAAGCTGAAAGAACGATCGTTGTAGATGGTCATCACGACCGGGATCACAAGACCGATCTTGTCCGCAGTCTTGTCGTTGAACTCCTTGACGAAGCCCGGAAGGTTGATTCCGTGCGGACCAAGGGTAGAACCGACAGGCGGTCCCGGGGTGGCTTTACCCGCGGGGAGTTGTAACTTGACGATAGCTGTAACTTTCTTTGCCATAGTTTTTTCCTCCTTACTATGCAAAACGTGGTGCTAACGAACGGCGCTCGAAAATTTCACCGTTCTCCCATATATTAAACCCAAAAGGTTTAATTTTGATTTTCCTTCTCGACCTGATTGAACTCCAGATCGATGGGGGTGGGCTTGCCGAACAAGAGCAACGTGACCTTTACGATGCCGTGCTCGTAATCCAAGCCGGAAACGATACCGGACTGCCCTTGGAAGGCGCCGGAGATGATGCTGACGACGTCGTCGATCTGAAGACCCAGATCCTCCGCGTTGACCTTTTCAAGACGATTCCTGCGGACTTCTTCCGGGGTCAGAGCCTCGGGCTTGCCGCCCGCGCCGACAAAGCCGGTTACGCCGTGGATACGCGTGACCATATAATAATTGTGCGCGTTGTTGATCATCTTGATAAAGACGTAGGTCGGGAACTTCTTGCGAAGCACCGTCTTGCGCTTGGTTTTGGTTTCAACGATCTCCTCTTCCTGCGGGACGACGACGTCAAAGATCTGATCCTGCAAACCGGTGTTTTCCACCATCTTGAGGATGTTGTCGCGCACGGCGAGTTCGTAAGTGGAATACGTATGGATGACGTACCACTTCGGTTCGGTTTCGCTCTTAACTTCCGTGATCTTTTCCATAATTATTTCACCAACAAACTGAAGAGGAAGGACAAAAGGGTGTCAAAGCCCAAAATCACCAAGAGGAAGAAAATCACGACCACGAGCACGATGCCCGTCTCAGCCATAACCTTGGCAAAGGTAGGCCAGCTAACTTTCTTCAGCTCGGAGATGATCTCCTTGATCCCTTTCCCCATTCTCTGGAAGAAATTGGGTTTCTTGGTAGCGGTTTTAGCTGCTCCTTTCATAGTTTCCCCCTATTATTTGCTTTCTCTATGAAGGGTGTGCTTCTTGCAGAAGGGACAATACTTCATAAGTTCGATCCTGTCGGGAGTGTTCTTCTTGTTTTTGTAATCGTTATAATTGCGCTGTTTGCATTCGGTGCAAGCCAGAGTGATCTTCATGCGATTCTCTTTTTTTGCTGCCATAACTTGTGACGCCTCCAAAAAAATTACACCCGTCTATCGAGAGTGCTTACATAGTTTAACACACGCAAAACGGCGTGTCAATGTTTTTTGCGCCCTATTTTGTCAATATTTTTTCTTTTTTATATTTTATAAAGAACGATGGTTTATTCGAGCCCGTGCACGTATTCGCAGGCGCTTTTGATGATCTCTTCGATATCAGCGTTGCTTGTAAACGTCTCGTCAATAAAGGCAACGTACCAATGATACCCCTTTGCCTTGGGGAAAGGCGAAACGTCCGCGGTCGCGTGCTTTGTTTTTAACAAAGCAAACGCCTCTTCCGACAGTCGGAAGATCATTTTGGAAACGCCGTCCTTTTCATACGCCATCAAAAAGGTTTTGCCGTCCACCTTAAAGGTGTTGGGCGACATCTCCCCCTCCGCCACCGTGACCTTGACGGGATAGGCGGGCGCAAGTTTTTTTGCAAAAGCGGTCATCTCCTTTTTACCGTACAGGCGGAATGCCGCCTCCCCCTCCGCCGCGTCCGACGCGACGACGAAATCCCTGTCGGGGAGATCCTTGTATTTGACGATGGCTTCGTTGATCTTGTTTTCCTCGCGGTTTGTAAGATCCAAGTTGTGGATCTCGCGCGTTTCCGCGTCGTAAGAGCCGTCAAACGTGTAGTTGTACGCCGCGCGGATCGCCGCAGTGACGACGCTAAGATCGGTCACCTCGGAAGAGAGGATCCACTTGTACCAATCCCCGCCCTTGGGCACTACCGCTTTGGTGAACAGCTTAAACTGCTCTTCCAGCTCCTTTGCTTTCTTTTTGTCCAGTCGCAAAACGAGTTTGACCATGTTTTTGCGCTCGTATACGAGCAGGAAGGTGCAGATGCCCACGCGACAACTGTCCGGCAGATCGCCGCCGCCGCGACGATAAACGCTTGCGGGAATGGGGTCCTGCATATCGCCCGCAAACGCCAAGATCTCCTCCTTGCTAAGGAGCTTTATCTCCGTCCTGCGCTCGGGAACGGCAGCCGCCAGCGCCTGACTTTGGTCACGCTGCAAGCGCATCTCCTCCGCCTCGCGCTCGTGGCGCTCGGCGTCTTCTTTTGCCTTTTCCGCATCCGACTTTGCTTGTTCCGTTTCGTCCTTTGCTTTGGCGATCTCTCCCTGAAGTTCTTCCGCGTGCTTCTTTGCCTCTTCGTTTTGCGCAAGGGCGGCGTCGCGCTCCGCGATCGCCTTTTGTTTTTCTTCTCTCTCTTTGGAAACGAGGGCAAGCGCTGCCTGTTTTTCCTTTTTGGCTTCTTCGGCGACTTTTTTCTCATCCGCAAGAGCGCGTTCGATATCCTCGCTCTTTTCCTGCGCCTTTTTCATCGCGATCGTAACGGCGTCCTTTAAGCCGCGCTTCTTTCCCTTTTTGATGCCGGAGCGATAAAAGGCGATGCCGCCGATCAATAGCCCGAGCAACACGGCAAACAAGACCACGACGCCGATCGCGATCATCTGCATCGTCGTGAACTTTCCGACGATGTCACTGACGGAACACTGTGTCAAACCCAAACCGAAACCCATGTTATTTCCCTCCGAGTTCCTGCTCTTCCGCCTTTCTTTTTACTTTCAGTAAAAGAGGAAGAAGCACCGCTGCCGCGACCACTATGCCGCCGCCCACGAAAAACAAAAACCAATTTGACAAAAACCGCGACAAGGAGAAGGGTTGCTTCGGCTTGTGCGTATCGATCGTGATCTCGGCGATCTCGGACGCCAAACCGTCCCCCGTCGCCGCGATCCTTACCTGCAAAAGATAGGTGGTGTCACGTTCCAATTCGGAAAAATCGCCAAGGGGCAACCATTGCTCCGTGAGGGGCTCGCCCGTGGGCGCGATCAAGCGATATTCCAGCCGCTCCACCGAGGAAGTGACGGAAAGGGTGCCCGCCTCCCTGTCAAGCTCGATCTGCAACTGTTCTTTGGCGACGGGCGCAAGAAGGGTGCGCACCGAAAGGGAGGTTTCCTCCCCCGTGGTCGCCGCATTTTTGGCGCGGAAATACAAGACGTATTGCGTGTCGGGGGAGAGCCCCGTAACTTTCTCGCCGTCCGTCCACTTGCCCGAAGCACCCACGCGGTATTGCAGAGAAAAGCCCGAAACTGCGTTTCTCATGGTTGCGGTGACAAGGACGCTTTCCGACGCCAATTCGGAGACCGCAACGTCGGGTTTTGCAAACGGAAGGGTTTTGACCTCCTCCGACCAGTTGCTTGCCGCGTTGTAATTGTTGCTGTCCTCCACACGCACGCGAAGATAATAGGTCTCACCATAGGTGAGTTCAGTAAACTCCAAAACCCCTTTCAGCGAAGTGACGGTCTTTGCGCCGGAGTAATCCGCCTTGACGGAGATCTCCCCTTTGACCTGCCCCGCGGTTTGCACGCAGATCGCCCTGCCCTGCGTAGTAACGGTTAACGTGGGCGCCGCCGGAGCAGCCGCCTTTTGCACGATGAAGCTCGTAACCTCTTTGTTTGCGGAGATGTCGTACACGATCGCCGCCGCCACGCGGTATTTTTGCGCCGTAGCGCCGGAGCAATCAAAGGCGTACTCGCCCGCTTTCTTTGACGCGGAAGCGCCCTCGGAGCGCAAACTCTCGCCGCCGATCATGCCGTCCGTGATCGGAATGGAGCTTGTGCGATCGGGAACGCCGCTTGCCTCGTCGTAGTCGTAAAGGGCGATCAGCTGCGAATTTTTGCCGAAATCGAAAAACTCGCCGTACACTTTGGTGGCGGTAGTAATGCGGTAGTAGCCCGCAACGGGTCGCTTTTCCACCGTCAGCGCAACCGAAAGGCGCGGCGCGGAATAGATGGCGGAAGAAAGATCGCAATACACGGTGTAATCGCCGACTTCAACGGGCAAACCGCCGTTGACCTTGGAGGAGCCGCTTGCAACGTACGAATAAACCACCGTCTCCTCCGAAAGGAGGGCGGCATCCGCCTTGCCGTAATTCAGATAGACAGAAGCAAGGGTATATTCGTCGCCGTAATGCACCGACGTGACGCCGTTGGACTCGACGGAAACCCCCGTGCTGCGTTTGACCAACGTGACTTTTGCCGACGAATGATCCAACGTGAAATTGGGGTTAACGGAAACGAAAGAAGAATACTTGACCTCCTGCCCGACGGTCTTGTCCGTAAGGTCGGCGGTCAGCTCAAAATCACAGAAAAGCGCGCCGTATTGCAGCGTGACCTGCTTTTGAAACGAGTTGCCCGACATCACCTCGGCGCTGTCCGCCCCGTCGTAAACGAGCGTGCGCTTATAAACGGTCAAAACAATTTGTCCGTCAAAAAACACGTCCGACAAAGCGGCGCATCCGAACGTCTTGTACTCCAAAACGTAATCGCCGCATTGAAGGGCGCCCGTCGGCGCTTCCAGCGAGCAACGCAACGTGACCTCAAGACCGTAATAGGGAACGGTCAGGACGATCTCGTCGCGATAATCGGAGACGATGGGATCCAGATACTCAAATCGGAACGTTTCAAACAAATAAGCGGGGGCGTTTTGCCTTTCCGCAACGAGGGACGGATCCTGATAAACGGTCAGCGTTCCCTGCGCGGCAAGGACTTTGTCCTTGGTGTAAACAAAGGACGGCGCGTAATTCGAAACGTCGTCAAGGTCGTACGAGAGGGTGTTTTGCGCCGCGGTCACCTCATAGCGATATGCCTCGACGTCATACTTTTCGCCCACGGTAAGCAAGCCCTCGGGCGGCGTTTTCAGGCGGTAATACGCCGTAAGCGTTTCGCCGTTTACACCCGCTTGCTGTATGGAACAAACGCTCTCGCCATCCGCCAAAAGAAAGCTGTTGAACGAAACGGCTTTTTCCTCCGCAAGGGTAAAGGTGACGGGCTTTTTGTTTACGTTAAACGCAACCTGCGTGGAGTTTTCCTCCGTGTAAAGGCGAACGTCGTAAAGATCGGTGGGCGCGCCGCCCTTGGTCACGCCGGTGACCGTCACGGGGTAACTCCCCACGGCGGCGGAAGCGGCAAAACCGTTTGAAGCAAAGGTGATCTCGATCGTGTTGTCACGGTCGTACTCCTCCTTAAAATCCCAACTCAAAGCGGCCGCCTCGTCCCCGTACGTTTTGGAAAGGGACGCCGCCGATACGACGATGGGCAAAACGTTTTTCTGCACGATGACGGTAACGGTGCCCGTAAAATCATCCCCCGTAAGCGGGTTGCCTGCGCTGTCGCAAAGCGTGGTGTTATCGTGCGCGGACATCTGATAGGTGCCCACCGCTGCCGTCACGTGACCGTCCGTGACCAAAGAGAACATCGAACCGGTCTTTTTGTTCTCAACAAGATAGGAAGTGACCTTAAAATATTTGTCCGATTCCTCGTGATGATACACGGGATAGTGCGGCTCGGCGCCGTAATCAAGAAGCACGGTGATGGCGTTTTCGTCCACGGAATAGGTCTCCGCCTCCGCGCCATAAGAAAGCGACAGCCACGCGCAAAGAAGCGCCGCCACGAGGACAAGCGCCAAGCAAACTTTCTTGAAGATGCGCGCAGAAAAACAGGTCATGCGATAATTATATCATTTTTTACAAAAGTAATCAATATGTATATTTTATGACAAAACGCACGACGTTTTCAAAAGGAGGCATCATGTCGGAAAAGGAAAATTCAAGCGGCAATCCCTTTGCCTATATGGAGGAACTGTCCAAGGCGTACCACGAGGCTTTTCTTAAGCGAGTTGCCAAAAGAACCTTCCCGCTTCAAGAAGAAAAGCGCGCCGCCCTCTGTTCATTTCAAGGAGAGATCGCCCGCCTTGCCGACGCGGCGCTCCCCGCTTTGGAAAACGAATACAAAAAGGAACTTGCCCTTATGGCAAAAGAAAGCGCCGAAGAGTGTTTGCGCCTCTTGGGAAAGGAGGGGGACGAGCGAGTTGCGGAACCCAAACCGGCGGCGCTCCCCTTGCTGTTGTCCCGCGCGGTGCTTCTTGCCAACCGATCCTTAAACGTGCTTGTCAGGCACGCCGAAGCGGACGATAAAACGGCTTTTTTGATTTTGTCGGAATTATCCGCGCTTTACGCGATCGCGGCGATCAACTGAACACCTTTCGTTTTAGGGCAAGCAGCGCCGTTCCAAGTGCAAAATCCTCTTTTTCGGCGGGGAAAAACATCGGCGCGGGACGACGGATCTCATCGCGTATCCGCGCAAAAAAGGCTTCGGATAAGTAGTCGCCAAACAGGACGATCTCGGCGGGAGAAAGCATCACGTCCACCGTTTCGACAAGAGAAGCGACGGCTTTTGAAAGCGCGCGGGAATACTCCGCGAGATCTTTGATCTCCGTCACCCGGTCGCCGCGCCTGAAAAAGTTGCCGCGATAGTCCGAACGTCGCAACACCTCCTCCACCCGCGCCGCGGAAAGCGCGGACAGCACCGTGCCGTCTTGCGTAAAAAGGAGGGGGGATGGGAGGGCGCCGAGGTCGATCATGCGACAGCCGTTTTGTTCCGTAACGGCGCATTTGACACCATTTCCCACCCCCACGGCGACAACTGGGAAAGAGGCGCCGCGCCACAAAGCAAGGCAAGCCACCGCCGCGGTGTTTGTGGCGGAATACGCCGCTGCACCCAGACGCTCCTCAAGCGCACGAAGGATCAGCTCCTTTTCTTCGCAATTCAGCGAGAGAGCAACGGCGACGGGAGGTGGCGCGCGGTCAACAAGCGCAAGCGCAAGGGACAAAACGCTTTGGATGGGCGAAGCTCCCTCCGCCATTTGTTCACACAGCGTTTCGCGCGCTTCCCCTTTGAGATCCGCCGCAACGGCGGTCAGCACCCCCGATTTGTACGAGATGCCGTACGCGCGGCGATTGGGGTTTACGTTTAAAACAGCGTGCGGCTTTCCGCCCTTTTCCCCCTTTCTTTCGGCATAGGTGACAAGCCCCTCCGACTTCAGCTCCTCCACCGCGGAGATCACGGTGGTCATCGAAAGCGAGGCGCTCGACTTGACGTCCAACTTGGTCATATCCCTGCCTGCCGCGATGGCAAACAGCACTTTGCTTTTGTTGCCGATGGCAAGCTCTTTAAACCTTACGTTTCCCATTCTCCCATTGTAAAACGCCCCGAACGGCAAGCGAAGACGAAACCGCGCGAAAAACAAAGGAAAAGCGCTTTTTTGCGCCTTAAAAGCGGGGGCTCTTTTCTTTTTTGCGATCACATGGTATAATGACAAAAAGGAGAACGGCTATGATTTTTTATTTTACCGGTACGGGCAACTCGCTGATGGCGGCAAAATACCTTGCCGAAGAAAACGAGCGGCTTGTGGATATGGCAAAAGCGCGCAAGGCGGGCGAACTGCTGTTTGAGCTTGAAGAGGGCGAACGCCTCGGCTTTGTCTTCCCCACCTATTTTTACACGATGGGCGACGTGGTTTTCGACTTTTTGCAAAAGGTCAAGATCCTCGGCGCGCAAAAGGCGTTTGGCGTCGTTACCTGCGCGGGCGGGATCGGCGGCACGGGTGCGTTTTTAAAAAAGGAACTTGCCAAAAAGGGCATCGCCCTAACCTACCTGACCCCCTTGCTGATGCCGGAAAACGCGATCTATTACTTTTCTTTGGCGGACGACGAGAAAAACGCGCAGTGCTTAACCAAGGCAGAGGCGCGCTTGGATCAGATCAAAGAGGATCTGCGGGCGGGGAAGCAAAAGCCCGCGCGCGGCTTGTCTTCCAAATGGTTGCGCCCGATCTATCACCTTGGCTGCAAGACCAAGGACTACCGCGTGACGGAGACCTGCATCGGGTGCGGACTGTGTGCGGAGAACTGCCCCGACGACGCGATCGAGCTTAGGGACGGACGCCCCGTTTGGGTCAAGGCGACTTGCACAAAATGCGCCGCCTGCATCAACCGTTGTCCGACCCACGCGATCCAATACGGAAAAACGCAAAACCGCCGCCGATACGTCAATCCGATATTAAAATAAAAAGGGGAGCAAAACTGCTCCCTTTTTTCTGTTTGGCAAACCGTGCAAGACTACTTTTCCTGCATTTTTCTTTTGAACACGACGACGGCGACGACAAACACCGCTACCGCATACCCCAAAAGGATCAAAAGCGGGCGCCAAAAGCCCGTAAGCACGCTTTCGTATCCCAAAAAGCCGCCCTGTAAAAGATCGGTGGCGTTTTTGAATGGCAGGACGCGCATTGCGATCAACATCCCCTCGCCAAGCCCCTCGGGCGGGAACCACATACCGCTGAGCAGCGACTGCCCCATGATCAGGATGGAAGCGACGCCGCCGATGGACTTCTCGTTACACAGCGAGCCCAACAAAATGCCCATTCCGATGAAAAAGAAGGACGGGACAAGAGAAAGCAAAATGCCGTAGATCATCCCAACGGAGAACATCGAGTGATCGATCAAGCCGCCAACCAAGAAGAATAAGATCGATTGCGCGAGCGCGATGGGCAACAGGGAAAGCGCATATCCCAAGATAAATTCCGGCGCCTTTGCGCGCGAAACGTACAACCTTGTCAAAAAGGCGCTGCCCCTATCCAAAGAGATCAAGATGCCCGCAAACAGCGACAAAAACGCCTGCGCAAACACCACGATGCCGGGCGCGAGATACTTCATCTCAAACTGCGCGGTCATGTTGTGGAAGATAAAGTAAAACAGCACTTCCATAAGAAGCGGCATCGCAAGCATAAAGATCAAGGAGAGCGGATCGCGCAGGATCTCCTTTAAGTTGCGTTTGATAAGCGCGAATAACCTTTTCATACCTTGCCTCCCGAGACGATCTCGATAAACGCGTCTTCGACGTTTTGTTTGCCGGAAAAAGCAAACATCTCTTCTTTGGTGCCCACAAACAGCAGCTTGCCGCCCGCCATCACGCCGATACGGTCGGAAAGCGCCTCCGCTTCCTCCATATAATGGGTGGTCAAAATGATGGTCATCTCCCCTTTCATTGCGGAGATGGCTTTCCAAAGTTCCCGTCTGGCAAGGACGTCCAGCCCCAGCGTGGGCTCGTCCAAAAACAGCACCTTGGGTTTGCTGACGAGCGCAAGCGCGATGGACAGCTTCCTTTGCCAACCGCCCGACAGCTTCGCCGCCGTTTTGTCCTTGACCGCGTCAAGCCCAAAGACCTCGTAACAGCGCTGTTTTACATCCTTTGTCTCTTGGGCGGAAAGGTCGTTTAGCGCGGCGTAAAAATCGATGTTTTCCGAAACGGTCAACTTGCGTGCGACAGCGGTTTCCTGCGTGGAAACGTCCAGCAGCCCTTTGACCGCGTCCGCTTCCGTCACCACCGACTTGCCGTAGATCAAGGCGTCGCCCGACGTGGGGCGCGAAAGGGTGGAAAGCATCTTGATCGTCGTGGTCTTGCCCGCACCGTTTACGCCCAAAAGAGCAAAGATCTCCCCCTCTTTGACAGAGAGCGACAGGTCCTCCACCGCAACCACGTCCTTGTACTCTTTGCGTAGGTGTTTTATCTCAATGGCGTTCATCGAAAACCCCTCCCATCAGCTTGTAAAACTCGTCGGATTTCACAAGGGCGATCCCGCGGGAAGCGTCCCCCATCACCATCAGCGTGTCCCCCTCTTTGATGTCAAACATCTTTCGTGCCTGAATGGGAACGGTGATTTGCCCTTTCGGTCCGACCTTTACGCTTACGATAAATTTGTCGTCTGCAATTTGCTTCATAAAGACTCCTGAAATTCTTACTTTTCTTACATCATACCCCAAAAAGGGGCACGCTGTCAAACGGAGGGGCGGTCTTTTTCGATGCCGTTTGGTTTTTTATTGACACCTACTGTCGCAATATTTATAATATTGAATGATAAAAGTTTGCCGTGATCGCGTCGCCGAGAGGCGGGGGCGACAAACGCAGGCTTCGGAGGGATTTGATGAAACCGGAAAACGCGCATTTTAAACCGCTCGACTATTACCGCGAAAACGACTGCAAGACCTTGGACGACGTCCTTGACTTTGCAAGGGGGCTCGAAGACGCCGCCTTCCCCGTTCTTCGCAACTATTACGGCTGGGAGGCAAGCGAAAACGAGCCGCTGCCCTCCCCCGACAAAATGAAAACCTTCCCCCTGTTTGACCCCACGCAAAAGTGTGCCGACAACATCAAAACGGGGTGGATGATGGCGGAGCTTTCCCTTCCGTACATCGCCAAGTTCTTTGACAAAAAGGACTACGGCAACTACGCTTTCACCTATTATACGGAATTGGACCTTGACATTTACAGCGACGACCACGCCGTGGCGCTTTACTCCTACATGGGCGGGCGTTTTGACCTTGGTTGCCGTCCCGACGGCGCGCCGCACTACGTCTTTCTTCGCGTTGACAGCCCCAACAAAAACCCGATCTCCGACATTGTTTCCCGCTACTATCTGAGTGGGCTTGAAAAGACCAACGAGCTGATCGCCGACCTTGCAAGGTCACTCCGCGCGGGCTGCCACCTTTTGTCCACCTCCAACAGACGCGACAATCTTTACGTGCAAGGGGAGGTTCCCATCAACAAGGCAAAGATCACGGCGGAAGAACGGGCCCGTCTTTCCGCGTGCGTTGTGGACACCGCCAACTATGTGATCGCCGCCCTGCGCGACGACACCCTTTTGAACAAACTGCAAAACGCCTTGGACAAGCTTGCCCCCGTTGCGGCATACGCCAAAAAGTTTACCGTTTATTTCATCGGGCATTCGCACATCGACCTTGCTTGGAAGTGGCGCTACCCCGAGACCATCGAGTGCATGAAGGGCACTTTTGAGACGCAGCTTGCCTTGATGGAAAGAAATCCCGAATACGTTTACGTTGAGACCTCCGCCGTGCTGTGGCGCGACATGAAGGCGAAGTATCCCGAGTTTTGGAAAAAGGTCGACGCCGCGATCAAGAGAGGTCAGTTTGAGCCGCAAGGCGGCATGTGGTGCGAGACGGACTGTCAGTGCGTCGGCGAAGAAAGTTGGTTCCGTCAGCTTGAAAACGGTCAGCGTCTGTGCAAGGAGATCTGCGGCAAAACCGCCACTTGCGGCGTCAACATCGATGCGTTTGGCTTTAACGCGGGGCTCCCCAAGATATTGAAAGCTGCGGGGCTCAACTATTTTGTGACCCAAAAGTTGCGTTACAACGAGTACACCTTGTTCCCCTACATCCACTTTTGGTGGGAGGGCGACGACGGCAGCAAGATTTTGACGTTGCACGAGTATCCCGGGCACTCCAATCACATTGAGTACGACGAGCTGGTAAAAACCGTTCGCGTCCACCATATGACGGACGGCTTTTATCACATCCCGCTGTTGTGGGGCTACGGCAACCACGGCGGCGGTCCGCAACCCGTTATGATGGACAGGTTGGACGAGCTCAAAAAGCAAACCGTCTTCCCGAACATCAAGTTTTGCGGCTTGACGGAGTTTTACAAGGTTTTGACCTCCACCGAGGATCTTTCCACCCTGCCGACGATCAGGAACGAGCTGTTTTTGGAGACCCACCAAAAGACCTATACCGTTCAGGCAAAGACCAAAGCGCTCAACCGCGAGTGCGAGCGCGCGCTCTTGAACTGCGAAAGCCTTCAGGCGGCAAGCGGCGAATACCGCGACATTTCCGTCGCGTGGGAAAAGGAGCTGTTTGCCCAATTCCACGACATCCTTGCGGGCACCTCGATGCTAAAGGTCTATCTTGACCTCTATGAGGATTTTGACAAAGCGTTTGAGATCATCGCCGCCGCAAATGCGGATTGCGCGCTGAGCGCCCTCGGACAAGGCAAGGAAACCTACGTTTTCAACCCGCTTTCCGTAAAGTTCGACACGCCCGTCATCATTGACAAAACGCCCGCAAACGAGGCAGGCGTCGTTGTGGACAGCAACGGCAACAAGCACCCCTATCAAAAGACGTTTGACGGCAAGACCGCCGTTTACTTCAATGGTCTGAAGCCCTACTCCTTTAACAAACTGACGTATGCGGAGGGGCAGATCGAGAGCGCGATCACCGTAACCGGAACGACGGTGGACAACGGCGCCGTCAAAGCGGTGTTTGACCCAAAAAAAGGCGTGATCACCTCGCTGACCTTTGACGGCAAGGAGTTCAGCGGCGGCGAGATCGGCAACTTTAAGGTGCTGGAAGATACGAGAAGCCGCGACTACGACTCTTGGAACTTTGGCTTTACCGGCAAGGAATGGGACTTTAACTGCTTTGATTTTGAGATCGTTGAAAAGGGCCCCGTTCGCGTTGTGGTCAGGGCAAAATATTCCTTTGGAATATGGACGGAAAAGAAGCCTTACTTCGGCACCTATCTGTGGCACACGCCCGCGGTGGATTACCCGACGAGCTTTTTGACGCAGGACTTTATCTTCTATGCAAACGATCCGATGATCCGCTGCGTACTGCACGCCGATTGGTGGGAAAACAGCAAAGACCTAAAGCTTTCCGCCGAGACCGCCGTCAAAAATCCCAAGGCGTTTTACAAGGTGCCGTTTGGCAAGTTGGAGCGCCCCGTCAAAAGGGAGACCCCTTACGAGAAAGCGCGCTTTGAAGTGCCCGCCATCACGTATTCCGACCTTGTCGGAGAGGACGGCTACTGCTTTGCCCTGCTTAACCGCACCAAACACGGTTACGACGTTTTGAACAGCAGGGTCAGGCTGACCCTGCTTACCTCGCCCTACGGTTTGGACGTAGCCAAAGTGCCCGACCCCACCGCAGACAGGGGCAAGCATACGATCGAATACGCCTTTTTGCCGCACAAAAAGGACGCCGACCTAAACAGCATTGCCATGTGCTACGAGCGCGGCTGCATGATCTTAAACGGAAGCGACCATCCCAAGGCAAAACTCGGCGAAACGTTGCTTGACGCCTCCACCGACGGAAAAACCATCACTTGCGCAAGGTTGCTCCCCGACGGAAAGAAGTTTTACAGGACGCTTGCCGCAGACGGCAAACTGGGCACCGAGATCAAATAATATTTGTTGGCGACAAAAAGCCTCGGCAAAACCTGCCGAGGCTTTTTTGTCGCCCTTGCCCCTTCGTCCCCATTCCGTACGGGTACGAAAAAGGACCGTGTTTTGCGATCCTATGAAGTGTAACTCTAATTTTAGACAAATGCACCCCACCTATCGAAATGGGGTGCATCTTGCCCGAAAACCCTTGTTTTTACGGGGTTTTTACGGATCGAAGTCAAACTCTTTATAGCGCCAGTACGGCTTGAACCGCTCCGCGAGTTTCTCTTCGACGAACAAAATGTCCTCTTTGTTGATGATCCCTTTGGCTTTCATTTCCTTCATGATCGCCATCGCGACCGCATAATCCTCTTGACCTTTTCGCTTTTCCTCTGAAATAGGCATCTTCCATTCTCCTTTCTTTTTTGCCTTTCGGCTCGGAGTATAGATATTGCTCTGAAAAACGGAAAAGTCAAGTGTCTGTTTTGACGCAATCCGGCGGCATTATATAGGTAGATGGGAAATTTGATAAATTATTGTGAACGAAAAAAATGACATAACGAAATACGATAAAATCATACGAAATACTTGAAAAATCCAGGAAAACATGCTATACTTTATCATATAGTTTTATTCTTTGGGAAGGGTCGGTAAAATGATGGTCAACTACGAAGAAAACTGGATAAGCATATCCGAAGCCGCTGAACACCTCGGCGTCACCGTGGACAGCATTCGCAACTGGATCAAGAAAACAGATATTCCCGCTCACAAAATCGGAAAGCTGTGGAAATTCAAAAAGTCCGAGCTTGACGAGTGGGTAAAAAGCGGAAAGAGTGCGCTCGAGTAAAGAGGTAGGATAAGGGAGCAAAAGATACCGTTATGGAATGGGATAAGAATTTGGATAAAGAATCTGCCGCATATAGATTCGCGGCAGACAATTCAAAAATAATACGCGTGGTCGCTGGTCCTGGAACTGGCAAGTCATTTGGATTGAACCGCCGCGTAGCGCGTTTGCTTGAGCAAGGGCAGAACCCCAAGAAGATTCTTGCAGTAACATTTACCAGGACCGCCGCACAGGATTTGCAAAATGAAATACAGTCAATAGGAATAAGCGGTGCTGACAAAGTTGTTGCAAAAACACTACATAGTTTTTGCTTTGGCTTGCTAAATAAAAAAGAAATAATACAAAACACCGGACGTTTTCCGCGCCCGATGCTTGAATTTGAACAAAAGCCTATGTTGAATGATATAGATAGCACATTTGGGGACATTAAGAATAAAGAAACAAGATTAAAAGCATTTGAAGCGGCGTGGGCTCGGTTACAATCGGAAATCCCTGGCTTTCCAGCCGATGCGTCAGATAGACAATTTGAAAACGAGATAAAAAGCTGGCTTATTACTCATAAAGCAATGCTATTTGGAGAAATGATTATAGAGACCTTTCATTATCTCCGAGATAATCCATTATGTGTAGAGCGACAAGAGTTCGATCATGTGCTTGTTGATGAATATCAAGATCTCAATAAAGCAGAACAGTCGGTTATAGATCTTCTATCTGACAATGGAAGTTTAACAATAATAGGAGACGACGATCAATCGATTTATTCATTTAAATATGCTAACCCTGAAGGAATCAGGGAGTTTCCAAACACACACCCAGGCTGTAATGTAATTGACTTTGACCATTGTAGGCGTTGCCCAAAACAGGTTGTTGCAATGGCTTCGCGTCTTATTTCTCACAACACAAATCGTACCCTTGGAGATCTTCAACCATTTGATACTAATCAAGATGGCGTTGTAAGAATAATTCAATGGAAATCACTTGATGCAGAAATAGATGGAATAACACGGAAAGTGAGTAGTGACATAAAAGATGGTAGCATCCGTCCAGAAGATGTTTTAATTCTCACTCCTGTAAGGAAAATAGGTTATAGGGTTCGTGATTCGCTTGTAAAGGCTGGTGTAAATGCAAAATCATACTTTCGGGAATGGGCAATCTCAACTAATGAGTTAAAGTATAACTTTTCTCTCCTTTCCTTGCTTGCAAACAAAAAAGATATGGTTTCTTTGAGGTACTTATTAGGATTTGGAAATCAAACATATCGTTCCGCAAGTTATAAGCATCTTATCAGTTACGCTAAAGACAACCATATGGATACTCTTGATGTTTTGGATAGCTGCGTATCAGGAGTGTTAAAAGTCCCGCGTATTTCATCGCTCATTAATCAATATAGAATTATAACCGAAAAGCTCAAAGAACTACGATTTGCCGCCGAAACGGATATTAACCAGTTTATTGATATCTTAGCTCCCGATATACAAGAGAATGAGGATTTCAGAAATATCTTGATTGAAGCGATTAATCTTTCAAAGAAAGAAGGGACGGACACTCAAACTTGGCTTCAAGACGCTTACAAGCATTGTGTGGAAAAAGTATCATTTCCCGATAATACTTCAGAGCATGATCATGTCAGAATAATGAGTCTTCATGCGTCAAAGGGCTTGAGCGCAAAATATGTAATTGTTATGAGTGCAATAGATGAATTAATTCCTCGAATTGATAGGGATAGTGAAATAAGTATCGAAAAACAAATCGAGGAGCAAAGGCGTCTATTTTATGTTGCAATAACTCGTTGCAAGAGTAGCAAAGAGAATTACCCCGGAACGCTCATTATTAGTTCGTTTGTTGGTCTTCCAGGAAACGAGGCATTGGGTATAGGAATAAAAGCAAGCGCGTATTCACGTCGTAGTGTTTCAGCCTCAAGATTTATACGGGAGTTTGAAGAAACGGCACCAGCAACAATCGCAGTCAAGTGAGTAAACATTTTATAAATCTATTGCTTTCACACGATAACTCGACAAACATACGATTACCGGCTTTCACACGATTACACCTTGCCGTGAGCGGTCAGAAAGACTCCAATTTTGGACAATTTCAGAGGCGAAGGGCAAAAATATACAAAAATCAGCCGAAAAACGAACGTTTTCGGCTGAAAACAGGCAAAATTAAGGGAGAGATCGCTTGTATCTCTCCCTTAAAAAATATGGTCGGAGTGAGAAGACTTGAACT
>DFFS01000054.1 GCA_002371075.1 Christensenella sp. UBA3770
GCTACCAACTGCGCTACACCCCGTTGTTTATATTTTGTTTGGATTGCCTTCAAAAAAAAGCAAGCATCCTTTGGTGGCGGAGAAGGAGGGATTCGTTCTCGTGACGCTCAATGCGACACCACCTTTCCCTATTTCCCGCATTTCGCACCACTTCGGTCAGCCGCTGGAAAACCACAAAAATCAATTGTTGTTTTCCGGGCGCTCTCGTTCGGATCCCTCCGTACGGGACGTACTTTCCTAAGTGGCGGAGAAGGAGGGATTCGAACCCTCGCTACGCTTCACACGTACTACTCCCTTAGCAGGGGAGCCCCTTGAGCCTCTTGGGTACTTCTCCATCGCACTCAAACAAATGCTTTATAATATTATCACAGAAAAAACGCCTTGTCAAAGTTTTTTTATAAAGAACAATCAGGCTTTGATCTTCTTTTTCGGATAGATCGTGGGGGTGGTGAAAATTTTGTCGATCACGACGATCGAGCGCCCCATGCCGCAAAAATCCACGCGGTCAACGCGGGAGATCATTCCGCCAAGCAGTTTTATGGCTTTTTCCGCTTGCTTCAGTTCCTCCCCTACGTCGGCGCCCTTGTACAAAACCGCCGAGCCGCCCACCTTTACGAGGGGGAGAAGATATTGGACAAGCATCGGCGTAGCCGTAACGGCACGCGCCGTGGCAACGTCAAAACTCTCGCGCATGGCGCCGTAGGCGGCGTCCTCCGCGCGGAGGTGGAGCGCCTTTCCCGGGACGTCCAGCACCGCAAGGGTGTCTTGCAAAAAGCCCACGCGCTTGTTTAAAGCTTCCAGCATGGTGATGTCAAGGTCGTCTCTGACGATCTTTAACGGGATCGCGGGAAAGCCCGCGCCGCTGCCCACGTCCGCAACCGAAGCGCCGTAGGGAAAGTACTTTGCCGCGATCACGCTGTCCAAAAAGTGCTTGACCGCCACCTCACGCTTATCCGTGATCGCCGTCAAGTTGAATTTTTGGTTCCAGGAGATCAGGTTTTGATAATAGGTTTCAAACAGGGCCTCTTCCCTGTCGCCGATCTCCACGTTGTTTTGTGCAAAGATTTCCTTGATCATAGTTTCTCCGTTTGGGACCTTATTTGTTCGTTTTGACAAGATAGGTGATCAGCACCGCAATATCCGCGGGGCTGACGCCGCTGATCCTTGACGCCTGCCCTAAGGTAAGCGGACGGACGGCGTTAAGCTTTTGTCGCGCCTCAAGGCGCAGGTTCTCCATCGAAAGATAGTCCATATCGGCGGGGAGCACCTTTTCCTCCATCTTGAGGGCGTCCGCCGCGTGGCGCTTTTCCTTGTTGAGGTAGCCGCAGTACTTAACTTCCACCGCAACCTCCTCCGCAAGGTCCGGATCGCGCTCCTCTTCGGGCAGAAGCGGAAGCACGTCCGCCGCCGTGATCGAGGCGCGTTTAAGCATCTCTTCCACCGTCATGCCGCCGCTCACAGCCTCCCCCTTCTTTTCAAAGATCTCCCTGACCGAAGCAAGGGGGACGGAGCGCTTGAACGCGGCGCGGATCGACTCTTTCTTTTTGTTCCTCTCCGAAAACCTTTCCCAGCGGTAGTCGTCCACCAAGCCGATCTCCCTGCCAAGGGGGGTCAGCCTTTGGTCGGCGTTGTCCTGCCTGAGCGACAAGCGGTATTCCGCGCGCGCCGTCATCATGCGATAGGGCTCGTTGGTCCCCTTTGTCACAAGGTCGTCGATCAAAACGCCGATATATGCCTCGTCGCGGCGAAGCACCACGGGGGGCTTGTTTTCCAGTTTTCTTGCGGCGTTGATGCCTGCCATCAATCCTTGCGCCGCCGCCTCTTCGTATCCGCTGCTGCCGTTAAACTGCCCTGCCGAAAACAGCCCGTCCACGGCTTTTACCGCCAAAGCGGGGGTCAAGGCAAGCGGATCGATGCAATCGTATTCTATCGCGTAAGCGTAGCGCGCAAAGCGGACGTTCTCCAGTCCCTTGATCGTGCGATACATCTTTTCCTGCACGTCCTTGGGCAGCGAGCTGCTCATTCCCTGCACGTACATCAGCTCCCCATCCTTCACTTCCGGCTCGATAAAGACCTGATGCCTTTCCTTATCCGCAAAGCGCATGATCTTATCCTCAATGGAGGGACAATAGCGGGGACCGACGCCGTGAATGGTGCCGTTGTAAAGCGGCGCGCGGTGAATGTTTTCCTTGATGATGCGATGGGTCTCAAGATTGGTGTAAGTCAGGTAACAAGGGGTTTGCTCAAGGAGCTTTCCCTCCGTCAAAAAGGAGAAGCAATTGATGTCGTAATCGCCGTCCTCCCTTTCCATAACGCTGTAATCAATACTATCCGCATACACACGCGCGGGCGTTCCCGTCTTAAAGCGACGGAGCGGCAGCCCCTTTTTCACAAGCGCGGCGGAAAGATTTTTGCTGTTTTCAAAGCCGTACGGACCCGCGTCGTGGATCTCCTCCCCCGTGATCGTGCGGGAGGAAAGGTAAACGCCCGTGCAAAGCACCACGACGTCGGAAAGGTAACTTTCCCCCGAAACGACGACGCCTTTAACTTTGCCGTCCTCTACGAGGACGTCCTCGCACTCCCCCTCAAGCAGGGTCAGGTTGCTTTGGTTCAAAAGCGTTTGAAGCATCTTTTGGTGGTAAACGTCCTTGTCCGTCTGCCCGCGCAAACTTTGCACCGCCGCCCCTTTGTTTTTGTTGAGCATCTTGATCTGCAAAAGAGAGGCGTCCGCATTGAGCCCCATCTGCCCGCCGAGGGCGTCCACTTCGCGCACAAGGTGCCCCTTGCCCGTGCCGCCCACGTTGGGGTTGCAAGCCATATGCGAAACCGACTTGACGTCCAATGTGACGATCAAGGTGTTATGCCCCAGCCTTGCCAAGGCAAGTGCCGCTTCCACTCCGGCGTGTCCTGCGCCCACCACGATGGCTTCGTATCTCATTTTCCCACACAAAAACGACTGAAAACGTCGTCGACGATCCTATCCGTAGCGCTGCCGCCGCCAATCTCCGAAAGCGCGTCGATGCTCTCGCGGAGATCCACCAAAACGCACTCGGCGTTGACCGCTTTAAACGCGGAAATGCCCTCTTCCAAACTGCGCAGAGCGCGGCGAATGCAATCGGCGTGGCGCTCCTCCGTCAACGTCTCCTGCGCGCGGTGATCAAGGGCGGTCACACGGAGCACTTCGTCCAAAAGAACGTCCACACCCTCGCCCGTTTTGGCGCTGATGTTGATGCCTTCCTGCGTGACGCCGAAGACGTCGATCTTGTTGTTGACGAGCAACACCTTTTTGGAAAAAGCGCGAATGTTTGCAAGCTCGTCCTCGTCGGGGGTTTGCCCCGCTTCCGCCACGTACAAAACGACGTCCGCGCCTTTGGCGGCGTCAAGAGAACGCTCGATGCCGATGTTTTCCACCTCGTCGCCCGTTTGGCGCAACCCCGCCGTATCCTGCAAATTGATCTTGATCCCTTTATAAACGATGCTCTCCCCAACGACGTCCCTCGTGGTGCCGTGTACGTCGGAAACGATCGCGCGGGAATAGCCGAGCAAGCGGTTGAGCAGCGACGACTTTCCGACGTTGGTCTTGCCCACGATGGCGACCGTAACGCCGCCCTTTATCAGTTTACCCGCGCGGTAAGAGGAAAGCAGTTCCGTCATTTCCTTTTGCACGAGAAGAGCTTTTTGCAAAGAGTCGTCCACCTCGTCCGCCATCTCCTCCGGGTAATCCAAAGAGGCTTCCATTGTGGAAAGCACTTCTGTCAAAAGGGTAAGTAAGCGATCGATCTTTTGATCGAAGCGACCGCTCATCAAGGAGTACGCTTCGCGCAGTTCCGCCTCACTTTCGGCGGAGATCATCGCGCGGACGCCCTCCGCTTCGTCAAGCGACAGTTTCCCCGCAAGAAAGGCGCGACGGGTAAACTCTCCGGGTGCGGCAAGCACAGCCCCCGCGCCTAAAAGGGATTCCAACACGCGCCCCGCAAGGTACGTGCCGCCGTGGATGTGAAACTCCACCATATCCTCCCCCGTGTACGACTTGGGAGCGCGGAAATAGACCATCATGCACTTTTCGCGCACGCTGCCGTCCGAAAAGGTGCCGAGCCCCAGGTGATTGGGGACCACGTCCTCTTTGCTTTTTATCTTGGAAGAACCAAAAAACCGGAGGGCAATACTCAGAGCTTGCTCTCCGGATAATCTGACGATACCGATAGCGCCCGCCCCCAAAGGCGTGGAAATGGCTGTAATGGTATCCATAGGGGATCAGAAGCCTCTCTTCTTCGCGCCGAAGCTCCTCGTCTTGATGCCGTGTTTACGGAACGCACTTTGGGTGCCGTACACTTTCTCGGGCAGCTTGGGCTCGATCGTAACGAAGCGGTTGGGCTCGGTGCCCGTGCTGTACGTCGTGACGTCCTCGTTTTCCGAAAGGGTTTCGTGAACGATCTTTCTGTCGTGCGGGTTCATGGGCTCAAGCTCCACCTTGACCCTTTCGCGCACCGCTTTGGCGGCAAGCCTTGTGGCAAGGTCGCGAAGGATGTTTTCCCTTCTTTCCCTGTAGTTTTCCGCATCGACGGTGACCTTGAGGAAGCTCTCCTTATCCCTGTTGAGCGCGATCTGCGCAAGATATTGAATGGCGTCCAAAACTTCGCCGCGATGTCCGATGGCATAGTTGCTGTCGTCACCGTTGATGATGACCCTGTAGCCCGATTCGATGGGCTCGATGTCCAAAGAACAATCAAGGTCCATCCTGTCAAGCAAGCCGCAGACAAAGTCCAGCACGCCGTCTTCCTCGCTCCACTTGGTGGAAAGCCTGACTACGGCAAGAGAATCCGCATCCCCCTCCGTAACCACTTCGATGTCCACCTGCGTTTCGTCCATGCCAAGTTGCAAAAGTCCTTGCCGGACCGCTTCTTCCACGCTTTCCGCGCGTTTTTCAATGACTATCATATCTCCTCCGATGCCTCGAAAAGCCGAGGCGCGACTAAATAAAAATCAACGTTTTGGGGGCTTAACGAGCGCCCTTTTTGAAGGTACGGGAGAGCCTGTCCTCCTCCATCCTTTCGTCCTGTTTCTTTGCGATGCGGTTGTAAACCAAGTTGAAGACCACCGTGATCAGTGAGTTCATGACCATGTAGATACAAAACGCCGCCGAATAAAAGAGCGCGAAGACGCCCATCATGATGGGCATCATCCAGTTCATGATCTTCATCATGCCTTGCCCTTTGGGGTTGCCGTTTTCATCCGTTTGATCGGGCATCTCGGGCTGCGTTGTCTTGGAGATCTTCACGGAGAAGATCGAAAGCGCAATGGAGATAAAGGGCAGGATAAAGTATCCGTTCCAATGCTTCATGTCAAAGAACTTTGATTTGTTGTATGACTCCATCGCCGGTTTCAAGACCGCGTCGTAACCGTTGTCGTATCTGGTGTGCGCAACGTTCAAAAAGCGGGTTTCGTCGGGCAGCGTGGCGCTGATCTGACCAAGCCCCCTACCGACAAACTTGTCAAAGGTGGGCACGGGATTGGCATAGGTATCCGACATAAACACGTTTTTGATCCAAAGCCAACTTTGCTTCTCCTCGTTGTAGGCGGCGACCATCTTTTGGTCAAGCGCCTCCTCCGTGATGTCGGGGGTCTCCTCTACGATCGCTTGATATTGGGTGGTAAGCTCGTAAACGATCCTCTCGTTCTCGTAACGCACGGCGGCGTTGAAGCCGGAGAACACGATAAAGAAGATCACGATGGTAAGAAGGGCGGGCAAACAGCCACCCATCATCGAATACCCGTTCTTTTTGTAAAGCTCCATCTGCTTTTGTTGCAAAACGTCGGGAGCGTTTGCATAGGTCTTTTTGAGCTTTTCCAACTCGGGAGCGATGATCTTCATCGCGCGATTGTTCTTGAGCATCGAGTGCTTTTGCCAGATGTCAAGCGGCGAAAGAAGGATCTTCAAAAAGATCGTAAAGACAACGACGGTCCAACCGAAATTGCCGATCCACTGATAAAGCGCATAAATGAGTTTACCGATCAAATTGGAAAGATGCGGTTCGCTCGAAATTAACTGCGTTAAAGTAACCATTTGGCTTTCCCTCTGTAATTTTCCTTAACGGGATCAAAACCCCCTTTGGCAAGAGGATTGCAACGCAAGATCCTGAAAAAACCCTTGATGCACCCGCGAATGAGCCCGTACTTTTCTATCGCCTGATAGGTGTAGGACGAGCAAGTGGGCGTGTAAATGCAACGATTGGGCAAAGCGGACGAAATGTTTTTTTTGTAAAACACCAACAGCGCGTGTGCTGCCTTGTCCATTTTCAGTCCTCCCGTTTGAGCGCGTTTGCCTGCGTCAACAGCGAAAGCAACGCGTCCTTCAGATCCTGATAGCTGCGCTCGGCGCTGCCGCTTCGCGCAACCACAACGTAATTTTGCCCGGGTACCACCCTGTTCATTTCCAACCGAAACGCTTCTTTCAAGCGGCGCTTGGTGCGATTGCGGCGGACGCTGTCGCCCACCTTTTTCCCCACCGAGAAGCCGACCTTCGGGGTGGAGAACCTGCTTTTTACAACGTAAAGCACCAAGAGCGCATTGCGATAGACCGCGCCGTGACGATAGAGATAATCGAAACTACGCGTTCCGGTCAGGCGGTACTGCTTTTGCATCGTTAAGCGCAGAGTTGCTTTCTGCCCTTTGCACGACGTCTGGCAAGAACGTTCCTGCCGCCTTTGGTGGACATTCTGGCACGGAAACCGTGCACCTTGCTTCTGTGTCTTTTCTTGGGTTGATA
>DFFS01000069.1:0-13146 GCA_002371075.1 Christensenella sp. UBA3770
ATCATGGTCGCGCTGGTGTGCGTGCCGAGCATCGGGTTTACGCCCGTGACGACGGTGCTGTTCGCGCTGTTCTTCCTGCTTGGCGTGGGCTTTATCATTCTTACGATATTCAGGCGAAAAAAGGTGGGCGTTTTGATAGATATGAGAATGCAAGACAGCCTGAAAGAGCTTGATCTGTTGCTTGCGGAAATCGCCGATTGGCGCAACAAGTTCAATGCGGCGGACGCCAATTTGGAGCAACTGATCGAAGCGTTAAACAAATATTCAATCAATAAGGAGGAAACGGGAAATGAGTTCTAATGCAGGGCGTGTCATCAACGAACTGAGTTCCGCAATAGATACGTTTGCCAGTCAAGTTGACGTAAAGATCGACAACATTGAAGAGCACGTTGCGGAAACCAAAAGAACCGCTGACACGGCAATAGGAAAAATCAAAAACTTCAGAGAGGAAGTCATCGCAAACGAGCTGATGCAATCCGCTCATGAAAACGTTCTTCGCCTTGACCAACAGATCAGAGAAAAGTTCGAGCCCAACATCAAGGTCAGAAGGACCATCTCCGGCGTTGTCAAGGACTTTGACATCAACCTCTGTCGTAATTCGACGATCGAGGAGTTGTCGGAAGAATTGTGGATCACCAACTCGCGCTATTGGCTGTCTTTCGCTTTGATCGCCATCAGCGCCTGGGTCAACGACAGCAAAACGCTTGCCAAAAACGCCGTTTCCGAAAGCGCGCGTACCGACGCAATCAAAAGCAGTTTGTTCTTCTGTTTGGTCAACCTGCGCTTCGGTCGCTACGAAGTAGCGAAAAAGTGGTTGCTGTGCTATTTCAAGCAAGTGGTGCCCACCGATTTGCAAAACGAGACCGCGATCATCATTCAGTCCTTTATCAACGGCGTGTTCGGCGTGGACAAATCGCTTGAGTACGAGGTGCAAAAGACCGTGGACGAATGGGTCGCTCAGATCAACATCGAAGAGGGCATCCCCGAGAGCTTGATCCACGACTTCGATCAATACATCGCAAACATCAACGTGACGGAGAAGATCAACGTTTCGACGCTTGCACAGTATTGCTCCGTTGCGGATAAGCTTGTTCAGGCGTGCCGCGAAAGCTACAAATACGCCGCGTTGATCAAAGCCATCGACGAGGTGGACGTGGAATTGATCGTCCAAAACGCCGAGAACTACAAAGCGCGCATCGACAACATCATCAACGACTTGATCAGCAATTACGACGCAGAGGAGCAGGAGATCCGCAACCAGCGCGAGTACTATCAGTTGATCATGGACAACAAGGGCAAGCTGGACGTGGCGGAAGCGCAGTACGAGGAGATCATGCGCGTGCGCAATCAAACGCAAAACTTCGGCCGCAAGTTGGTGGAATGGGCGATCTACGACAACGAAGTGGACGTCCACGTAAAGAAGTTTGCTTTCCAAAACTCCAAGGAATGGTTTACCACCTCGCTTGACAAGTGGTCCGGCAAGATGGAAAACGATTTCCCCACGACCTACCCGATCAAGATAGGCGACTATTCTTGCGAGAGCAACGGCGAGGATCAGATCGAGCAGGAGGAACGTTTCAGCGCGCATCTTAACGATCACAAGTTCAGAAAGACGTACGTCAACACCCCCAACGTGTTGCTGTTGATCTTTCTTTTGATCTCCGTATCGTTGTCCGTTGTTTTGGGCGTGGTGGTCGGGCAAAAGATCCCCGCTTTGATCGTGGGCGGCATTGCGGTCGTTTTGTTCATTCCTTTCCTGATCCGCATCCTTACGGCGGCAAGTAAATTCCGTAAAGCGGTCAAAGCCAAGATGGACATCATGACAGCCTGTCTTGATGAACTGACGCAAGCAAGAAAAGCCTACTTTACCAACATTCAAAACAAGAACAAACTTTACAGCAAGATCGAGCATCTTTAATTAAAAAAGATTTAAAAGGAGATTGAATTATGAGTAATGAAGATATGAACATGATGGCAGTCAACGACGATATGTTGGACAGCTTTGTCCAAGACGAAGTGATTGACGAAAACGAAGAGAAACTCAAGGAACTCAACAAAAATTTGCCCAAGTGGAGCTTGGAGCCGCCGACGAGTTTTTTGAAGTGATCTATGTGTTGGAAAAAGGCAAAACCCGTTTACCCGGGCAAATACTACCAATGGGTCCAAGTGTTTGAGGAACGCGCGGATCGTTTGCTTGGCGAGGAGGACGTCGCCCTGTTTCAAAGCGGGGCGCTTTCGGACGCCAAAGCCAACGTCAACCCCTTTATCAAGGAGTTGATCGCGTTTGAAGAAACGCAAATGGGTTTGCTTTTAAACAAGTATTCCGACGAAGTCAGACGGTATCTTAACGCAAACGACATCGGTTATTTCGGCTTGATCGTCAAACGAAACGACGACCATTTCAAAAACCTGTTGTTTTTTGAGAAGTTTGACTTTTTAAGCGGGTCCGTGAAAAACAAGCTCAGAGAGGAATTGACGTCAAAATTTTACGCGTTCATCTCGGAAGTGAGTGCTCATTTGAAAAAGGCAGCGCAACGTTTTCCGTCTGCCATGCAACTGAGGATCACGTTGGATCGCTTGTATCAAGGACAGCTGAAAGAGGTTAGTGTATGAGCAATTATGCGGATGCAAAAAAAGAGATAGGCACGCTGATCAAAGCGAGAATGCCTTTTATCGTCATCCAGTCCAGCGAGCGTGAGAAAGTTGAAAAGATGCTTTCGGAGCTTGCAAAAGAAAACGCCTGTGTGATCGATTACTACACCGCGGCAAAACAGCTTGTCTCGCTGGGATCGGCGAGATCGACCACCACGGACGTCGGCGGCGATCCTTTGCGTTATGGGTTCGGACAGTTCAAAAGGGCAAAGAACAACATCTTAGCCATCGGCGACATCAACTACATCGATTCGGACAACGCCTACAGCAGGGAGTTTTTGAACTTGCTCTATTTGGCAAGGGAAAGCAGCTCTTCTGTGATCGTCGTCACGGCGGATAGCATTTGGCAACGCTTGAGCGTGCTTGGCATGATCGTCAAGTTGGATTTCCCCAATCAGGAGGAGATCGCGGCGATCATTCGCAAGTTTATCGCGGAGTACAATCATCGCTTTACGATCGAGTGGACGGACGCGGACATCGAGCATTTGTCCATTTTGCTGAAAGGCTTTTCCGAGGTGCAGCTTGAAAACGTTTTGTCGGAGGAACTGATCGATCACAACGGTCTGTTCAAGGACAATATCAACAACATGGTCAAACGCAAGGACAAGTTGTTTGGGGTGAACAATGCGGTGCAACCGATCAAGGTGCAGGGCAACATCAACGTTGCGGGTATGGACGCTTTGAAGGACTGGCTCAAAGAGAAAAAGGATCTGTTCTTCTCCGGCGAAAAACTGCTGGAGCAGTACGATCTGAAAGCTCCCAAAGGCATCCTGCTCGTCGGCGTTCCCGGGTGCGGAAAATCCTTTTGCGCCAAGATGATCGCCAAGGAGTGGGGCGTGCCGCTTTATAAGTTTGACATCGGCAGCCTGTTTGACAAATGGATGGGCGAGAGTGAACGCAAAATGCGCGACTCGCTCCGGTTTATCGACAACGTGTCCCCTTGCATTCTTTGGATCGACGAGATAGAAAAGGAGCTTTCCACATCGGATTCCTCCAACGACACTGGAAACCGTATGTTGGGACAATTCCTGTTTTGGCTGCAGGAGTCCTGCTCAAGGGTGTTTTTGGTGGCAACGGCAAACAACATCAACAAGTTGCCGGCGGAGCTGTTCAGAAAAGGACGTTTTTCCGAGATCTTCTTTGTCGGATTGCCCGGCAAAACGGAAAGGGAAGAGGTCATTTCCATCTATTCCGAACGCGCGTTGCACAAGCATTTTGCGCCGGATGAGCTGTCGCGCCTTGCCGATATAACCAAGGGGTACAGTTATTCCGATATCGAAACGGCGATCAAAGACGCGGCGCAAGAATTGCTTCTCCATCCGGACACCGAAATGACGGTGGAAAGGGTCAGCCAAAAAATTGCAAAGATCGTACCTATTACCAAAAACTCCCCCGAGATCGTTAAAAGATGCTTGGAGTGGGGCAAAGAAAAGGCGATCAACGTTTCATCAAAGGAGGCGGATTAAAAATGTATGATAATAACGAATTGCGTTCTCAGATAAACCAGTTGCAAAGAGAATGCAATCAATTGGAAAGTGAAAACAGGGAAATGCGCGGGGAGCTTGACGCGATCAGCAGCACCGCATCCAGCGCGACCTCTCGGGTCGGGCGTACGGCAAACCACGCGGTAAACTCTTTGGCAAATTCCACCGGCGTCATCGAGTATTCCAACAAAGTGTTGGAGGACGTCATTCAGGAAGAAGAGGAGATCAAGGCGCTCCATGCCGGTTTCAAAAACATGGAAACGGCAAACAAAAGGATCAGGGAGCTCAACAACAACATCTATTTTGAGTTTTCCAACTTCAGGATGGCAAGAAAGATCGTTCGCGCCTTTTTGGATAACCTCAGTTTGGACATGGTCAATCAGGACTTGATCTTCCGCTCCATCGAAAAGGAGCACCTGCAAGCGCCCGATTTTTGGCTCACCTGCGCGATGCTTGCCATCATGCACTGGAAAGCGGACGAAAAGGCTCTTGCAAACCGCGCCGTGCAAAAGGCGTTGGAGATCGACAGAAAACAGTCCATCTTGTTCTTTATGTCCTTTAATCTGCTGCTGGGCAGAAATCAAACGGCGCTCAATTGGTTCAAGTTGTATCGCAAAGAGCAAAAGACCGGTCTTGACGCCAAAGTGACGCTGCTTTTGTTGCATACGGTAAACTTCAGGGATAAGGAACTCGGCGAACTGGAGCAGGAGTTTAAGGATTACCTGATGGAAGAGTACGAAAAATCCAAGGGAATGAACAACTGGAACGATCTTGTGGGCATCGTTAAGTCGCACCTCGTGCAGTACAATTCCGCTGAAAACTATACGTTCAACAATCTGCGCAGCTACGTAAAGGACTATGCGCAGATGGCAAACATGCTTGCCCTTGCCAAGGACAACGACGCCATTCTTGAGTTTATTCAGGGGATCAACACCGCAACGAGGGGCAGGGGGTACATTTACGTCGAGCGCTTTACCGACGAGCTGTTGGATGCACCCTCCGAGAAAGAAAAGGTGTACCGCGACGAGATCGAGTACAACGAAGAGATCATTCGTTGCGCCGGCGACATCGGGCGCGCGCAGGATCAGTTTAAGCTGAAAACCACGCACGACAACGGCGAGCTTAACGTGCTTGCAGAATGCGTAAACTGGGTGTTTATGAGCGGCGATATGGAGATCTCCGAAGTTGCCAAAGGCAACATCTTCATCCTTTGCCGCGACCTGTTTGCCGACGCTGCAGAACAGTACGCCCAAGAATACCGCGCTATGCAACGCAACGTGCATCCGGTGGCTATCAAGGATTACAAGTCAAACGTGGACTTCACCCAAAAGGCAAAAGAGTGCAAAAAGGTGGAGGAGTATTACAAAAAACGCTGTGAGGATCAGCTCTCCGCCATCAAGGGGACAAAGTTCGTTTTGTGCATCGTCTTCGCGGCGCTCCTGCTTGTGGGCGGCATCGTGGCTTTTGCTTTTGGATTGACCGTGCTTGGCATTATGGGGCTCATCGGTATGGCAATATTGGGCATTATGGCGATCGTGGAAAAGGTCAGCACCAAAAAGAAGATCGCCCGCATCAAAAACAGCGCGGCAGAGGACCAAAAGACCGTTTTGGAAGTGATGGAAACGCTATATGCGGAATACGCCTCCTTTATGAACGTCTTCCACGAGAAGGACAAGGTCATGGAGGATATCCAATTTGTGATCCACAAATAACACCGCTTGATTTCAATCAAAAACAAACCCCAAGTAAATCTTGGGGTTTGTTTTTGTCTCTAATGGCGGAGAGAAAATAACGTTAATTGAATATTAAATCCTCTACTTATAAAAAGATTATTTTTGATTGACAAATCGATTTATTTTTGCTAAACTATGTAAAATAAATGTGAATTTTTCGGGACGTACTCCGTTCATTTTTCGTCACATACCCAAATCAAATCGGGCTATGTGATTTTTTATAGCCCAAAAGGAGCTAATATGAAACTTTTGTACGACCTCAAAGACAAACCGAAAATCAACAGAATCGTTATGTTTGCCATACAGCAAATGCTAGCAGTATTGGCGGCGACGATTGCCGTGCCTCTTATTGTCGGCAATGGATTGACACCTGCCGCTGCTATGTTCGGTGCAGGCGTTGGCACAATAACCTATCTTTTATTGACAAGATTAAAAAGCCCCGTTTTTGTCGGGTCCTCATTCGCATTTATTAAGTCAATGCTCGCCGCCTTTGCAGGTGGCGTTTCTATGTCGCTTGGGTGGCTCGGACTAATCATCGGTGCAATCTTTGCGGGATTGGTTTACGTTATCATCGGTGTAGTAGTTAAATTTGTGGGAGTTAATTGGCTCAACAAGATTATGCCCGCGGTTGTCATCGGTCCAACTGTCGCTATTATCGGATTATCGTTAGCGGGTACGGCAATATCAGATTTACTGAAAGGCGATGTGATGCGCACGGTAACAGAATATGCGGTTTCGGTCGAGAACGGCGTGCCGAATATTATTGAGAATGTGGGTAGCCAAATGGTTGGCTCAAAATGGATAGCGCTGTTATGCGGTTTTGTAACCCTTGCCGTTACCATGCTGTGCTCAACATACGGCAAAAAAACAATAAAACTGATACCATTTATAATCGGTATTCTTTCGGGCTATGCGGTAGCCGCCATCTTTACTGCCATCGGTAATGCTTGTCAAGTTGATGCTTTGAAAATAATAGATTTCAGCGTATTCTCTCGATATATGTTAGCAGACGGCGTAACGATAAAGACCTTTATAAGTTTGCCCGACTTGATATTCATTAAAGCATTCTCAAGCGTAAAAGAGTTATCTTGGGGATATGTGTTAACGATTTTTATTGCGTATGTTCCCGTAGCGTTTGTTGCATTTGCCGAACATATTGCCGACCACAAGAATCTATCGACGATTATCGGGCACGACCTTTTGAAAGAACCGGGATTGCACAATACGCTGTTTGGTGACGGCGTAGGTTCTGCCGTCGGTGCATTCTTTGGAGGTTGTCCCAATACGACTTATGGCGAAGCAGTCGCATGTGTCGCACTGACGGGTAATGCATCGGTTATTACAATATTCGCCACGGCTATAGGTTGTATCCTTGCTTCTTTTATCACACCGCTTGTCGCCTTTATCGACTCGATTCCGCCTTGTGTCATGGGTGGTGTATGCATTGCACTTTATGGCTTTATTGCTGTCAGCGGTTTGAAAATGGTACAATTGGTTGACCTTGATAACAACAAGAACTTGTTTGTAGTGTCTACAATCCTTATCGTTGGAATCGGTGGATTGGAATTAACCATCGGTTCTGTCACGTTGACGGAAGTGGCGGTAGCGTTAATACTGGGCATCTTGGTCAATTTGATGCTTTCAATAAAACAAAAGAAAAATAACAAAATCGAGGATTAAAGAGCATTCCGAAATTGTTTACAGCAACTATCACGCGTATGCGTGGATATCATCACGATGGAATCGTGCATATCATCAATTCGATAGAATTGTATATCATCAAACCGAAGCGAGGTATTCTTATACACGGCTACGCCGTGATGATATACAAAGGCGATGCCGCCTTTGGTGATATACAAGCGCTCGGCGCTTGATGATATACCAAACCTCGCTACGCTTCGGTTTGGATAAAAAAGAACCTAAATCGAACGAGTTCAATTTAGGTTCTTTTTGGCGGAGAGTTAGGGCGCGACGCGTTAAGAAAACAGCACAGTGCGCTGTTTTTAGCCAAAGCGCGCGTCGGGTTCCCTGAGAAATCAAAGATTTCTGAGGGTGAATTGGGAGCTATGCTCCGAGCGTTTGAACCCGTTGGATTCAGCACCGCACGGTGCCGCGTGTCTTACACGCGCAATCCCATCTCCCGCCAAAGAAAAAAACGAACCCGAAGGTTCGTCTTTTTCGCTTTTGGCGGAGGGGTGGTAACGAAAATTGATCACAGAATTAGCTTTTGAAAGATTTTGCGTGATATAATGAAATAAAGGTTGAAGGAATGAAAGTTTCTCCGACCTTTTACTTTATGAGAAGGAGAATTATATGGAGTTATCGCAAGCAAATGATTATGTAAAGAAGATGCTTTCTTGCGAATGGGTTAAATAGATTCACCCGGGATCAATACCTGCAAAAACGGTGACAGAAAGAAAGAATTATGCTGAAAACCCTGCTGTGAATACAAGGCATTGCGCTCGATGTTTGAATATGAACGGATGTTGTTTCGTAAAAGGAAAATGTCCTGAAAACCCGTTGCACGAGCATTGCCATTGTTACTATGAAGACATTCCTGTGAGTGATCTAAAAACAATTAGCTCGATAGAGAAGTATACAAAGTACATTTTTAACAACGAGAAAAACAAAGGTAAGAAAGCGCTTTTGGAAAAATGGGGCTATTCCATTTATGATGCGGATTTCTTGAAGAGCGAAATAGAAAAACAAGCACAATTGGCTATACAATGCGGCGAATATGAGCTTGATGTGCTGGATGGATATGGACAAAGAATTGACACTGTGATACACTTAAAAAGAAAGGATACGGGCGAAGACGTTACGTTTGTCGCCGGGTGGATGGTTTATCCGGATGGAGAAATTGTGCTTGTTACGCCATATGGAGACGACAAATGAAAGAGTTAGCGAGAGTAGAACTTATAAAAGATAGAGCAGAATATGCGCAAAGAGGAATCAAGGTAGGGCATAAAGGGACGGTTATGTTGGGGGATGAACGTAACGGTTATGTTTTAGTCTTCTTTGACGGGGAGTACTATAAGAATAAATATGGCGCTATGATTATGCGGGAGATTGACGTCGGCGTTCGGGTCGAAGACTTGAAGGTGATTCCCGATAATGAATAATGAAAATAGGAAAACAAAAACAAACCTCAAGTAATCCTTGGGGTTCGTTTTTGTCTCTAATGGCGGAGCGATGGTAACGAAAGTTGAATAATTCATTCAGCCTTTCTCTCGGTCATTTTTTTGCTCAAAAAAGGACGTGTGTTTATATCGGAGCGAAGCGGGCGGTATTCGGGGTCCCCCGCAAAGCGCACCGCCGCTTTGTGGGGTGATGTTGCCGCCGCAAGCTCCGACTTGTTTACTATAAACACACACTGCTGTTGATTGCGAAAAAGTGTCATTTTACGCCAAGTAGGGAATGAAAATGTACTTCACGAAAAAAGTTGACAGCATTCAAATGTATTTGATAAAATATAATCGCATAAAACATAATTGGATGGAGGAATGATGGAATACGATTATAAGGAAGCGATGAAGCTGAAAAACCAACTGTGTTTCCCGTTGTATGCGGCGGCGCGTAACGTGGTGTCTCTCTACACACCGCTCTTAAAGCCGCTCGGGCTCACCTACACGCAGTATCTCGTATTTTTGGTGTTATGGGAGCAGGACGGGCTTTCGGTCGGGGAGATCGGCGAAAAGCTGTGGCTGGACAACGGCACACTTTCCCCCCTTTTGAAAAAGCTTGAGAAGGAAGGCTACCTCACGAGGGCGCGAGCAGAGGAGGACGACAGGGTGGTCACCGTTTCTTTAACGGAAAAAGGGAAAGACTTACAAGAAAAGGCGAAGCTCATTCCGCTACAAGTGGCAGATTGCATCGGGCTCCCGCCCGAAACGGCTAAGGGGCTATATTCGGCATTATACGAATTGATCAACAATAAGAAATAAAAAAGGGGGGATGAATATGAGTACAGTATACGACTATGTGGTGAAAAACAGAGAGGGGAAGGACATCAGCCTTTCCGAGTATCAAGGGAAGGTATTGCTTATCGTCAATACCGCGACCGGGTGCGGCTTTACTCCTCATTACAAACCACTCGAAGCGATGTATAAGGAGATGAAGGACAAAGGGTTCGAGATATTAGACTTCCCGTGTAATCAGTTCGCGGATCAAGCTCCGGGGGACGACGATGAGATACACGCCTTTTGCACGATGAAGTTCGGCACAGACTTCCCGCGCTTTGCTAAGGTGGACGTCAACGGTGAGACGGCCAGCCCGCTCTTTGCTTTCCTTGCGACCGAGAAGCCTTTCGAGGGATTCGGGAAGGGGGTAAAGAACTTCTTCCTGAATAAGTTCGCCAATTTGAATAATAAAAAGTTCGGGGATAAGGCGTATATCAAATGGAACTTCACCAAATTCCTTGTGGACAGGGAAGGGAAGGTGATCGCTAGGTTCGAGCCGACGGTAGACATGGCGGAAGTTAAGAAAGCGGTAGCCGCCGCTCTTTGATCAGGAGGATCGACGGAAATGAAGATCAGACTCAATGAAGACGTTGAAACGGTAAAGATCATACAGGAAGGGCTGAAGGCGAAAGACGGGTATTGTCCCTGTCGCGTTGGGAAACGTCCCGAATTCAAATGTATGTGCCAAGAATTCCGTAATCAGATCGCGGATCCGGAGTTCGAGGGGCTGTGCCATTGCAAATTGTACTACAAGGAGAAATAATAATGATCATCAAAAATTACGTTTTTGTTAATACATCATTGCAAAGCATATATCATCAAACCGCAAGGATTGTTTTATACACGGCAGAGCCGTGATGATATGCAAGGGCAGTTGCCCTTGATGATATACACACCTGAAGGTGTGATGATATGCCAAACCTTGCGGTTTGGATAAAAAAGAACCTAAATTGAAGCGTGTTCAATTTAGGTTCTTTTTGGCGGAGAGATAGGGCGCGACGCGTTAAGAAAACAGCACAGTGCGCTGTTTTTAGCCAAAGCGCGTGAAGAAGCTATGCTTCGAGCGTTTGAATCCGTGGGTGAAAAGCCCGATAAAAGGATGGCGTCGAGATGGGATTTGCTCTCGTTTCGCAAAAGGCATGACGTTTTTGCTTGTAATTTGCCTTTTGCTCAACTTCGGTCATCGCTAAAATCGACAGAAGTCAACTGTCGATTTCTTGACGCTCTCGTTCAAATCCCTAACGTTAAGTTTGCGTTAAAAAAGTCGGATAAATCCGACTTTTTGTTAAGTGGCGGAGAGTTAGGGATTTGAACCCTAGTTACCCTTGTGAGGTAAACACGATTTCCAATCGTGCGCCTTCGACCACTCAGCCAACTCTCCATTTCTATTGACGCGGAAGACCGCTTGTTGACGTAATCCAACGGATTAACTACCAAATTATAGTATATTCACGCTTAGATTGCAACTGAAAAACGAAAATTTGCAAAATATTTTCCCGCCAAAGCCCTTTGCGGGCAGGCGCGCGTTATGCTACAATACGATTGACGCCGCTTGGCGAAAACGCGCGGGGCGGGGAGGACGGACGCATGGAGATCAAGATAAGAAAGTGGAAACTTGAGGACAAGGTCGATTTGGCAAAAACCCTCAACGATCCCGACGTTTTGAACAATTTGCGGGACGGATTGCCGTATCCGTATACCACAAAGGACGCGGAAGAATACATTCGCGCGATGCTTGCCGCGCCTGAAGACAAGGTGTTTGCCTTTGCCATCGCTTTGGACGACAGGGTCATCGGCAGCATAAGCGTTTGCAGATGTGAAAACGTCCATTCCCGCAGCGCGGAGATGGGATACTATATCGGCAAGCCCTATTGGGGCAAAGGGTATGCGACCGAGGCAGTGCGTCAAACGGTGAAGCGCGTTTTTGAAAACAGCGATGTTTTGCGCATTTTCGCGGATCCTTTTGCGCGCAACGTCGCGTCCTGCTGCGTGCTGGAAAAGGCGGGCTTCGCTTTGGAAGGAACGCTCAGGAGCAACGCCGTGAAAAACGGCGAAGTTTTGGATGTGAAAATGTACGCCGTCGTGAGAGGAATATGATCAAAGTTTGCTTTATTTGTCACGGAAACATTTGCCGCTCGCCTATGGCGGAGTTTGTCTTTGCCGATCTTGTCAAAAAAGCAGGCTTGGAGAGTCGCTTTGATATCTCGTCGGCTGCGGCATCCGATGAGTCGATCGGGCAGGACGTTTACCCCTCGTCCAAGCGCTGTTTGAAGGCGCACGGCGTCCCTTGTCCCACGCACGTGGCTCATAAACTCACGCCCAAAGAAGCGGAGGAGTGCGATCTTTTGCTTTGCATGGACAGCCGTAACCTGCGCTATTTGGCGTGGATATCCCCTCTCGCCTCTTCCAAGGCGGTATTTTTGGGCGAATACGGCTTAAACGGCGCCGAGATCGAGGACCCTTGGTACACCGGCGATTTTGACGGCGTTTACGATCAAATCGAGTTGTGTTGTAAGGAACTGCTTCGCACGTTGACGGCGGGGAAGTGATCGCGCATATCAATGCCGCGTCGATTTTTGCCGTAAAATCTTTGTTTTTGAAAAACATTTACTAATTTGAATAAAATATGCTATAATTTAAAAATGCGGAAGCATATTTCTTTGCGTATTTGCACGCGATGCTGCCGCTTGGGGAGGAAGTGTGAAAGACGGCATTATATTCACCATTTTGGTCATCCTTTGGACGGTCATAAAATTGGTATTTAAGCTGTTGGCGGTAGTCGTCAAAGTTTTGGCGTCGTTGATCATCTTTTTTGGCTTGTATATCCCGCTTTTTTACGGTGTTTTCGGCATCGTTTTGCTTGCGACCACCGAGTTTACCTTCGGCGGCGTCGGCACGGATCAGATCTTATATTACATCGGGTTGGGCTTGTCCTGCATCGCGGCGGTTATCATTTCCATTCGCAACTTGATCATTCGCCCGCTGTCCTCTGTTTTTGCGCCGTTTTTAGAGTATCGTGACGAGCTCAAAAAGTCCCGCGAGAAGGATGAAAAGGACGAAAAAGAGGAAGAAAAGCCGCAACAGCAACCCTATGATCCGCGTGGATACGACCCCTATTATTACGGTCAAAACGGCTATTATCCTCCTTATGGAGGATCTCCCGCGTCGGGGAACCCGTACGATCCCTCTTACGGCGCGCCTCGCCCGCATGCGCCGTATTACCAAGGCGAAGCGCAACCAACCGACAATTACGCCCCGCGTCCTCTGTACGGTTACGGGCAATCTCCGGCACCGTATTACGGCGGGCAGGAGCCTCCC
>DFFS01000069.1:13197-21352 GCA_002371075.1 Christensenella sp. UBA3770
CTCCCTATGAAACCCAAAACGGCAACGGCGGCGTGTATCCTCCCGTGCCCGAGCGTCCGCTCATTTATTACAGCAAACGTCGTCCCGGCATTCTCGTAAAGGAGTATTCCGACCGTTTCGAGCTTTTTGAGGAAACCGACGGCACTCGCCGTTACGTCGGCACGGAATACAAGGACGAATAATATGTTTTTCAAGGGAGAGTCAAGGGATAACGTCTTAAATTTTCCCGCCGCGGAAAGAGGGGCGGGCAGGCGTATTTGGGAACTTGATTTTCTCCGCGGTTTCACCATTCTTTTGATGTGCATAGATCACCTGATGTACGACCTTGCCTTTCAGTTTGCCGACGTGTGGCATTCGCAGGGCGGGGCAGCCGCCGCCATCGCGCGTTTTGCCGAGATGTGGTGGGATCACGGCGCCTCTTGGATCGGTCGTACCCGCGACATCGTTCAAGTCGTGGCGCTTTGCATCTTTTTCGGTCTTTGCGGCGGCAGCACCATTTTCAGCCGCGACAATTTGACCCGTGCAATGAAGACTTTCCTCGCCGCTGCCGTTATCACGCTCGGCACGTATCTTGCCGCCACCCTTCAGATCATTGACGAATCGGATATCATCACGTTCGGCGTTTTGCATATGTTGAGTTTTGCGACGATAGCCGTCTCTGCGGTTTACGCGTTGACCCGCCTTTCCGAAAAGAGAGGGGACTTGATCTTTGTGATCTGTTCCTTGGCGATCACGGCGGTGGTCTTTGTGACAAACCATCTTTTGAACCAAGCGGACGTGCATACCAACCCTTGGTTGATGTTTTTACACGAGAGCTTTTGCGAGGTTTCTTGGATGGGTGGGGATTATTTCCCGCTTTTGCCGTATTTGGGCTATGCCTTCGGCGGCGCTGCCGTCATCACCCTGTTATACGGCGGAGGCAAGTCCCTTTTGCCAAAGGCGGACGGCGCTTGGAACCGTCCTTTCCGTTTTGTCGGGCGTCACACCTTGTTGATCGTGATCGTGCACCAAATCGTCAACATGCTGCTCTTGGCGCTTGTGACCGCGGCGTTTGTTGACGTGGGAAATTTTGTGATCTTTTGACCCGAGTCGCATCTTCTTTGGCGCTTAAGGCGGGTATTGATTTTTTTGATCGGGGGATGGCGGAGAACGCTTGACAAAAAACGGAACGAAATGATATACTCATACCCGTGGTCAAACTTATGTTTGGCGGCGTGAATTTGATTTTTTACAGGTAACACTTATGAAGATCGGTTTTGACAATACACTGTACGTTAAAAAGCAATCCCAAGCCATTTTGGAACGCATCAACAGCTTTGGCGGCAAGTTGTATCTTGAGTTCGGCGGCAAGCTGTTCGATGACTACCACGCTTCGCGCGTTTTGCCCGGTTTTGACGTCAATGCAAAGGTCAAGTTGCTGCAAAAATTAAAGGATAAGGCGGAGTTGATCATGGCGGTCAACGCCGCGGACCTGCAAAAGAACAAGATCCGCGCCGATATGGGCATCGATTACGGCCACGACGTTATGCGCACGATCGACAACATCCGCGCGCTCGGCATTTTTGTCGGCAGCATCGTGATCACGCAGTACGAGGGGCAACCCGCGGCGGATCTGTTTAAGAAGAAGTTGGAGCTCCGTGGTGAAAAGGTGTACATCCACACCCGCACAAAGGGCTATCCGACGGACGTCAACACCATCGTTTCCGACGAGGGCTACGGTCAAAACCCGTATATCGAAACGGAGCGTCCGCTCATCGTCGTCACCGCGCCCGGTCCCGGTAGCGGCAAGATGGCAACCTGCCTTTGCCAGCTCTATCACGAAAGCAAGAGGGGGGTCAAAGCCGGCTACGCCAAGTTTGAAACTTTCCCCATTTGGAACATTCCCTTAAAGCATCCCGTCAACGTCGCCTACGAGGCTGCCACGGCGGATCTGAAGGACGTCAACATGATCGACCACTTCCATTTGGAAGCCTACGGGATCAAGACGGTCAACTACAACCGCGACATTGAGGTTTTCCCCGTCGTCAAAGCAATTTTGACCCGCATTCTCGGGGAATGCAAGTATCAATCTCCCACCGATATGGGCGTCAACATGGCAGGCTTCGGCATCGTCAACGACGAAGTCGTTCAAAACGCCGCCAAGCAGGAGATCATCCGTCGCTATTATCAAACCCTTTGCTATTATAAGCAGGGCTTGGCGGAGATGGACACGATCAAAAAGTTGGAGTTTTTGATGAGCGAACTCGGGCTTTCCACCGCCGACAGAAAGGTGGTCGCTCCCGCTCTCGAAAAGGCAAAGAAGTGCGGCAAGCAGGTGGTTTCGTTGGAGCTTCCGGACGGACAGATCGTTACGGGCAAGACGACGGACGACTTGGAGGCTGCCTCCACGGCGCTCCTTAACGGCATCAAGGTGCTTGCGGGCATTGCCGACCCCATTAAACTGATCGCGCCGGCGGTTATTCGCCCGATGGTCTCTTTGAAGAAAAAGACGTATAAGGAGATGCACTATCAGCTCAATCCGTCGGAGGTTTTGATGGCGCTTGTCGTCAGCCAAACCAACAACCACGCGGCGGAGCTTGCCGTACAGCATCTCAAACTGTTAAAAGGGTGCGAGGCGCACTCCACCTGTATCCTCAGCGCGGCGGACGAAAGGCTGTTTAAACGTTTGGGGATCAATCTCACCTGCGAGCCGGAGTTTCCGGATGCAAATTTATACATGTAAAATCAATCGGAGGTACTTATGTCAACATCATTTCTTGAAAAAGCGTTTGATTTCGAAGCACATTTCCCCGAAATGGGTATCATTGCGATGGCAGGAGCTCAGGAGCTCGGCGAGCGCATTGACAACTATCTCGTGCAATGGTATAATGAGGAGGCGGCAAAGCACGGCAAGTCCTTTACGAAAAAGACTTTCCTTTTGGAACACGGCTGCTTGCGTTTTACCTCCGGCGATGCGAAAGCGCTCATCAAGGAATCCGTTCGCGGTATGGACATTTTCATCATCTGCGACGTTGGCAACTACAGCATTCGTTACAACATGTACGGCATGAGCGTCCCGATGTCTCCCGACGATCACTATGCCGATCTTAAGAGGATCATTTCCGCCATCGGCGGCAAGGCGAATTCCATCACGGTCTTGATGCCCATTTTGTACGGCGGCAGGCAGCACAAGCGCAGCGCAAGGGAGTCCTTGGATTGCGCGATGATGCTTCAGGAGCTTGAGGCGCTTGGCGTGACGGAGCTCATCACGTTTGACGCGCACGATCCGCGCGTCCAAAACGCAACGCCGCTTATGGGCTTTGACAACTTTATGCCCTCTTATCAGATCATCAAGGCGCTTTTGAAGCGTTTTGACAACCTCAGCTTGGACAAGGATCACTTTATGATCGTCAGTCCGGACGAGGGCGCGATGAACAGAAACACCTATTACGCCTCCATTCTCGGCTTGGACCTCGGCATGTTCTACAAGAGGCGCGATTACTCCACCGTCGTCAACGGCAGGAACCCCATCGTTGCGCACGAGTATATCGGTGATTCTCCGATGGGCATGGACGTGTTTGTTGCGGACGACCTGATCGCAACGGGCGACAGCTTGATCAACCTCGCTTCTCACTTGAAGGAGAGGGGCGCAAACCGCATCTTCCTTTCCGCGACGTTCGGCTTGTTTACGGAGGGCGTGGCAAAATTCCGCGACGCGTATGAGAAAAATCTTTTCGACGCGGTCATCACCACCAACCTTACTTACGTTCCCGACGAGCTTCGCAAGGAGCCCTGGTTTATTGAGGCAAATATGGCAAAATACGGCGCGTATATCATCAGCGCCACCCACCAAAAGTGCTCGGTGAGCAAACTTTTGGACCCCCACGACAAGATCGTCGAACTCGTGGAGAAATACAAAAACAAATAAGGAGCTGTTTATGATCATTACACCGCTTGGGCATTCGTGCTTCCTTTTGGAAGAAAGCACCGGTACGACGGTTATCACCGATCCATACTCAAGTGATATAGGCATCACTCTTCCTTCCGTTCGCGCAGACGTCGTGACCGTGAGCCACGCGCACTACGACCACAACAACGTCAAAGCCGTGCTCGGCGATCCTATGGTCATCGATAAGCCGGGCATGCATGACGTCAAGGGCGTGCAGATCTTTGGTTTAAACACCTATCACGACGAGGCAAACGGCAAACACAGAGGCTCCAACGTGATCTTTAACATTCGCATGGACGGCGTCAACGTCTGCCACCTTGGCGACGTGGGGCACGGCCCCTCTCCGATGATGATCGAAGCGATCGGTCCCGTTGACATTTTGCTTGTGCCGGTGGGCGGCAATTACACGATCGATGCGGAGCTTGCCAAAGAGTACGTCGATCGCCTGATGCCCAGCGTGATCATCCCCATGCATTACAAAACCGACGACGTTGATATGGATATCGACGGCGTCGACGCTTTTCTCGATTACTTTGACAAAGAAGACGTTGAATACGTTAAAGCGGGCAAGGTTGAGTTTGACCGCGCCGATTTTGACGACGAATATTCAATGAAAGTTCTTTGTTTTGAAAAAAACTGACTCTTCCGGTCAATACTGCACCAAGTGGATAACAAAGCCGAAACATTCGGCTCGGATACTTTTCGGATGAATACCATCGTCTGAAAAGGAATACTCTATCATATATTCTTTTGCAAATTTTTTGCGTTTTTCGGAGGTTTTATGGCTACTTCAATGGATTTGAACAACATTACGAGGGATGATCTTGACAATATGGGCATCCATGAGATCAGGACCTTTGCGCGTGAAGTGGGGGTCCCGCATCCGACTGCTTTGAAAAAGCAGGAGATGATCGACTGCATTTTGGACATCCGCGACGGCAAGGCGGAGCCGCAAAAGGTCAGAAAGGCGGGTCGTCCGCCCAAGACCGCGTCCCGAGCCCCCGTGCTTTCGGTGCAGGAAGTCACTGCCGAAAAGGCGGAGGAAAAGAGCGTCGGTTATCGCACCTATATCCCGCAAAACCGTAGACCGGAGGGCAGGCGTTGGCGCACGGCGGAAGTGACCGATCAAAAGAGCGCGGACACCGTTCGTTTTGACAGAAAGCAGGCAAACACCACCGAAACCTTTAACGAAAGCGACGACAAGGGCAGCAATCTGCTTGGGTGCGAGGTCCGTTCCGGCATTTTGGAGATTTTGCCCGACGGCTACGGTTTCCTGCGCGCAAGCAATTTCAGAAACAGTTCCAAGGACAGCTACGTTCCCACGCAAAAGCTCAAGCGCAGCGGGCTGCGTCCCGGCGATTACGTGACCGCGTATTGCCGCACCACCGCGGAGGGCAAGCCGCCGGCAGTGGAAGCCATCATCGAAGTCAATCACAAGAGCGTGGAGTACGCCGTTTCGCGTCCCCGCTTTGACGACCTTACCCCGATCTTCCCCAATCAGCGCTTGCGTTTGGAGGTTCCGGGCAAGAGAAATGAGCTTGCCGCAAGAGCGATCGACCTGATCGCACCCATCGGCAAAGGACAGCGCGCAATGGTGGTTTCGCCGCCCAAGGCAGGTAAGACCACGCTTTTGAAGATGATCGCCAACTCCATTTCGGAAAATTCGCCCGAAGTTAAGCTGATGGTGCTTTTGATCGACGAGCGCCCCGAGGAAGTGACCGATATGCAGCGCAGCATCAAAGGCGAGGTCATTTACAGCACCTTTGACGAAGAGAGCGACAACCACATCAAGGTCGCCGAGCTTGTGCTCAACAGGGCAAAGCGCATGGTGGAGGACGGCGAGGACGTCGTGATCCTTTTGGACAGCTTGACCCGTATGGCAAGGGCAAACAACGTGATCGTGCCTTCCAGCGGCAAGACGCTCTCGGGCGGCGTGGATCCCGTTTCGCTCTATTTCCCCAAGAGGTTCTTCGGCGCGGCGAGAAACATCGAAAACGGCGGCAGCCTTACGATCATCGCCACCGCGCTTGTGGATACCGGCAGCCGTATGGACGACGTGGTTTACGAGGAGTTTAAGGGCACCGGCAACATGGAGATCCATCTTGACAGGCGCCTGTCCGAAAAGCGCATCTTCCCCGCGATCGACCTCAATCGCAGCGGCACCAGAAGGGAAGAGCTGTTGCTCTCGCAAAAGGAGCTGGAGGGTGCGTACCTCATTCGCAAGCTGCTTTCGACGGGGGACAACCAAGAGGCGGCAGAGGGCATCATCACCTTGATGCAAAAGACGCCCAACAACGAGGAGCTTGTCAAGCAACTTAACCTGCAAGTGCTTGCAATGCAAAAAGACGGTTACAGAATGTGATTTAAAAAGTGGGGGAGCGGCGGCTCCCCTTTTTTTTATGTTTAAACCGTTTCCGCGGCGTCCATACTACAAAACGAGTCCGTTTTCGTGGGGCTCGGGAGGTAATATGGAAAAGGAATGTAGTTCGTTCAAAAAGTATTTTGCCGAGATGATCGGCACGATGACGCTGGTGCTCTTTGGCTGCGGCGTGGCGGTTTACACCGGTGCAAGCATCGTTCCCACCGCGCTGGCGTTTGGCTTGACCTTGATCGCAATGTCCTTTGTGATCGGTGAGGTGTCTGGCTGCCACTTAAATCCGGCGGTTTCCCTTGCGCTGTTTATCAACAAGAGGCTCTCCTTTAAAGACCTTATCGGATATATGATCGGGCAGTTTGTGGGCGCAACGGTGGCTTGTTTGGAGTTGATGCTGCTGTTTGGCACAAGGCAAAGCTACGGCGCAAACGTCATGCAGGAAGCCATTACGGCAGTGCACGGCGATGCGGTCGCCATCGTTGTGGCAGTCGTGGCGGAGATCATCATGACCTTTGTGTTTGTGGTGTCGCTGCTTGGCGTGACGGCAAAGACGGAAAACAAGGGCTTTATCGGCATCGTGGGCGGCATGACCTTGACGCTGGTGCACCTGCTTGGCATCGGGGTGACGGGCACTTCGGTCAATCCGGCGCGCTCGCTGTTCCCGGCGTTCTTTGCGGGCGGCGACGCCCTCAAACAAAGCTGGATCTTTGTCGTCGGTCCGTTTGTGGGCGCCATCCTTGCGGCGCTGTGCTTTAAGGTCATCGACAACACGCCCAAGCATGAGATCGCGGAGCGTATGAGCGCCTGAGAATACGTCTGTCCAATCTGTTAAAAAGATCCCAAAAGGGATCTTTTTATTTTGCATAGGAGGGGAAATCGCACGTTGTAATCTTTTAAATAATGTGTTATACTGACAGGCGAGAGGATATGAAAAAACAGCTCAAAATCATTGTCATAATGGCCGCCGCCCTGATCCTTGCGGTAACAGCCTTCCTGTTGGTTTGGTTTCTTTACGCCGTGCCAAAAAGGGAAGAGAGGGAGTTTCAGCGCCTTGTATCCGAGTACCGCGCGGCAAAACTTGCGCGCTATGCGGAGGAAAACGCAGCCCTTCTCCCCGGGGAGGATCACGTGGTGTTTTTGGGGGATAGTTTGACGGATGGCTGCGCGCTTGAAAGGTATTATCCGGAGTACAAAACCTTAAACAGAGGCATCGGCGGGGACAAAACGTCCGACCTCGTCGACAGGCTCAAAGTGTCTGCTTATGACGCCCATCCTGCGGCGGTCGTGCTCCTTATCGGGGGCAACAATCTCGGCACGATGTTTGACGATTATGAGGAGATCCTCAAGGGACTCCAAGGGGCTTTGCCTGAGGCAAAAGTCGTTGTCGTTTCGCTGACGGCAATGGGCGGCAGGTTTGCCCAAAAGAACGCGCTCGTCTGCTTAAACAACGTCAAAATAAAATTGCTTGCCGAGAAATACGGCTATCTTTACGTGGACGCCTTCACGCCGCTGTTTGACCCCGAGATCAACGAGATCAAGCCGGAGTACACCTCGGACGGCGCCCATCTGACCGACGCGGGCTACAAAGTATTGACGGCAGAGGTCAAAAAAGCTCTTTCCACCGCGCTTGGCAAAACGGCGTGAGAGGGGGGCGGAAAAGCTTTATAAATATATCGCTTTTATATAATCAACTTTGAGATACGATTTTCTCTTGCAATTATCGGACATAGAGAACTATAGATGATTCGGAAGAATTAAGGAATACGTATGCCGAACAAGCGCTTCTTGCCTATAAAAGCGGACAGTATAAAAGAAAGAAGCTTGATGAACACGGACAACAGTTGGCGATCCCC
>DFFS01000069.1:21508-22402 GCA_002371075.1 Christensenella sp. UBA3770
AAAGCTGATTTGATAAGGATAAACAACGAAAAGCTCAAGGCGGAACCGGGAATTCAGAAAGATACGCACGGGATAGTGCTGAAGGTCTTTGCACATACTGCCGATGTTCTGTTCTTTCATCCGAAGATTCTGGGCGAGTATATTATTAGAGAATTAGAGCAGAGTGACTTGATCGTTGAAAGCGAACAATTGCCCGAAGAGATTGAAAAAGAGATCTTTTCGGATTTGGAAAAGGTCTATGCCAATGCAAAAACTATTTTGGATACTCTACCATTCTCGATCGGTGATCGGGTGCAATTGATCGTCGAAAGAGAGTGCTACGCAAAGTGCGGCATACACAAGGACGCGATCGGCTGTATCGTGGATGACATTGTTGTTTCGGGGAAGGTGGAAGTGGATTTCTATGAGCCGGAAGAAGCTGCGGCTTACGATAGTGCGGTCGCAGTCAAAACGAGTGATTTAAGAATTGTTTAAAAGGGTATCTAACAAAAACGAGTCTCAAGTGATCCTTAGGGTTCGTCTTTGTCTATAGTGGCGGAGACGATCATTATCACGCGAATGCGTGTATATCATCAAGCAGTAGCTTGAATATTATCAATTCATTAGAATTGCATATCATCAAACCGAAGCGGTTTTTTATACACGGCAAAACCGTGATGATATACAGCACCGACGGCGCTGATGATATACAAAGGCGGTGCCGCCTTTGATGATATACCAAACCTCGCTACGCTTCGGTTTGGATAAAAAAATCTCGGAAATCGGTTCCGAGATTTTTTGCAAGATGTCACTTGCCCTTTTCCCTTGTTTCGGAGTTGCACCGAAATGATTCTCCTCAAGAGTGGTGCAACCATGCCGGAGCATGGTTCCGTTCCGCTACGCTTCTTTTGCTTT
>DFFS01000017.1:0-4362 GCA_002371075.1 Christensenella sp. UBA3770
GATTTTCCGCGTCGGAAACCACCACTGTGCGCTTCTTGTTCTTTTCAACGATGGACACGACGCCCGCGATATCGGAGATGATCGCCTGCGCTTTGGGCGTGCGGCACTCAAACAACTCTTCGACACGCGGCAAACCTTGCGTGATATCTTCGGACGATGCGACGCCGCCGCTGTGGAAGGTACGCATCGTAAGCTGCGTGCCCGGCTCGCCGATGGATTGCGCCGCGATGACGCCGACCGCTTCGCCGATCTTGACGGGGTTGCCGCTTGCCATGTTCTTGCCGTAGCACTTGGAGCACAAGCCGTTCTCACACTGGCAGGTGAAGACGCTTCTGATCCTGACGGACTCGATGCCCGCCTTCTCGATGGCTTCCGCCTGCTCTTCGGTGATCATGCTGTCCGCCGGAACGATGACTTCGCCCGTCTTGGGATCGGTGATCGCGCCAACGGTGTATCTGCCGATGATACGGTCGCTGAGCTTCTCAATAAGGTCGCCCCTGCCGACGGTGATCGCGCTGACGTCCATACCTCTCGTATCGCCGCAATCCATCTTTTGAATGATAACGGACTGCGAAACGTCCACGAGCCTACGGGTCAAGTAACCGGATTCCGCCGTCTTCAAAGCGGTATCCGCAAGACCTTTACGACCGCCGTGGGAGGAGATGAAGTACTCCAATGCGGAAAGACCTTCACGGAAGTTGCTCTTGACGGGAAGCTCGATGGTTTTACCGGTCGGGTCTCTCATCAAGCCGCGCATGCCGGCGAGCTGACGGATCTGACCCATGTTACCACGGGCGCCAGACTGCTCCATCATCTTGATGGGGTTAAACTTATCCCAGCATCTGGAAAGCGCGTTGGTGACGTCGTCGATCGCCGTCTCCCAAATGGAGATGACGGTCTTGTATCTCTCCGCGTCGGTGATGAAACCGCGGCGGAACAACTTTTCAACGTCGGCAACTTTCTTTTCCGCTTCCGCGATGATGTCGTTCTTTTCTTTGGGGATGTGCATATCAAACACGCTGGTGGTCAACGCGCCGATCGTGGAATACTTGAAGCCCTGCGCCTTGATCTTGTCCAAAACCACCGCGGTCTCGGTGCTGCCCTTGTACTTGTAGCACTTTTCCACGATTTGACCGAGTTGCTTTTTGCCCACGAGGAAGTCGATCTCCAAAGCGAGCGCGTTCTCGGGCTTGGTCCTATCCACAAAGTGGATATCCTGCGGGATCGCTTCGTTGAAAATAAACCTACCGAGCGTGGTGTGCACCCTGCCGGTCACGGTCTTGCCGTCCACTTCTTTGCTGACGCGGACGTAGATCATCGCCTGCAATTCGATCTCCTTATTCGCATAGGCGAGCTTTGCCTCGTCCACGCTCATAAAGTATCTGCCTTCGCCCTTTGCGCCATCCTTGACGATGGTCAGGTAGTAGCTGCCGAGGATCATATCCTGCGTCGGGGTCATGACGGGCTTGCCGTCCGAAAGCTTCAAGATGTTGTTGGTGGAGAGCATCAGGAAACGCGCTTCCGCCTGCGCCTCGATGGAGAGGGGCACGTGCACAGCCATTTGGTCACCGTCGAAGTCGGCGTTGAACGCGCCGCAAACGAGCGGGTGCAACTTGATCGCCCTGCCTTCCACGAGCACCGGCTCAAAGGCTTGAATACCCAAGCGGTGAAGGGTAGGCGCGCGGTTCAAAAGCACGGGATGATCCTTGATGATGTCCTCCAAAACGTCCCACACTTCGTTGCGAGCGCGCTCGACGAAACGCTTTGCGTTTTTGATGTTGTTGCAGATGTTTCTGTCCACAAGCTCCTTCATGATAAAGGGCTTAAACAGCTCAAGCGCCATCTCCTTGGGAAGACCGCATTGATAGAGCTTGAGTTCCGGACCGACGACGATAACGGAACGACCGGAGTAGTCCACGCGCTTACCGAGGAGGTTTTGTCTGAAACGGCCTTGCTTACCGCGAAGCATTGCGGTCAAGGACTTGAGCTCACGGCTCCTTGAAGCGTTGTTGGACTTGGCGCGCTTGCTGTTGTCGATCAGGTTGTCGACGGCAACTTGGAGCATACGCTTTTCGTTGCGGATCATCGCGTCCACGCCGCCCGATTGCAGGAAGTTTTTCAAACGCTTGTTCCTGCTGATCACGAAACGATAGAGATCGTTAAGGTCGCTGGTGGCGTATCTGCCGCCGTCAAGCGGCACCATAGGACGGAGTTCCGGCGGAAGAACGGGAAGCACGGTAAGGATCATCCATTCGGGCTTGGTGCCGGACGCCTTAAACGCCTCCATCACTTCAAGCTGTTTTGCGGTGGCAAGCTTTTTGGGGGAAAGCATCAGATCCTTGTCCTTGCCCTTACCCTTGCCCTTTTGCTCGCCCGCGGCTTTTTCCGCAGCAAGCTCTTCGCGCAATCTTTGGATCTCCTTGTCGAGGTCGATCTCCTTAAGGAGGGTTTGGATGCTCTCGGCGCCCATGCCCACCTTGAAGCTGCCTTCGCCGCACTCTTCAAGCTTCTTTCTGTACTCTTCGTCGCTGATGACCTGCTTCTTCTTCAAGCCGGTCTTATCGCTGTCACCCGGATCGAGCACGACGTAACTTGCGTAGTAAACGACCTGCTCAACCTCCTTGGGACCCATGTTGAGAATGGTGGCGATACGGCTGGGGGTGCCCTTTAAGAACCAAAGGTGCGCCACCGGAGACGCAAGCTCGATGTGACCCATTCTTTCACGGCGGACTTTGCTCTGCTCGACTTTGACGCCGCAGCGGTCGCAAACCACGCCCTTGTGTCTGATCCTCTTATATTTACCGCAGGCGCATTCCCAGTCCTTGGTAGGCCCGAAGATCTTTTGGCAGAACAAGCCGTCCGGCTCGGGCTTCTGCGTCCTGTAGTTGATGGTTTCCGGCTTGGTGACCTCGCCGCTTGACCACTCTCTGATCTTTTCGGGAGAGGCAAGTCCGATTTTGATAGATGCAAAATTGTTGATTTCAAACATAGTTCTTTACCTCCCATTAAAAGTGAAAGCCGTCGCTGTCGTCGTCGCCGTCCAAACTGTCGAAGTCAAGTCCTCCGACGTCGGGAACGATCTCAAACGGGCTGTCGCTATCATCCTCACCGACGGTGTCCTCCACTCCGAAGATGTCGATCTCCTTGGTGAGTTCACCCGCATCGCGCGCCATATCGCTTGCGCTGACGTCTTCGATGGTGTCGGGGATCTCCTGACCGTTGTCGCCGAGGGCGCGAATGTCCAACCCGAGCGAGCGCATTTCGCGCACAAGCACGCGGAAGGACTCCGGAATGCCGGGCTCGCTGATGTTGGTGCCCTTGGTGATGCTGGCGTAAGCTTTCTCTCTTCCGCTGACGTCATCCGACTTGACGGTGAGCATCTCTTGCAAGATGTTTGCCGCGCCGTACGCCTCGATCGCCCAAACTTCCATTTCGCCGAGACGCTGACCGCCGAACTTGGCTTTACCGCCAAGAGGCTGCTGCGTGACGAGGGAGTAGGAACCGGTGCTTCTCGCATGGATCTTGTCGTCAACGAGGTGAGCAAGTTTCAGATAATACATGTAACCGATCGTGACCTTGTTTTCAAACGGCTCGCCGGTACGTCCGTCGTACAGTTGGACCTTGCCGTCCGCGGGGAGCCCGTTGGAAACCATAAGTTCCTTGATCTCCGCTTCTTCCGCACCGTCAAAGACGGGGGTGGCGATCTTCCAATCCAACATCTTGGCGACCAAGCCCAAGTGGACTTCAAGCACCTGTCCGATGTTCATACGAGACGGAACGCCGAGCGGGTTCAACACGATCTGCAACGGAGTGCCGTCCGCCATAAAGGGCATATCCGCCTTGGGAAGCACGCGGGAAACGACACCCTTGTTGCCGTGACGTCCCGCCATCTTATCACCGACGGAGATCTTACGCTTTTGCGCGATGTAAACGCGCACGAGCTTGTTGATGCCGGCGGAGAGATCGGACTTGTTTGCCTTGGTAAAGACCTTTACGTCCACGACCACGCCGTACTCGCCGTGCGGCACGACCAAGGAAACGTCGCGGACTTCTCTTGCCTTTTCACCGAAGATGCTGCGGAGCAACCTTTCTTCCGGCGTGGGATCCGTCTCGCCCTTGGGCGCTACCTTACCGACCAAGATGTCGCCTGCGTGCACTTCCGCACCGATGCGAATGATACCGTTTTCGTCAAGATCCTTGAGCATATCTTCGCTGCGGTTGGGGATGTCGCGGGTGATCTCCTCGTCGCCGAGCTTGGTGGAGCGCGCTTCGGTGTCGTAGGTGCCGATGTGGATGCTGGTAAAGACGTCGTCCTTGACAAGTTCGTCACTGATCAAAACAGCGTCCTCGTAGTTGTAGCCT
>DFFS01000017.1:4411-5319 GCA_002371075.1 Christensenella sp. UBA3770
TAGTTGTAGCCTTCCCAGGTCATAAAACCGATCAGGATGTTCCTGCCGAGGGCAAGCTCGCCGTTTTGCGTGGCGGGACCGTCCGCGAGGACGTCGCCCTTCTTGACCTGTTGACCGACCTTGACCACGGGCTTTTGGTTGATGCAGGTCTCATGGTTGGAACGCTGGAACTTTTGCAGTTCGTACGTCTTGACGTTGTCGCCGCCCATCACGGTGATCTCGTCGCCGCTGACAGAAGTGACGGTGCCGTCAAAGTCGGCAAGGATGACGATGCCGCTGTCGTGCGCGATCTTATACTCGATGCCGGTGCCCACGATAGGCGCTTCCGGACGAACGAGAGGCACTGCCTGACGCTGCATGTTGCTGCCCATCAAGGCACGGTTGGTGTCGTCGTTCTCAAGGAACGGGATCAAGGATGCAGCAACGGAAACGAGCTGCTTCGGAGAGGTGTCGAGGAAGTCCACTTTGGAGGCTTCCACGTTGCGGATCTCCTCGCAGATACGGCAGGAAACCATCTTGTTGAGCAGTCTGCCGTCCTCGCCGATGGGCTCGGTGGCTTGACCGATGATGTAGTTGTCCTCTTCGTCCGCCGTCATGTAAACGATGTCGTCGGTGACGATGCCGGTCTCCTTGTCGATCCTCCTATACGGCGTCTCGATGAAGCCGTACTCGTTGACCCTTGCGTAGGTGGACAGCGAGGAGATCAAACCGATGTTTTGACCTTCCGGCGTCTCCACCGGGCACAATCTGCCGTAGTGAGAGTGGTGAACGTCGCGCACTTCCATGCCCGCTCTTTCGCGGTTCAAACCGCCGGGGCCCAAAGCGGAAAGCTTTCTCTTGTGGGTGAGCTCGGCGATCGGGTTCTCCTGATCCATAAACTGGGACAGCTGCGCGCTGTTGAAGAACTC
>DFFS01000050.1:0-734 GCA_002371075.1 Christensenella sp. UBA3770
GCTAAGGCGGAGAAAACGGAGGAAGTCGCGCCGGTTGAGATAAAGAATAATCCTCTTCGTCCCGACGTGCCCGAACCTAAAAAGTTCAAGCCCATCGTTTATATTCCGGAAAGTGAAAGAAACGGCGGCTACAATCGCGGCAATCGCCCGGGTGGGTTCCAACAAAGACCTTTCGGTCAGAAAGATTTCGGCATGGGTCTTGCCGACAAGGATAAGCCGATGTTTATGCCCCCGCAACCCGGAAAGGGCGGCAAAGGCGGCAAAAAGCAAAGCTACGACAAAGCCCCCGGTCTTTACGATGATAAGAAAGGCGCCAGTAAGAAGAGCATCTTGAGGCGTGAGCTTGAAAACGGTAAGGAGATCGACGACAGCGAGATCGCAAGGCGCTTTAAGAGCAAGAAGTATCAAAAACAGGCGCCCGTTGTGACGCAGACCGTCATTGAAAAGGCGGTTATCAACGTTGATCCCGTACCCATCAAGTTGCTTTCCGAAAAGATCGGCAAGCCGATTGCGGAGATCATGAAGATGCTTTTGTTGGAAGGCGTGATGAAAACCATCAACGATTCCATCGATTTCTCTATGGCGGAGCTCATTGCCGCCAACTACGGTATCGAGCTTGAGCTTAAAGCGGATAAATCTGCGGAAGAAAAACTTGAGGAGATCATCACCGACGAGTCGGAGGAGGAAAACACCGAGCCGCGCGCACCGATCGTTACGATCATGGGTCACGTCGA
>DFFS01000050.1:790-8460 GCA_002371075.1 Christensenella sp. UBA3770
ACGTCGACCACGGCAAGACGTCGCTCCTTGACTATATCAGAAATTCGCACGTGGCGGAAAAGGAAGCCGGCGGCATCACGCAACACATCGGTGCTTACACGATCGAAAAGAACGGTCAAATGATCACCTTTATCGACACCCCGGGTCACGAAGCGTTTACATCGATGCGTGCTCGCGGCGCGATGGTCACCGATATTGCGATCATCGTTGTCGCAGCGGACGACGGTATTATGCCGCAGACCGTTGAGGCGATCAACCACGCAAAAGCGGCTTCCGTGCCCATCATCGTTGCGATCAACAAGATCGACAAGCATGGTGCGGATATCGACCGCGTCAAGCGTGAACTTCTCAATTACGACGTAGTCGTAGGGGAATACGGCGGTGACGTAACGGCTTGTCCCGTTTCCGCCAAAACAGGTCAGGGCGTTGAAGATCTTCTCGACACGATCAACCTGTTTGTTTCCGTTGAGTTGCAACCCAAAGCCAATTCCAAGAGACCGGCGCGTGGCACAGTTATTGAAGCGAAACTTGACAAAGCAGGTCCCGTTGCAACGATCCTTGTGCAAAACGGCACGCTTCACGTCGGCGACATTATGGTTGCCGGTTCTGCTTGCGGCAGGGTGAAATCCATGCTGAACGACAAGGGCAAACTTGTCAAAACAGCGGGTCCTTCCATGCCGGTTTCCGTGCTTGGTTTTGACGAGGCTCCGTCCGCCGGTGATAAGATGATCGTACTGGACGATGAAAAGCTTGCCAGAAAGATCGCCGAAGAAAGAAAGATCAAGGTCAAGACGGAAGAAGACAATGCAAGCAAGCCCAATTTGGAGGATATCTTCGCTCAGATCAACGAGGGTAAGCTTAAAGAGCTTAATTTGATCGTAAAAGCGGACGTGCAGGGCTCTGTCGAAGCTCTTGTGCAAGAAGTTTTGAAGCTCAGTAACGATGAAGTTAAAGTCAAAGTTATCCACAAGGGCGTCGGCGCGATCAATGAATCGGACGTTGTCCTTGCAAGTACGTCAAAAGCCATCATCATCGGCTTCAACGTGCGTCCGGATAGCAACAGCAAAGCGGCGGCTGCAAAGCACGGCGTTGATATCCGCAACTACAGGATCATTTACGACGTTCTCAACGACATTTCTCTTGCCTTGAAAGGTATGCTTGCGCCCAAGTTCCAAGAAAACGTTCTCGGTAGGGCGGAAGTCAGAGAAATCTTTAAGATCAGCGGCGTAGGCGTCATCGCAGGTTGTAAAGTTGTTGAAGGCAAGATACAAAGGAATGCCGACGTTCGTTTGCTGCGTGACAACGTGGTCATCACCGAGAACAAGATCTCGTCTTTGAAGCGCATGAAGGACGACGTAAAAGAGGTGTTGAACGGCTTTGAATGCGGCGTGGGCATCGAAAACTACAACGATATTAAAGTCGGCGACGTGATCGAGTGCTTTGTCGTTGAGGAGGTCCAACAATAAATGAATATCGAGCGCATCAATTCCGAACTTTCCAAACAGCTCTCCGTGATTTTTCGCTACGAGCTTAACGATCCGCGTATTCACGGGATGCTGACGGTTTTGGAAGTAAAAACCAGCGACGATCTTTCGCACGCGCGTGTTTACGTCAGCTATTTCGGAGATCCCACCTTGAAAGAGGAAACCTTTGATGCGTTAAACAACTGCACGGGGCACATGAGGAACCTTTTGAAACAGCGCGTTAAAATGCGCATCGTTCCCTTCCTTCGCATTATTCCGGATGATTCGATCGAGCAAGCCAAACAACTTACCGATCTGATCGAGGACGCGATGGACAAAACTCACGAAACCGAAAAAAACTACAAAGGCGAAGATTATGGAGATAATTGATGTTGTAAATATGATAAAAAGTGCGAATTCCATCGCGCTTTTTTCACATATCAACCCCGATTGCGATACGATTTGTTCCGCTTTAGCGTTGCGTTTGTTCCTGATAAAAACGAGTAAGGACGTTTCTTCGTACTGTGACGGTGAATTGAAGTTTGACATGACCGACCTCTATACGGCGGACGCCGTAAACTCAGATGAGGTCAAACAGAATTATGATCTGACGATCGCCATCGATTGCGCCACGGAAGACAGGCTTGGCAAATATCGCCCCGTTTTCTTAAAAGGCAGAAACAACCTTTCCATCGACCACCATCTTGCGGACAGAAACTTTGCCAAAAACAACTTTATCGACCCGCATTCCGGCGCAACGGCGGAACTGATTTTCCTTTTGATGAAACAATACGACGCGTCCTTGATCGATAGGGACGTTGCGACGTTGCTCTATACCGGATTGATCACCGATACAGGCAATTTCGGCTTTTCCAACGTCGGGGTTCGTACGTTGTCCATCGCTTCCGAACTTCTGTCATATGGCATTCCAAGCTCGGATATTTCTTATAAGCATTTCCGCGAGATCACCTTTGAAACCTTTAAACTAAAAGCCCGTGCTCTGGCAAAAGCGCAGTTTTTCGAGGGAAACAAGATCGGCGTGATCACCTTTACAAAAGAAGATTTCGCCGCAACCGGGACGTCTTCCGCAAATACGTCCAATCTTGTCAATGAGATCGTAAACGTCGCCGGTGTTGAGATCGCCGTATCCATTACGGAAGTCCGCCCGAATTCGTATAAGATCAGCGTACGGACGCAAAAGTCCGTTGATGCAAACGCGATCGCCTCCGTTTTCGGAGGAGGCGGGCACAAAAATGCGTCCGGATTTATGATCAACGGCTTTTACGGCAACGTTTTGGATGACATTTTAAAGGCGTGTAAAGACTGTCTATGAATGGTTTTTATAACGTCATAAAACCAATCGGATGGTCGTCAAGCGATTTGGTCATCAAGATCCGCGGCATTTTGCGGCGTCAAACCGGCATGAAGCAAAAGGTGGGACATCTTGGCACGTTGGACCCGCTTGCTACGGGGGTGCTTGGCATTGCCGTCGGTTCCGCAACCAAACTTTTCGATTACTTTTTATCCAAAAGAAAAACCTACGTTGCCACTTGTGTTTTGGGGAAAACGACGGATACCCTTGATGAAGCGGGAAAGGTCGTAGTGGAATCTCCCGTTCCCGAACTTTCCGATGAGACGCTTACTCGTACTCTTAACTCTTTTGTGGGAAAAATCGAGCAAATCCCGCCGCAATACAGCGCAAAGTCCGTTGGTGGGGTAAAAGCATACAAGCTTGCTTATAAGGGCTTGGAAGCGGAGCTCAAACCCTGCAAAGTGACCGTATATGATGTCAAACTGATTCAACGTCTTTCCAATGAAAAGTTTGTTTTTGAAGTTGTTTGCTCAGGCGGGACGTATATTCGTTCGCTTTGCCGTGACATCGGAGCAGCGCTTTCCGTCCCTGCGTATATGGGCGGCTTAACGCGCACGCAAAATGGACTTATGACCATTGAAAACGCCGCGACTTTAGAGCAAGTAGAAGGTGATATTACAAGCGGTTTTTTCTCGCTTGAACAGTTTGGAAAATCCTTAAAAACAGTTGATTTTTCCGAAGATTTCAAAAAAAAGCTGGATAATGGAGTTAAACTGGAAACAGTAGAAGATGACGGCTTGATCACGGTGACCGTGGGTGGCGTATTTTACGCCATAGCTTCTGTGAACAATGGGCTTATTGCGATCGTTGCGAGGGACAAATGAGGGTCGTTGATTTGTCAAAAGTGAATTATGAGCAAGGCGGGATCATCGCATTCGGCTTTTTTGACAGCATTCACGTCGGGCATCAAAAAGTGATCGGTGACGCTGTGCGTCTTGCCAAAGAGAAAGGGGTGCAATGTTCTGTTTATATGTTCCGCAACAACATTTTTCCCCTTTTAGGCATTGACAAGAGTCCGATTTTTACTTTTGAGGAGCGTTTGTCGTTTATTGAGCCACTGGGCGTGGATTGCGTTTATTACGTTGACGCCGATAATAATTATTTGTCTCTTTCTCCAAGTGATTTTGTCAAAGATATTACGAAAAAGTTGTCCGTTGACGGTTTTTCGTGCGGCAAGGACTTTACGTTTGGTGCAGGAGGCAAGGGGAGCGTAAACGATCTTATAACCATGATCGGCGGCACGTTTGCCGTTTCCGACCTTATGACTGTCGATGGACAAAAAGTCAGCACAGAACGCGTTAAAACAGCTCTTGCGCAAGGGGATCTCAAGGCAGTAAGGCGTTTTCTCGGCAGAGAGTTCAGTCTTTCGCGTAACGTCGTAAAAGGGCGTAACGATGGCGTTAAAATGGGGTTCCCGACCATCAACAACGAGCTTTTATCCGTGCCCATCAAAGAGGGAGTGTATTTTACCCAGGTGTCCTTTGGGCAAAAGATCTATAAAGCGGTCACCAACGTCGGCGCGCATCCAACGTTTGACGACGGCAAGCGTAACATCGAAAGCTATTTGCTTGATTTTGACAGCGACGTTTACGGCGCAAAAAGCACAGTTACGTTCTTAAAATTTCATCGTGAGATCGTAAAGTTCGATTCGATCGAAGCCCTAAAAAGGACGATCGAGAACGACGTGTTATTAAGGAGGAAGTATGATTAAATTCGGTCCGTCGGGCGCAGATCAAGCGTTTTATGCTTCCGGGTATAACGGAACGGTTGAAATGCCCCTTTACGTAAAGGAAAATGGCTTGGATATTTTTGAGTATTCGTTTGGGAAAGGCGTCAGACTCGCCGATACAACTGCCGACAAGATCGGCAAAGCTTTTAGCGAAAACGGCATTGGAATCTCCGTTCATGCACCTTATTTTATCAATTTTGCGGGTGAGGATCCGATGAAACTCAATTCCAGCTTCAGAGATTTGTTTGCGTCGTTGGATTCTTTAAAACATCTTGGTGGGACTCGCGCGGTTTTTCACCCGGGCTCGCCTTTGAAATCGGACAGAAAAGTTGCGATGGATAGGCTCATTGCAAACTTTACGCGTTTTATGGATGAGTTTTATCAAAATGGTTATCAAGACCGATACGTTTGTGCCGAAACAATGGGAAAGATCAACCAGCTCGGTGACGTTGATGAGATCATTGATATCGTAAACGTAGCGGATAACGTGTTGCCTTGTATCGATTTCGGGCATCTCAATGCTCGCACACAAGGCAGTTTAAAGACAAAGGACGATTTCAAACGCGTGATCGACCGCATGATCGACGGCGTAGGGGAAGAAAAGGTTAAAAAGATGCACGTGCACTTTTCCAAGATCGAATACGGAAAGGGCGGCGAAGTGCGGCATTTGACCTTTGAAGACACCGTTTTCGGTCCGGAATTCGAGCCACTTGCGGAAGTGCTTGTCGAATACCGCTTGGAGCCTTGGATCCTCTCCGAATCAAACGGAACGCAATCTCTTGATGCGAAAACGATGAAAAATCTCTATTTTAAGCATAGTAATATTAAATAAATGTTTACATTAAGAGGTTTTTTCGTTATAATTAGGGTATGAATACGGATGTGCTTCTGCAAGATTGCGACGTTGCTATCATCACCTCTCCGGCAGCTTTGTTTTATCTCAGCGGTTTTGATGGGTCCGACGCAGTCATCCTGCTTTCCAAGGATAAGAAGGTTTATTTGACCAATCCACTTTATGAGATCGCTGTCAAAACCTCCGTTCGCAAGGAGTTTTCCGTTAACGTGCTCTCGCGGCAGGAAACGACCGAGTATTTGAAACAGGCGATCCTTCAAGCAAAAAAGGCCGGCGTCGAATGCGACGATATGACCGTTTCAAGGTTTCGCACGTTGTTTTACGGCTCGGAGAAATCCGTCGTTGATTTGTCTCCCGCCATTGCAAAGTTGCGTGAGATCAAATCCGAGCAAGAGTTGTCCGTGATCAAAACGGCTGAAAGTATTGTTGACAAAGCGTATACGGAGGCACTTTCTCTTTTGAAAGAGGGCGTGACGGAACGCTCCCTGAAAGATGCGATCGAGCGTGCGATGATCTCCTTCGGCGCGGATGGGACTGCCTTTGAAACCATCGTCGCTTTCGGTGAAAACGCCGCTATGCCGCATGCGGTTTGTTCCGATCGCACGCTAAAGCGCGGGGATTGCGTACTGATGGATTTCGGCGCAAAGTACAAGGGTTATTGCTCCGATTTCACAAGGACGGTTTGTTTCGGCGCTCCGACGGAAAAGTTCCGCCAAGCCTATCAAGTGGTGCTAAACGCGCAGCGTGCCGCAATCGAATACTTGGAAAAGGGCGGCAGAAGCGCATGCGAAGCGGACCGCGTTGCTCGTGCGGTTGTGGAGAGTAGCGCCTTTAAGGGCAAATTCACGCACACTCTCGGACACGGCGTTGGCATCATGATCCATGAGGCTCCCACGCTATCGACGCTTTCTGAGGATACGCTCCGTGACGGCATGGTCTTTACGATCGAACCGGGCGTTTACGTTGAGGGCGAGTTTGGGATCCGCATCGAAAGCTTGGTGACCATCGAAAACGGTAAACTAACGGTCATAGACCGTTCAAATAAAGAAATTTATACAGTTTAGGAGGATACTATGGGTTCTACAGTTATGGCGGGTGATTTCAGAAAAGGCGTCACCTTTGAAATGGAAGGAAAGGTTTACACGATCGTTGACTTCATGCACGTGAAACCGGGCAAGGGGTCTGCTTTCGTTCGTACGAAGATCCGCGACGTTATCTCCGGCGGTGTGATCGAGCGCACGTTCAACCCGACGGATAAATTCGATGCCGCGCATATTGAGCGCAAGGCTATGGAATACCTTTACACCGACGGTGAACTCTATTATTTCATGGACGTTGAAACGTACGAGCAACTTCCTTTGAACTATGAGCAGGTGGAAGATGCTTTGAACTTTATTAAAGAGAACTCTCAAGTTACTGTGTCTTTCTACAAAGATAAGGCTTTCTCCGTTGAGCCGCCTAACTTTGTTGAGCTTTTGATCACGGTTTGCGAGCCGGGCGTCAGGGGGGACACCGCTCAAGCCGGCACCAAGCCCGCCACGTTGGAAACGGGTTACAAGATCCAAGTTCCTATGTTTGTCAACGAAGGCGACGTGATCAGGGTGGATACCCGCACCGGTACGTATATGTCCCGCGTGTAAGAATCCGCATAGCGATACAAAAAACAAAAAAAGATGGCAAGTTTGTCTTGCCATCCTTTTTTTATCCGAAAAATAAAAAATCAATAAACGATGGAATCGGTCTGAACGACGATGCCTTGCGTGTATTCTTTGATGGATTTTGCTACGTTAAACAAGTGGTCGGCAATACGCTCAAGGTCGTTTAGCAGGGAGAGAAACACGGCGCCGTTTTCCACCGTGCATTCATTCTTTTCCAATCTTTCGATGTGTGCGGCGGAAAGTTTGTCCTTCATGGCGTCAACGGTCTCTTCATAGATCTCAGCTTGCATCAGAGCGTTGAGGTCCTGCGAATTAAAGGCTTGGATCGCAGAAAGATATAGGTTGGAAATGCAGCCGAAGATCTCTTTGAGCTCGCCGATGGCGGTTGGGGAAAACTTGCTCTCGTCGTCCTTCAAACGCTGGGTGTATTCCATTATATTCTCCGCATAGTCGCCGATGCGCTCAATGTCTGTAATGACGTGATAGTAGGTTGCGATCACTTGCTCGTCTTCGTCTGAGATGCTGGTGGAGGAGAGCTTGACCAAATACTTGGCGATCTCTTTGTTTAAAAAGTTGATCTTGTTCTCGCGCTTGT
>DFFS01000053.1 GCA_002371075.1 Christensenella sp. UBA3770
ATCATCAGGTCGGCGATCGCCATATTGCTCTTTTTGTCATAAAACCGCACGACTTTTTTGAGTCCGGGATTGGTGACCTTTTCGATCGTATTGCTGATCTTGATCTTGGGTACGAGTTTACCGTTGTCCTCGATCGCCGCAAGTTTGTACACACCGCCGAGGCTGGGGTTTGAGAAACTCGTGATCAGCTTGGTGCCGATACCATAGGTATCGATCTTTGCATTTTGCGAGTTCAAAGCGATCAAAACGTTCTCGTCGATGTCGCCCGAAGCGCAGATCTTGGCGTTGGGATAGCCCGCCTCGTCAAGCATCTTTCTCGCCTGATTGGAGAGATAAGCAAGGTCTCCGCTGTCAATGCGGATGCCGACGGGTTCATGACCTTTTGCGCGAAGCTCGTCAAAGACCTTGATCGCGTTGGGAACGCCGCTCTTTAAAGTATTATAAGTGTCAACAAGCAACAGGCAATTGTCGGGATACAGTTCTGCATATTTGCGGAAAGCGGTCAGCTCGTCTTCAAAGCTCATGACCCAGCTGTGCGCGTGCGTGCCGGAAACCTTGATGTCAAACATCTTTCCGGCAATCACGTTGGACGTTGCCGCGCAGCCGCCGATGATCGCCGCCCTGGCGCCGTAAATGCCCGCGTCAGGACCTTGCGCGCGACGCAACCCGAACTCCAAGACAGCCGCTTTAGTGTTGTTTGCGATCTTGGACGCTTTTGTTGCGATCAGCGTTTGGTGATTGATGAGGGTCAACAGCGCGGTTTCGACAAATTGCGCTTGGAAGATGGGCGCCTTTACGATCAAAAGCGGCTCGTACGGGAAGATGATCGTTCCCTCTTTGACCGCATAGATGTCGCCGGTGAACTTAAACTTGCGCAGCTCATCCAAAAACTCCTCGTCAAAGCAATTTAAGGAACGTAGATAGGCGATGTCGTCCTCGCTGAAGCGAATGTTTTTGATGTAGTCGATCGCTTGCTCAAGCCCTGCGGCAACGGCGTAGGAGAGTTCTTCTCTCCCGCGGAAAAACAGGTCGAACACGGCTTCCTTGTCCTTTTGACCGCATTTCATATAACCATACATCATGGTCAACTCATAAAAGTCCGTAAGCAATGTCAAATTTCTCATTCTTCTTCTCCTTTAGCCGCCGGTGGCGTGGGCACGCCGGTATGTATTTTGTTAACGTATATCAAGACGGTGATGACCATTGCGATACCTGCCGCGATGGAGCACCCCAAGACGCCGATCCGGACCCCGCCGATGATGACGGCGTCGGAACGGAACACTTCCATGATCGCGCGAACCACCATGTACCAACAAAGATAGGTCATAAACGTCATCAGGTTCTTTTTTGAACGGCGGAAAACGCACATCAATATCGCAAACCCCACAAGGTTCAAAACCATCTCATAGAAAAACGTCGCTTGGAACCACCCGTTTTCCGCCTCGATAAACACGGCAAACGGAAACTTTTGCAAAGCGGGATCGGTCACCGCCATGCCGTAAAGCTCCTGATTGGCAAAGTTGCCCCATCTGCCGAGCGCTTGCCCAAGAGCCAGCCCGGGGGCAATCACGTCCAAGACGGACGCCACTTGCACCTTGTTGCGCTTGCAGCAAATAAAGGCGCCGAGCGCCCCGCCCGGGATCGCACCGAGGATGGAGATGCCGCCCTCCCATATCGCAAAGATCTCACCGAAATCGCGCATGCTGTGCACGGGAAAATCCGCAGGATGGAACAAAACGTAAGACAACCGCGCGAACACCACGGCAAAGGGAACCACCCATAGGAACAATTCCAACATAAAATCAAAGGAAATGCCTCGTTTCTTTGCATTCCAACAAGCGATTCCGTATCCGAGCAAGATGGCAAGCGTGATAAAGATCCCATACCATCTGACGGAAAGCGAACCAATTTCAAAAGCGATCGGGTTGATGTTTTTAATGCACATTTTCTTCTCCTTGATCGGGTGGATCAGCTTGCAAAGCCTCCCCCGAATCCTCCGACAAAACAGCGGACTCCGCGTCCTCCGCCCTGACGGCCTGTTTTTGTTCATTGCCCTTTCCGAAAGGCAATTTGTGAATGATTTTTAAGATAAAACCCTCAATTTTATCACTGTATTTGATCGTAAGAACAAGCAAAACGATCACGAGCGCGATGATAAACACCCAAAGCAAGATCCACCATCCGTAAAAGGGAATGGAGACCACGCCTTTTGCGATCAGGATCGTTGTCAACGTGCCGATCGTCCTGCTGAAAACCTGCAACAGGAAAAAGCCCGGATAGGTGTAATCCGTCATTCCCGCAAGGATGCAGAGGAGGTCGTCCGGAAAAAACGGGAAGATGAACATGTAAAACAAAACCACCTTATCCCGCCCTTTTGTCATGTTCCTGTACTTTTTGATTGCGTTTTCACCCACAAGCCAGTTGGCAAAACGCACGCCGAGAACTCTGCCGAGAAAAAAGGCGAACATCGAGCCGATCACAAGCCCGATAACCGTCAAATACAAAGGTTTCCATATCCCCTCAAACAGGATGGCACCCGCCGTTGTGGTGATCGTGCTCGGAATGGGAATGATGGTCACCTGCAAAAAGTTGATGACTACGAAAAGCACTTCCGCCACGCCACCCGAATTGTTGATGTATCTGACCACGTCGGCTGCGGAATCAATGGAAGATAAAACCCCGCTTTTGTTCAAAGCGAAAAACACGATCAGAAAGACCGCACCGATGTAAAACGCCGTGATGCAAAGCTTATAAATCGTTTCCCATGAGCGAAACAACGCCACCGTTGTCAATGTGGCAACACAAACGACGGCGACGATGATAAGAGCGTTTGTGGTCATTGAACAATAGCGCCAAGAAAGAACGAAAAAAGTGACCGTGATCAATAACGCAATAACGCTGACCAAAATGCGGATCAAGGTCTTTTTGTTAAGAAAAGGCTGTTTTTCCTTCCCGGACAGCTCTTCCTTTTGTTCTTGCTTGGTTTCCTCTTGCATTTATTCTCCCAAACGACTTTGCGACTCTTTTCTTGCGATCTCGTCGCAACGGTTGTTCATCACGTCATCCGAATGCCCTTTGACCTTAACAAAGCGCACGTCGTGCATCAAAAGACGGTTGTTGAGATCTTTCCAAAGATCAACGTTCTTTACGTTTTCCCATTTGCGCGAGATCCATTTTTTGATCCAATCGTTGTTGATGGCGTTGACCACGTATGCGGAATCACTGTGGATCTCCACAACGCTGTGCGGTTTTTTGACGGCTTTGAGCCCCTCGATGACAGCCATAAGTTCCATGCGGTTGTTGGTGGTGTTATCTTCCCCACCGCTGATGACCTTTTCCAAATCTCCCGACGTCAAAATGGCACAGTAGCCGCCCGGTCCCGGGTTGCCGCTGCAGGCACCGTCCGTATAGATCTTGATGATGCTTTCCACGCCCGGATGGCTCATTTCAACCGACCTTGCGCGACAACGATCCACCCCCTCGGAAATGATCTCCTCAAGATCGGCTGTTCTATAATACGAAACAGCTTGAATGGTTGTGCCGCCCTTGGAACAAACCGCATCGATCAGGTCATCGATGGGTTTATCGGACTGCGCGATCATGCACGCTCCGCCGATCAATGTGGCAAGCGTAAGTTTTTTTGCTTCTTCAAAGCTCAAACCGCCGTTCATCCCGCCTTTGATCATCCCTTGTGCAAACATATACGCATAGGCAGGTCCGCTTCCGCTGACAGAGGTGACTGCGTCAAACTTCTTCTCCTCAAGCTCAATGATCTCGCCGAGGGCGGAAAACACCGAAAGCGGAAAATCCTTTTCCTCTTCCTCGTAACCGCTAAAGCACAAAGCGCTCATTCCGCTGCCGATCATACACGGCGTGTTGGGCATCACGCGGCAGATCTTTTTCGCGCCAAGCTCACTTTTGAGGGTAGCTACGGTCACACCCGCCATGATGGAGATCACTTTTGCATCAAAGCCTTGCTTGATCTCCTTTGCGATGTCAGGGAAACTTTGCGGCTTTACGGCAAACAAAAGATACTCCACGTTTTGTGACATTTGGGCGTTATCCTTTGTCACAGAGACGCCGAGTAGTGCCGCTTGACCGAGTTTTTCATCGGACAAATCGCTGACGATGATCTCAGACGGAGAAAGCACCCCGTTGGTCAAAATTCCTTTTGTGATAGCGGAGGACATGTTGCCCGCGCCGATGATTCCGAGTTTGTATTTATCCATAAAAAACGATTGACTTGCTTCCTTATATAATATATAATGTTTGTAATTTCATAGGGGAGTGGCTCAACGGTAGAGCAGCGGTCTCCAAAACCGCTGGTTGCGTGTTCGAATCGCGTCTCCCCTGCCAGAGGCATTGCAAAGCAATGCTTCTTTTTTTATGTTGGCGATTCTCCACGCAACCTTGTGTCGTCTTGCACAAGCGTTCGCATTTTTACCTAGCGGCGGTGAAGATTCGTAAAGCCAAGAGGCAGAAGCGCACTAAAGCGTACGTAGCTGCCTCTAAGCTCAGCGTCGTAATTTACCGACTTTACTTGGCATACTCCACGCTGCGTAGTTCACGAATCACGCTGACCTTGATCTGACCGGGATATTCCAGCTCGTTTTCAAGGGTCTTTGCAATCTCTTTCGCAATAAAGTAGGTCTTGCTGTCATCCACCTTTTCGGGCTTGACCATGACCCTGATCTCACGACCTGCCTGAATGGCAAAGGACTGCTCGACGCCGTCAAAGGAGTTGGCGATCTTCTCAATGTTTTCAAGCCTCTTGACATAGTTCTCAAGCGACTCTCTGCGCGCGCCGGGGCGCGCGCCGCTGATGGCGTCCGCCGCCTGTACGATGACCGCTTCCACAGTCTTTGCCTCCACGTCGCCGTGGTGCGCGGCGATGGCGTGGATCACGGCTTCACTCTCTTTAAACTTCTTGGCAAGTTCCACACCGATGGCAACGTGCGTTCCCTCGATCTCATGGTCAACCGCCTTTCCGATGTCGTGCAACAAACCGGCGCGCTTTGCCACCTTGACGTCCGCGCCGATCTCAGCGGCAAGGATGCCGGCAAGGTGCGAAACTTCGATGGAATGTTTAAGGACGTTTTGACCGTAGCTTGTCCTAAACTTCAAACGTCCGAGGATCTTAACAAGCTCGGGATGCAATCCGTAAACGGCAACTTCAAAAGCAGCCTCCTCACCGGCGTCCTTCATTTGGTTGTCGATCTCGTTTTTAACCTTTTCAACGGTTTCCTCGATACGGGCGGGATGGATCCTGCCGTCGCTCATCAACTTTTCAAGCGCTACGCGACCGATCTCTCTTCTGACGGGATCAAACGCCGAAATGGTGACCACATCCGGGGTGTCGTCGATGATGACGTCCACGCCGGTGGCGTTTTCAAAAGCTCTGATGTTTCTGCCCACGCGGCCGATGATCCTACCCTTCATTTCATCGTTGGGAAGGGGCACAACGGATACGGCGATCTCACTTGCGTGGTCCGTCGCGCATCTTTGCACCGCCATCGTAACGATCTCACGCGCTTTTGCCTCGGCGTTTTCCTTGGCGTTTGCCTCGATCTCTTTTGCCATTGCCACTGCGTCGCGTTTTGCGTCGTCAAGCATATTGTCAAGGAGCTCCTTCTTGGCTTCGTCGCGGGACATCCCCGAAACTTTTTCAAGCTCCGTAAGCATTTTGTTGTGCGACTCGGCAACTTCGTTCTCTTTGCGAACGATATCCTGTTCTCTGACGCTTAACGCCGCCTGTGCGTTTTCCACGTCGGTCAATCGCCTGTCAAGGGTGTCTTCCTTTCTGGTAAGCTGCTCTTCCCTTGCAGCGATGCGCTGCTCCAACTTTTGGACTTCGGAACGTCTTTCTCTGACCTCCTTATCCACTTCGCTGCGAAGTCTGTGTTGCTCTTCCTTTGCTTCGATCAGCGCCTCCTTACGCATGGATTTGGCTTCTTGTCTGCTTTCCTCCAATATCTTTGCCGCTTCCGCTTGTGCATTGCCTAATTTTTTGTCGATCACGAATTTGTATACGACGATACCGACCGCCACGCCGATGATCAGCGCGATCAAGCCGGAAATTATGCCGACCAATGCGGAAGAAGCGATCAACAAGCTGTTAATATTCATGTGATGTTTCCTCCTGAAAAAATATTTGTAACGGGGATTTCACCCGATGTTACCTTAGTTTGCGCTTTCAAGCTTTTGCTTGACCAAGCCCTCGACCTCATTGTACAGGTCGGGATTGCTCTTCATAAGAGCGATGACCTTCTCTCTGCCCTGACCGATCTTTTCATCATTGAAGCTGATCCAAGAACCGCTCTTGACAAAGACGCCTTTCTCGATGGCAAGATCCACCAAGCTGCCTTCCTTGGAGATGCCCTGCCCGAAGATGATCTCAAACTCCGCCGTACGGAACGGGGGCGCCAATTTGTTCTTGACAACTTTGACAGCCGTCTTGTTGCCGATGATCACGCCGCCGTCTTTGACCGCGTCCTTTTTGCGGACGTCCAAGCGCACGCTGGAGTAGAACTTCAGCGCCTTGCCGCCCGTGGTGGTCTCGGGATTGCCGAACATCACGCCCACCTTCTCACGAAGTTGGTTGATAAAGATCACACAAGTCTTGCTCTTGTTGATGATGGCGGTGAGTTTACGCAGCGCCTTGGACATAAGTCTTGCCTGCACGCCGACGTTTTGCTGCTCCATATCCCCTTCGATCTCCGACTTGGGGGTAAGCGCCGCAACGCTGTCAATGACGATGATGTCCACCGCATTGCTCCTGACAAGGTAATCGGCAATGTCAAGCGCCTGCTCGCCGTTGTCCGGCTGAGAAATGTAAAGGTCCTCCGTGTTGACCCCAAGCTTCTTTGCGTATTCGGGATCAAGCGCGTGCTCCGCATCGATAAACGCAGCGGTGCCGCCAAGCTTTTGCGCTTCGGCGATCACGTGCAACGAAACGGTGGTCTTACCGCTGGATTCCGGTCCGTAGATCTCCACGATCCTGCCGCGCGGAAGTCCGCCGATGCCAAGCGCGTGGTCAAGCGCAAGACACCCGGTGGGGATAACCTCGACTTTGACGGTATAACCGTCGCCGAGTTTCATGATAGAGCCTTTTCCATGTACTTTCTCGATCTGTTGGATCGCTTGTTCCAATGCTTTGCGCTTCTCTTCGAGTTTTTTCTCGTCGATATGCGTTCCGGTAGTTCTTTCATTTTCCATAATCGTTCTCCTAAAAATATATTTATAATAAAGCAACCGTTTTGCGGCTACTCTATGACCATTGAATCGAAGTCGATGGGTTTGACAAGCCTTTTCCAAAGGAGGAAAAGCGCCGTGTTTGCCGCCAAGCGCCTAATCTCGTTGCGCGAACCCTCAAACCTACACTCCGTCGCCGAACAATTGATCTCGTCCGCTACGGCGATATAGACGAGCCCGACCGGTTTTTCTTCACTGCCGCCGCCCGGCCCTGCAATCCCCGTCGTCGAGACCGCAAAGTTGACGCCCTCACGCATGAGTCCCGTCGCCATTTGACATGCCACCTCGCGTGAAACCGCTCCGAACATATTTATCGTTGTGGGATTCACCCCCAACCTAACCGTTTTTGCACGGTTGGAATAACTGACGATGCCCTCCATAAAGCAATCGCTGCATCCCGGCACTTCCACAAGGTCGGATGCAATGAGTCCGCCCGTACAACTTTCCGCAACGGATAGCGTTTGATTGTAAAGACGCAAGCGCTCCAACACCGTTTCTGCAAGAGTGCCGTCGCATTCACGATAGACGCAGCCGGTAAACAGCGAATAAACGCGGAAAGCCATCTCTTCCTTGCTTGCGTCCTCAGCGGTCAAAACCAGCTTTGCGTCACGGCAAGTTTCCTCCACCGAAAGGGGAGTCAAACCTCCCTCGGAGAGGGTCTTGCGGACTTCCTGCTCGGTAAAACCGAATATCTTAAAGGTCAGTTTCTCAAGCATCTTGTTTGTCCTCCGAAAACACCGAGCGGTTTTTGACGATATAGTTGACGCCGGAAATCACCGTAAAGAGGAAAGCCAGCGCAAACACAACGTTACCGACGATCTTTACGGCAAGATGGAATTCCGAGATCATCATGAGAGGGATCGCCGTGTTCAAAAGAGCTGTTTTGATCTTGCCGAACTTATCCGCGGCAAGAACCACACCCTTGTGTGCCGCGATCGTGCGGAATGCGCCGATCAGCACCTCCCTGCCGACGATGATCGCCGTAAGGATCACGCCGACGGGCGGATTGAAAAACATCATTGCGTTGCCATTTGCCGCCTCCATGATCAACAGGGTGCAAGCAAGAACTTTGTCCGCAATGGGGTCAAGAAGTTTGCCGAGATCGGTCACTTGATCCCTCTTTCGAGCGATGCGTCCGTCGATCATATCGGTAAGCGCCGCCGCCACAAAGAGAAGCGCCGCCGCAAGGTAATGGAATGGGAAAACCACGTAAAAAAGCGCCACGACCAATGGGATCGCAAGTATTCTTGATATGGTCAATTTGGTTGGCAAATTCATTTTTTACTCCCAAGGACCCGTCCGTACAAGTCCAGTTTTTTTGTCTTTTCGATATAAACGGAGTAGCTTTCTCCGATCTCCACCGGCGCCGTCGAGGTGAAAAACACCTTGGCGTCCACGTCGGGACAAAGCCTTTCGGTGTGACCGTAAAAGGCTTGTTTATCGTAATCGATGCCGTCGTAGGTAACCGTAACGACCTGTCCGATCACTGCCTTTGCTTTTTGCTCTGCAATCAAAGACTGCGTTGCGATGGCTTTTTTTAGCCTCTCTTTCTTTACGGCGGAGGGAACTTGCCCCTTCATTCGCGCGGCGGGGGTGCCGTCCTCTTTGGAGTAAGCAAAGAACCCCACGCTGTCAAGCCGCATCTCGTTAAGGAAAGAGATCAATTCTTCAAACTCTTCCTCCGTTTCCTGCGGGAAGCCCACCATAAAGGTGGAACGAATGGCAATGCCGCTTTGTTTAGAACGAATGTACGCGATCCGATCTTTCAAGGTTGCCTGCGTATCGCGACGATTCATGCGTTTCAACACGCCGTCAGCCGCGTGTTGCATCGGCATATCTATGTATTTTGCGATCTTCGGCTCGGCGTCGATATAATCAATGAGCTCGTCCGTACACTGATCGGGATAGCAGTACAACAAACGGATCTTTTGGACCGGAAGCTCGGTGAGCGCGTGCAGCAACTCGATCAAGCGCGGTTTGCCATAAAGGTCCACGCCGTAGCGGGTGACGTCCTGCGCGACGAGGATCAACTCTTTCACGCCCTGCTCCACAAGCGCCGTAGCTTCTTTTACAAGCGCCTCGATCGGGGTGCTTTTGTAGCCGCCGCGAATGGCTGGAATGGCGCAGAATGTGCATCTGTTGTCGCATCCGTCCGAGACCTTTAAGTAAGCGTAGTGATACGGCGTGGTGATCACGCGGTCAAGCCCTGCCGCTCTTCCCTCAGCGCCTGTCAACACAACCTTTTCCCCTTTTTCCAAACGGGAAAGCACTTGTCCGATCCTGTCGTAACAGGTGTTGTCGATCAAAGCGTCCGCTTCCTTGAGCCCGTCTGCCGCCGTAAGCTCGGACAAATAGCGCATGGGCAAGCAACCCGCAACGATCAGATACTTGACGTTTTTGTGCGAGCGTACCTCAAAGATCGTATCCAAACTCTCCTTGACGGCGCTTTGCAAAAAAGCGCAGGTGTTTACGACGACGGCGTCCGCCTCATCCAAGCTGTTTACGATCTGATGACCTGCTTGAACGACATAGCCGAGCAAGCGCTCGGTGTCAACGCGGTTTTTATCGCATCCGAGTGAGATCGCGCCTACTTTCATCTCGACTCATCCCCCTCGATGCCGTCCTCACCGTACAGCTGATAATACTCGTCCAACGTGATGATGACCTGACGGGATTTGTTGCCCGCTTCCGCCGGACCGAGATAGCCGCGTTCCGACATATCCGCCACGATCCTTGCCGCCCTGCCGTAGCCGATGCGGTACTTGATCTGCAATTTGGAAATGGAGGCTTGTCCGCTGTTGATAAAGTACAGAAGCGCCGAACCGAACAAGGGATCCTCCCCGTCGCCATCGGCATCCGTTTCCTCCCCTTTCGTCGCTTCCTGCGGGGTTTCCTTTTCCGATTGGATCACCCGCTCCGCTTCGTTGTCGTAGCGAGCGTCGTTGTGCTCTTTGATAAAGGAAACGATGGGTCCGATCTCATCGTTGATGTACGGACCTTGCAAACGAATGGGGTCACCCCCCTCGGGCGGCATATACAGCATATCGCCGTTTCCGAACAGCGACTCCGCCCCGCCGCGATCCAAGATGGTCTTGGAATCGGTAAACGAGGTAACTTTGAACGCGATCCTCGTGGGAATGTTGTTTTTGATCGTGCCCGTGATGACGTCCACGGACGGGCGTTGGGTAGCGATGACAAGGTGGATACCCGCAGCGCGCGCTTTGGCGGTGATGCGGCTGATCTTTTCTTCCACCTCACGCTTTGCCGCAAGCATCAAATCCGCCATTTCGTCCACGATAAAGACGATGTAGTAAAGACCCTTTTCGCCCTTTTTCTTTTGCATGGCGTTGTATTCGCCCAAGTTGCGGCAACCGTTCTCACCCAAAAGTTGATAGCGGCGCTCCATCTCGTTGACCGCCCAGTTCAAAGCGTTTACCGCCTTGTCCGTTTCGGTAACGGTGCTGGGCATCAACATGTGCGGCATGTCTTTATAGACCGAAAGCTCCACTTTCTTGGGGTCGACCATAATAAAGCGAACGAATTCCGGCGAATAGTGATACATGATGCTTGTGATCATCACGTTGAGCGCCACGCTCTTGCCGCTTCCCGTCGAACCTGCGACCAAAAGGTGCGGCATCTTTAATAGATCGCCGTAAATCGCCTTGCCGCTGACGTTGACGCCGATTGCAAAGTACAACTTGCCCTCCTTGGTAAAGTCGGGAGAGTTGATGATGGAGCGCAACCCGACCATAGAGGTCTTAAGGTTGGGCACTTCGATACCCACCGCGTCCAATCCGGGCACGGAGGGGATGATCCTGATGTTCTTTTCCACCTTTAACTTGCGCTTGATGTCCTTTTCAAGCGGCGTAAGCTTGTTGACGGACATGTTGTCCGGCAAGGTGACGGCGAATTGCGTAAACGTCGGACCCGTCTTGTGGTCCACAACTTCGGAATTGATGTGGAATGAGGCAAGCGCCGCGACAAGATCCCTGCCGCGCTCCTCCACGTCCTCGTCGTCTTGAATGGTCGGATACTCGGTAAGCAAACTCACGGGCGGGGGCGTATAGGGACGTGCGGGCGGAAGCTCGGGCTCCTTTTCCTCCATGATCTGATCAATGTTGATTTGTTTGACCTTTTTGGGGTCGATATAGGAGCTTTCGCTGTTTTGCGTGCGATGTGTGCCACCGATATCCGAACGCGGCTTGCGCGTGGAGTGCGGCGCGAGCGCATCCTCCTCGGGTGCGGGCGCAGGCGGCTTAGTCGCCGCTGCGGCAGGCTCCGTAAACGTCACTTGCGGCTTGGGTGCCGGCGTCTCAACGGGCGCCATATAGGAGGACTCACGCGGGGTGATCGTGGGCGTCACGGGAGGACGGAAATCAACCTGAGGACGCTCTTCCTCTTCCATGACGGACGGCTCATCCACCACTTCGGGCGCTTCCTGCGCGGGCTCGTCAAAACGCTCGGGCGCGGGCTTTTGCTCGTAAATGGGGCGATCTTCCCCAATGAAAGCGTTGCGTTTGGGTTGCATGGCGTCCCCTTCCCTTTCACGCAAACGTTGCAGATCGGACATGTTTTCAATGATGCCGTCCAGCCTGGGCGTCGACCTTACGTAAGTGTCCTTTTGATCATTGGCGGGACGCTCGGGCGCAGGCGCGGGAGCGGGCTCGGACGCGGAAGGCTCTTCCATCTTGGAAAGATCAAACCGCGGCTCCTCGGGGAGACGGGACAAAGCATCGTCACCGTACAGCGTGCGATTGGCTTGTGCGCGCTCCTCGGCGTATCTTCTGACAAAGGCGGGAATGTCGTCAGAGGCGGGATCCTCCTCCGACAGCGGATCATAGTCGCTATGGGGAACGGCGTAAGAATAGTCGTCGTAACCCTTTTCACGGTCGCCATCCGGCGCCCTGCCGCCAAACACGTCAAACTGTGTGGGTTGCGGCTCGGGGATCACACCCTCCGGCATACCCAACGGATGGGTGTCGGTGTAATCGAAAAACTCCGGCTCGGCACCTTTCTTTGCGAAAAAGCCTTTTTGTTTGATCTTTTGCGCATCCTTTTGCCCGGGACGGACGCTGTCAACGTACAAACGTAACCCACCCTCTTTGGTAACTTTAGCGCGAGCGGGCTTTTGCTCCTTGCGCTTTGGCGCAGAAGCAGTGTCCTCCTCCTTTGTGCCGCGCATCATCGGAAGAAGCGCGATAAACAAAATCACAAAGAAAAGAACGGCGACGGCGATCGCCGAATACTTGCCCATCAAAGACAACAGCGGATATGACGGCAACGAGAAAAGCCAGCCGCCGCTTGTACCGATGCCCGCGTTATAGCACGCGCCCGCGTATGAAGAAAAAGATGCGGAGGCGAGCTCATTAAACTCCGCATAGGAAGTGACGACGTGCAAATAGACAAGGAAAATCACCGAAAGCAAAACGATAAAGACCAGCGTCCTTGCTTTGGGTGCTTTTTTAAAGATATGTAACCTGACCAAAAGGAAAACGAGGATCGCGACCGAAACGAGAGCATACCCCATAAAGCCCAATGCCCCGAGGAAAAAGCCCTTTAGGTTGCCGCCAAAGAGTCCGATCATCGAAAGCAACGCGAAAAGCAGCGCCGCGAAAACGATCAATGGGATCAAGACCCCGCTTTTGCTACGCTTCTCTTTGTTTTTGTTTCCATTCTTTTCGCTCATTTGTATATCTCCGTTAAGTCAAAATCAGTTTGCTTGCCGACGTAGCCGACACCGATTTCCTTGGTGTCGAAAAGCTGCGGGATCATAGCGTTCACGTCCGCCCGGTCCAACTGAGCCAGCGCCGCAAGGCGCAGATCCACGTCAAAGGGTTTGTTTAAAAACAAAGCGTACTTTCCGATCGTGCGCATCAAGGAAAGGCTACTTTCCGCCCCCAGCGACAAACTGCCCTTCACCTGCTGCTTTGCGCGATGGAAGCACTCTTCATCCATGCCGCTTTGGCAAAACTCTGCGACGCACTTTTTGACAGCGCCGACTGCTTTCTTTAAGTTTTTGGGGTTTGTGCCGAGATAGATGCATTGCGCCCCGGTATCTTCATAGGTGGAAAGGTAATTGAAGACGGAATAAACCAAACCGAGCTTTTCCCTGACCTCTTGGAACAGGATGCTGCTCATGCCGCCACCGAGCGCGCAAGCGAGCACGGAAAGCCCGAGCAGGCGCGGATCGTCAAAGGCAAGGGATGGGAATGCGATCGTGAGGTTTGCCTGTTCGATCTCCTTAAAGCAGGACTGCACCCTGCCGCCGAGTTTATCGGGAATAGCAAAGGAACGCTTTGCCACCGGACGACGCGGGAAAGAAAAATACTTTAAGGCGACGTCGATTGCCTTTTCGCGCGAGATGTTGCCGCAAACCGAAACGACCACGTTATCAGCAACATAATGAGAAGAAACAAAGGACAAGACGTCGTCGCGGGTGAAACGCTCCACGTTTGACCTAGTGCCGAGAATGTTTTTGCCAAGAGGATGATCGCCCCAAAAGGCGGAGGAACAGAGTTCCTGCGAGAGATCGTCCGGAATGTCATAGACCATGTCGATCTCTTCCAAAATGACGCCCCGCTCCTTCTCCACCTCTTCGGCGGGGAAAACCGAGTTCATAAGGATGTCGGAAAGGATCTCCGAGCACTGATCGACCGTGTCGTCGATGCATTGGAAATAATAGCAAGTGAGCTCTTTTGAGGTGAAAGCGTTCATGTTGGCACCCAAAGAATCCATCTCCTTGACGAGATCGAACGCGGTGCGCGTCTTGGTGCCTTTGAACATAACGTGTTCGGTAAAATGCGCGATGCCGTTATCCGAATCCAACTCGTTCCTGCTGCCGATCTTCACCATAACACCAAGGGAGACGGAATGGAAAAACGGAATATTTTGATAAGCCAAGCGGACGCCGTTTGGCAAAGTAATGATTTCGTTCATACAACTATTATACATAAATACTAAATTTATGTAAAGGCGCGAGAGAAATTTTTATAAAAGTTTTTTGCCTCGCGGCATATACATCAGTATGAAAAAAGTTTTGCCGAAGAGCCGCCTTTTCAAACGAACGCCCAGAAAAGTTGCCGACATTTTATCCGCTTTTGTGATCATCGTCACCGTTCTTTCGCTGTTTTTCGTCACAAAACTGACATATAAACAAGACGAAAAGACGGTCAAAGCCTCAACCTCCTTTGGTATCTATAAAGGCAGCCAAAACAACAAGGCAGCCGCGCTGATGATCAACGTTTACGAGGGAGCGGATGTCGTTGTTCAATTTCTTGAAATTTTTCGGAATTATTCGGTAAAAGCAACCTTCTTTATCGGTGGCGTATGGGCGGAGAAAAACGCGGAGGTCATACAGAAGATCTCTGCAGAAGGACACGAGATAGGCTGTCACGGCTATTTGCACAAAGACCACAAAAAACTGTCAATAGAACAGAACAAGGAAGAGATAGTAAAAACAAACCGATTGCTAAAGGAGATCACGGGCAAACCCGTATCCCTTTTTGCTCCGCCCTCCGGTTCGTACGGAGAAAACACCGTGGCGGCGTGCCGCGCCCTCGGACAAAAAATGATCCTTTGGACAAAGGACACGATCGATTGGCGAGACAAAGACGTAAGCCTCCTTGTCAAACGTGCAACCAAAAACATCTCCTCAGGCGACTTGATCCTGATGCACCCCAAGGAACAAACCCTCCGTGCCCTGCCTAAAATCATCGAAGCCTACCTTGCTAAGGGACTATCCCCTTTGACAGTTTCCGAAGTGATCGGATAGTCTAATCTTCCTTAAACGATATGCCCACGGCACGAGATGTTGCAAATCGACACGATAAATGACCCTTTGGGGCGGGCAGTATTATCTCCGAAAACGATATACAACTGCGTGGAACGATATGTCGTTTCCGTGACGCAAGTAAGATATTACCAAATAAAATCGAGCGCAGAGAGTAGTGCAGTTGCGAGGCACAACAAAAGGCGGCGAATGAGCGTACTCCTTGTACGTGATTTCGCCGCCTTGCAGTTAGTAACAAAGCAAATGTGCCGCTAAATGCGCTCGATTATGCTTTTTCGAGGATCTCCATGAGCCGCAAATCAATGCGCTTCTTTTCATCGATCTTGATGACCTTGACCCTCACGAGATCGCCGATGTTCACAACGTCCTCGACCTTTTCCACTCTCTCGTTGGAAAGCTTGGAGATGTGGATCATGCCGTCCTTGCCGGGAGCGAGCTCCACAAACGCGCCGATCGGAATGATGCGAGCGACCCTGCCCTCGTAAACGTCGCCCTTCTCGGGGTCCTTGCAGATGGCGTCGATGATTTTCTTAGCCTTATCTGCGCTGGCGCTGTCCGGACTTGCGATAAAGACGATGTTGTCATCGCTGATGTCGATCTTAACGCCGGTGTCTTCGATGATCTTGTTGATGGTCTTGCCGCCGCTGCCGATGACTTCACGCACTTTGTCGGGATCGATCGGGAAAGAGATGATCTTGGGTGCGAACTTGGAAAGCTCTTTGCGCGGTTCGGGAAGAACTGCGAGCATCTTGCCGAGAATAAACTCCCTGCCCTCTTTTGCCTGAGCAAGAGCGGTGCGGAGGATCTGCTCGTCAATGCCCTTGATCT
>DFFS01000094.1 GCA_002371075.1 Christensenella sp. UBA3770
TTGCCTTCCAACGTTGCTTTGTGTATGAACGCGGACGAAGACTACGCTCGAGTGAAAGTCGGCGACGAATACTATATTCTCGCTTCGGCTCTTGTGTCCGGCGTGATCGGCGAGGGCGCAGAGATCGTGGACGTCCACAAAGGCAGTTATTACGAGTTCAAAAAATACATTCCGCTCTTTGATTATATCAAAGGCACCAAGGAGGCGGAAAAAGCCTATTACGTGACCAACGATCCGTATGTCACGCTTACCGAAGGTACCGGCATCGTTCACATTGCGCCCGCTTTCGGTGAAGACGACGCGAAAGTCGGCAGGAAGTACTCTCTTCCTTTCGTGCAACTCGTTGACGAGCGCGGAAGGTTTGTGGAGGCGGTCACCGACTTAGTCGGTGTTTTTGCCAAGGACGGCGATAAGATGATTATCGAAAAGCTTGCCGCAAAAGGGCTGCTTTTCAAAAAGCACTTGCATACGCACAGCTATCCTTTCTGCTGGAGATGCGATACGCCGCTTTTGTACTATGCCCGCAGTTCGTATTTTATCAAGATGACCGCGGTGCGCGACAATCTTTTGAAAAACAACGACACAGTCAATTGGATCCCGCCCACCATCGGCACGGGTAGGTTCGGCAACTTCCTTGAAAACGTCATCGATTGGGGCGTTTCGCGTGAAAGATACTGGGGAACGCCGCTTCCCATTTGGGTTTGTGCCGATTGCGGCAAGATCCACGTTGTCGGAAGCAAGCAGGAATTGCTTGAACTATCCGGCAAGTTGCCCTCCGAACTGCACCGTCCGTATATCGATCGCATCACCTTTAAGTGTGAGTGCGGTGGGGAGATGAAGCGCACGCCCGAGGTGATGGACTGCTGGTTTGACAGCGGTTCGATGCCTTTTGCGCAGTTGCACTATCCGTTTGAAAACAAAGAAGCCTTTGAAAAACATTTCCCCGCTGATTTTATCAGCGAAGCCGTGGATCAAACGCGCGGGTGGTTCTACACGCTTATGGCAATTTCCACCTTGCTGTTTGACAAGGCGCCGTTTAAAAACTGCATCGTCCTCGGACACGTCGGTGACAAGGACGGCATCAAGATGAGCAAGCACAAGGGCAACGTCGTTGATCCTTGGAGCGTTTTGGATAAGCAGGGCGCAGACGCCGTGCGCTGGTATTTCTACACCGGCAGCGCGCCGTGGCTCCCCTCCCGTTTCTACGCGGAGGCGGTTTCCGAGGCGCAGCGCAAGTTTATGGGCACGTTCTGGAATACGTATGCGTTCTTTACCTTATACGCCGGCATTGACGATTATCAGCCGCAGGAATACTCCCTTGATAAATGCAAACTCACGCTGATGGATCGTTGGGTTCTTTCCAGAATGAATACGGTCGTCAAAGGCGTTGACGAAGGTCTTGCCGATTACAAGATCACCGAAAGCGCGCGTATGATCGGGGATTTCACCGACGAACTCTCCAACTGGTACGTTCGTCGTTGTCGCGAAAGGTTTTGGGGCACAGGCATGACGGAGGACAAAGCCGCGGCTTATACGACGCTTTATCACGTGCTTGCCACGATGTCAAAGGTTATTGCACCGTTCGTCCCCTTTATGGCGGAGAGCGTTTATCAAAACCTTGTCGTTAATAACGACAAAACCGCGCCGATCAGCGTGCATTTGACGTCTTTCCCGCAAGCGGACGAGCGCTACGTTGACAAAGAGCTTGAAAAGGAAATGGCTCTTATTGAAAACATCGTCTTCCTTGGCAGGGCTTGCCGCAACAAGGCGAATATCAAAAACAGACAGCCGCTTTCCAACCTTTTTGTGAAGACGGACGTCGAAGTGAAACTTGCCGGCATGCTTGACATCGCGGCGGAAGAGCTTAACGTCAAAAAGATCACTCGCGCAGGGGAAGGGCAATCCTTCATCACGTATGAACTCAAGCCGCAATTGAAGACCCTCGGTCCCAAGTACGGCGCGTTGCTCGGGCAGATCAGAAACTTCCTTGCCACCTGCAATGCGGCGGAGGTGGTTGCTTCCGTTAAAAACGGCGGCGTTTACACCACGGAACTCGGTGGCAAATCCGTTGAATTTGCCGAGAGCGATCTGTTGATCTCCACCAAGAGCGGCGAGGGTTTCAGCGCCGAATCGGACGGAAAGGTCACCGTTGCGCTGGATACGAGCCTGACACCGGCTTTAATTGACGAGGGCTTTGCGCGTGAACTTGTATCAAAGATACAAACGATGCGTAAGGACGCAGGTTTTGAAGTGACCGATCATATCAAACTCGGCGTGATCGGCGACAATGACATCGAGCGGATCGTTAAAGAATACGCTGTTGCGGCAGATGTGCTTGCAGATCAGGTTTGCTTTGGCGAAAACGACGGTTTCACAAAGGATTACGACCTTGGCGGCAAAACCGTCACATTATCGGTATGCCGCATATAGCAGAGGGTTGGAAAGACTATACGATCATCGCCACGGGTGATGGTTACAAATTGGAAAGGTGGGGCAAAGTTTGCCTGCTCCGACCCGATCCTCAGGCAATTTGGGAAGCCCCCTTTGACCTGTTTTCCTACCAATGGCTCAACGCGTACTATCGCGCCGAGGGGGGAAAAAGGGAAGAGAAGTGGGTGATCCTAAAGCCGTTTCAGGAGGAGTTTACCGTTGCGCGAAAGGGACTGACCTTTCATTTGAAGTTGTCCAAAAACTTCAAGCATACCGGGCTTTTCCCCGAGCAAGCGGCAAACTGGGACGACGTGATCTCACTGATTCGCGGCGCGGGTCGCGATATCAAGGTTTTGAATTTGTTTGCTTACACAGGCGGCGCAACGATCGCAGCCGCTTCGGCAGGCGCTTCCGTCACACACGTTGACGCTGCGCCCGCGATGGTGGAACGCGCAAAACAAAACGCCGCATCGTCCGCTCTTTCCGGCGCGCCCATTCGCTACATTGTTGACGACTGCTTGAAATTTGTCAACAGGGAGATCCGTCGCGGCAATCGATACGACGCCGTGATCATGGATCCTCCTTCCTTTGGAAGAGGTCCGGACGGGGAAGTTTGGAAACTGGAAACCAACCTGTATCCTCTTTTGAAAAGAACGGTGGAAGTCTTGTCGGATAAACCGCTTTTCTTCCTGATCAATTCCTACACGACGGGTTTGCAGCCCACCGTGATCGCCGATCTTTTAAAACTTGTGCTTCGCGAGAAGTACGATTGCAACGTAAATGCATATGAGTTGGCGCTTCCCACCGAGCAGGGCATCGAGCTTCCCTGTGGGTGCAGCGGCATAGCCACGTTCAAAGGATAAACTATGAGCATTACTTACAAGGATATTCCCATCATTTACGAAGACAACCACATTCTTGTGGTGGTCAAACCTTTTAACGTTCCCTCGCAGGAGGACTCCTCCAAGGACCCCGATATGTTGACCCTTTTAAAAGAGTATCTTCGCGATACCTATCAAAAGCCGGGCAACGTTTTTCTCGGTTTGGTGCACAGGTTGGATCGTCCGACGGGCGGTGTAATGGTCTTTGCAAAGACGAGCAAAGCGGCGGAGCGCCTTTCCGCAAGCATTGTGGACGGTGATTTTGAGAAAAAGTACTTTGCCGTGCTTGCCGATCTCCCGCGGGAGAAGAGGGGCAGACTGCACAACTATCTGTTGAAAGACGAGGTCAAAAACATCGTGTCCGTCGTGCCGATGGGCGTAAAGGGCGCAAAAGAGGCTGTTTTGGACTATGCGCTTTTGGAACAAAAGGATAGAATCTGCTTGGCGGAGGTTCGCTTGTATACGGGCAGGTCGCATCAAATCAGAGTGCAGATGGCAAACGTCGGTTGTCCGATCGTGGGCGACGTGAAGTATGCGGGTAAAAAGTACGTAAAAGCGGAGAATCTTGCTCTTTGGAGCACCGAGATCCGCTTTACGCATCCGACAAAGAAGGAAGTGATGGTGTTTAGGGCTTTCCCCGACGACACGGCATTCCCTTGGAGTGAATTTGATATCGAAAGGCATTTAAGTGTCAAAATTAAGTAAGTATGTTACCAAAGATTCAGAAAAAACCGGTTAAAAGATATTCGCCGAGCCTGGAGATGGGCTTGGGCTTTTCACAGGTCCAACAACGCAAAAAAGAGGGGCAGACCAACTGGAAAGTTATCAACACGTCCAAGTCGTATTTGCAGATCGTTGCGGAAAATGTCTTTACCTTTTGCAATATCGTCACGTTTATCCTTGTTATCATGCTGTTTATCATCGGGGAGTACAGTGATACGTTCTCTTCGCTGATCATCATCTGTAACATCGTGATCGGGACGGTGCAGGGCATCAAGGCAAAGAACGCAGTCAAACGACTTTCCTTTAAGGTGGATGCCGATTTTACCGTTATACGCGATGGGAAGCGGGTGGAGGTCGCCGCGCGCAACATCGTTTTGGATGAACTTGTGATCATCCGCGCCGGCTCCAAAGTGCCCGTGGACGGGTATATTCGAGAGGGCTCTGTCGATTTGGATGAATCCATCTTGACGGGCGAATCCAACATCATCAAAAGAGGTGTTGGGAGCTACATTCTTTCGGGTAGCCACGTTCTCGTTGGTGAAGCCATCGTGCAAGCCGATCGAGTGGGAATGGACAGCAACATCCATCGCATTGGCAAAGCGGCGCGCCGTTTGAGCAAACCCAAGAGCAAGATCTTCTATGCTTTGAATTTTATCATTAAAATTATATCTATAATTTTAATTCCTCTTGCCATCGCTTCGTTCTTCGTCAATCTCTACGTGGCGGATTCCGGCATGCACAATGCGTTAAAATATACGGCGGCGTCGGCGCTTGCCATGCTTCCGGTCGGAATGTTCTTCCTTACCAGCTGTGCGTTAGCGGCGTCTGTTTTGAAGCTGTCGCAGAAGAATACGCTCGTGCAAGACCTTTACGGCGTTGAGATGCTTGCTTTGGTGGATACCTTGCTTTTGGATAAGACGGGCACCATCACGACGGGTGAAATGCGCGTCGTAAACAAACAGGTTTTTGCACCTGAGGAGGATTGCGACAAGATCTTGGCGGATCTTCTTGCGGGGACGCGTGACATCAATTCCACGGCAAGAGCGCTGAAAAAGAGCTTTGAGAACGGCAGCGATGATGACGTTTCCTTTGCTCTTCCGTTCTATTCGGGCAGAAAGTACGGCGGTATCACCTATAAAGATGGCAGAACCTATCTTCTTGGTGCGCCGGAGTTTGTCAGCACCTTTGACGGCGCCGTCAGAGATTTTTCCGAGATGAGCTACAAGACAGGCAGACGCGTTGTTTTGCTTTCTCGCTTGGAAGGGGACATTTTGTTCCCTGATCCCGCTCGGTGTACGCCTCTTATGGCTATTGCCATTGAAGACGAGATCCGCGACGACGCTCCTTGCACGTTAAAGTGGTTTAAGGACAACGGCGTGAAGATCATGGTGATCTCCGGTGACGACGCTCGTACCGCTGCGCAGATCGCAGGGAAGGCGGGCATTGAAGACAGCGATAAATACATCAACTGCGCCGACCTCACGGAGGATGAGCTTAAAAAGGCAACGGAGCAGTACCGTATTTTCGGGCGTGTCAGTCCCGAGCAAAAGTGTATCATCGTCAACCATTTACGTAAGCAGGGTCGTACCGTCGGTATGGTGGGCGACGGCGTCAACGATGTGCACGCCTTAAAGAGCAGCGATTGCAGCATCTCCTTCGGCAGCGCAAACGAAGTTGCGCGAAGCGTTGCCGGCATCGTGCTTGTCGACAGCAAGTTCAGTTCACTCCCCGCCGTTGTGGCGGAAGGTCGTCGCGTCGTTAGTAATATCGAACGTGTTTCATCACT
>DFFS01000067.1 GCA_002371075.1 Christensenella sp. UBA3770
TGGCGAAGCGGTGCGCCTCGTCGCGAATGCGGATCAAAAGACGCAGCGCAAAGCTCGACTTGGGCAAAAAGATCTCCTCCCCCGATGGGAGCACGATGATCTCCTCCCTTTCAGCAAGACCGATCATCGGGATATCCTCCCCCGCTTCGCGCATGGCTTGCATCGCGTAATTGACCTGCCCGATGCCGCCGTCGATCACAAGGAGATCGGGGCGCTCGCCAAAGGAGGCGTCTTTACCCTCCTTAAGCCGCTCGAACCGACGGGACAGCGTTTCTTTCATACACGCGAAGTCGTTGTTGCCCTCCACCGTTTTGATGCGGAAGGTGCGGTACATTTTGGCGTCCTTTTCCCCTTTTTTGAACACGACCATCGAACTGACCTTATCCACCCCGCTCGTATGACTGATGTCAAAGCATTCAATACGATCCAAGGGACTTTCAAGGGACAAAATATCCGCAAGCTGACGGGTCGCGCCCGTCGTCAAGCGCTCCTTGCGGGAAAGCTCCATCGTGCTGCGAGACAAAAATTCCATCGCGTTTTTCATGGCGATCTCACACAGCTGACGACGCACGCCAGCCTTGGGGGTGGAGACGGCGACCTTTTCCCCTTTCTTTTCGGAAAGGAGATGGGAAAGCGCCTCTGCGTCGGGAAGATCCACCGCGCTGACCACCTCTTCCGCAACGACGCCGGCATCGTAATAGCGGTTGATAAAGCTGGACAGCGTATCCGCAAGGTCAAGCCCCGCGTCGCGAATGGCAAACTTCTCGCCGCCGACCATCTTTCCGCCGCGCACGATGACGGTGGCGACAGCCATGCCGTCCCCGCCCGATGCCACACCGAAAACGTCCAAGTTAAAGTCCTTGGGAAGCGCGGCGATCTGCCTGCGGATCATCTTGTCAAGCGTGGCGATGGCGTCGCGGTATTTGAGCGCCTGTTCATACTGCATCGCCTCCGACGCCTCGTTCATCTTTTTTTCCAAATTTTCCCGGATCGTCCGATCATTTCCCTTTAAAAAGGACATTACGTCGCGGATCACGGCGTGGTATTCTTCCCGCGTAACTTTCCCGCTGCAGGGCGCCAAACAACGCCCGATATGCGCGTTTAAGCAGGGACGATGATTGGAGGGGATCCGATCCATATTGAGCGAGCACTCCCGCACGGGGAAGGCGGAATGGATAAGCCGGAGCATCTCCGCGGCGGAAATCCCCACCATATACGGTCCGAAATACTTTGCGCGATCGGATTTCAAGCGACGAATGACCTCCACTTTGGGAAAGTCCTTTGTGACGTCAATGCGCAAAAATGGATACAGCTTGTCGTCTTTCAAAAGGATGTTGTAAAAGGGTTTGTGCCGTTTGATCAGGTTGTTTTCAAGCACAAGCGCTTCCTCTTCGGTGCGCGTGATCAAATACTCAAAGTCAAAGACTTTGGAAACCATCATCAAAACCTTTTCCGCCTTTGGGGAAGCGTTAAAATAAGACCGCACGCGGTTCTTAAGATTCTTTGCCTTGCCTACGTAAATGATGGCGCCCGACGCGTCCTTCATCAGATATACGCCGCTGTCCGTCGGCAGTTCTTTGAGTTTCAAACGGATGGTTTCGTTCATAGGGTTATTATACAACATTCACAAGGGTAAATCAATTGTCCGCATCGGCAAACTTGCGGGAAGGGGCTCCTCCGCAAAAAAAACGATGATTGATTTATAAAAATCAACCGCAAGCCTTGACCGCCCTTTTTGCTGGTGATATAATGGCAATATCACTTTTGGAGGTATACATATGGATCCCAACGTTCGTCCCGGTACTATGGAAAGAATCACCACTCCCGCTTTGGCGGAGAAGTTTATTGCGGAGCAAGTTGCCGCGATAAAGGCGCAAGTCGGCGACAAAAAAGTCCTGCTTGCTTTGTCCGGCGGCGTGGATAGCTCCGTCGTTGCCGCGCTTCTTATCAAAGCTATCGGCAAAAACCTCGTTTGCGTGCACGTCAATCACGGCCTTTTGAGAAAGGGCGAACCCGAGCAGGTCATCAAGGTCTTCCGCGATCAAATGAACGCCAACCTGATCTACGTGGATGCGGTGGACCGCTTCCTCGACAAGCTTGCCGGCGTCAAAGAGCCCGAAACCAAGAGAAAGATCATCGGCGCGGAGTTCATCCGCGTGTTTGAGGAGGAAGCAAGGAAGCTTACCGACATCTCTTTCCTCGCGCAGGGCACCATTTATCCCGACATTTTGGAGAGCAAGGACGGCGTCAAGGCGCACCACAACGTGGGCGGTCTTCCCGAGGATCTTAAGTTTGAGCTTGTCGAGCCGGTCAAACTGCTCTTTAAGGACGAAGTGCGCGTCGTAGGCAAGGCGCTTGGTCTTCCCGACAACATGGTTTATCGTCAGCCCTTCCCCGGTCCCGGTCTGGGCGTAAGGTGCGTGGGCGCCATCACGCGTGAGAGGCTGAACGTCGTGCGCGAAGCAGACGCCATTCTCCGTGAGGAATTTGCAAACAACGGTCTTGCCGGCAAAGTGTGGCAATACTTTACGATCGTGCCCGACTTTAAGAGCGTCGGCGTCAACGAAAAGGGTGAAAGGACGGAGGGCTATCTTGTGGTGCTTCGCGCCATCAACACGCGTGACGCCATGACCGCCACCGTGGCGGAGATCCCGTTTGCGCTTCTTGCCCACATCACCGACCGCATCACGCACGAAGTCAAGGGCGTCAACCGCGTTGCGTTTGACCTGACCCCGAAGCCGACCGGAACGATCGAGTGGGAATAATAGCAACCTGATCCGTAAAAGAGGTGCCGATGGGCGCCTCTTTTTTTTTGATCTCTTATAGTTTGCCTTTGCGCCGCCCTCTGTGGTAAAATACCCTCATGCAAAAGAAACCGATACGAGAATTCAAAGGAAAAGGACTGGACAGCTTCCCCGGCGACTTTACCGTCGTGGACATCGAAAGCACCGGTATGTCCGCCGACACGGCGGAGATCTTGGAAGTTTCCGCCCTGCGCTTCAGAAACGACAAGTTTGAGGCGGCGTTTTCCTCTTTGATCAAGCCCTCCGCACACATTCCCTACTTTATCTCGGAGCTGACCGGCATCACGGACGATATGGTGGCGGACGCACCCCTCCGCAAGGGCGTTTTAAGGGACTTTAAGGACTTTTTGGGCAGTGACGTGATCATCGGGCACAACGTCAACTTCGACGTAAACTTTTTATACGACGAAATGCTTTCTTATTTGGGTTACGCCCTGCAAAACGACTTTGTGGACGTACTGAAGCTTTCGCGCAAGTACCTGCCCAACCTCATCAACCACAAACAAGTGACGGTTGCCGAATACTTTGGGCTGGACACCCTCGGAGCGCACCGCGCTCTCAAAGACACCGAGATCTGCGCGGAAAACTACCTAAGGATCAAAGCCATCGCGCTGCAAAAATAAGACGGCGTCGGTTTCTTGCAACCAATAGCTTTTTCGATTGTCACATGGAATTAACGCTGTTTTTGCAAAATGTCGTCATTTCTATTGAAAACGAGTTTTACTTTATGATATCATAGAGAGGTATCGCCGTTTTGCATTAAATGCAAGAAAGGCGGCAGCGCACCCAAACAAAGCGCAAGGATAAAAGGAAGAATCACTTATGAAAACCAAAGTTTTGGCGATCATCAATCAAAAAGGCGGCGTCGGAAAGACGACCTCTTGCATCAACATCGGCGCATGCATGGCAAAGATGGGCAAGAAGGTTTTGATCATCGATATGGACCCGCAGGGCAACGCGACCACCGGTCTCGGCGTGCGCAAGCACGTGGAGTTTATCAACGAGATGGGCAAAAAGGACGTGCGCCCCGTTTTGAACATTTACACCGTATTGTCCGGCGGCACCGACGTCACCAATGCGGAGCTCATCGTGCACACCGATGTGGCTGGCTTGGACCTGATCCCCTCCTCTATCGACCTTTCGGCGATCGAAATGGAAATGAACGACTACCCCAACCGCGAAAAGGTTTTGGTCAAAGCGATCGAGCCGCTGATGGGCGTATACGACTTTATCCTTTTGGACTGCCCGCCCTCTATGTCGCTGATCACGATCAACAGCATGGTTGCGGCAACGTCGGTTTTGATCCCCGTGCAATGCGAGTTTTACGCGATGGAAGGGTTGGCTCAGCTGTTGGACAGCTTTAACATCATCAGCAAGTTTCTCAACCCCAAACTGACTGTGTACCACGTGCTGCTTACGATGTACAGCGGCAGGTACAAACTGCATCGTCAGGTGGCGGAAGAGATCGAAAAATACTTTGGCAGGCGTCTTTTGGACACCCGCATCCCGCAAAGCGTGCGTCTTGCGGAGGCGCCGAGCTTTGGCAAGCCCATCATTTTGTACGACAAACGTTCCACCGGCGCCGCGGCTTATCAACGCGCCACGGAAGAGCTTTTGGCAAGAGAAAGCAAGAGGAAGTAATTATGGCAAACAACAGATTAGGAAGAGGATTCGCCGCATTGGTCTCGGATATGCGTGAGATCGTCAATCCCGAGATCGCCAGCTATGACGAGAAAGGAAAGCTCAATCAAGGCGTCAACGAAGTTGCCGTCGATCTGATCCATGCAAATCCCCATCAGCCCAGAAAGATCTTTAACCAGGATGCGTTAAACGAACTTGCCGATTCCATCAAAACGCACGGCATTTTGCAACCGATCGTTTTGACCAAGTTTGGGGAGGAGTACCGCATCGTCGCGGGCGAAAGACGCTTCCGCGCCGCCAAGATCGCAGGGCTTGCCACCGTGCCGGCGATCATTCGCGATCTGACCGAGCAGGAAGTACGCGAGATCGCTCTTGTGGAAAACCTCCAGCGTGAGGACCTCAACCCGATGGAAGAAGCCGAGGCTCTTTACAACCTTTTGACGGAAAACAACCTGACGCAGGAAGCCCTTGCTCACGCGATCGGCAAAAGCCGCCCCGCCGTGGCAAACGCCCTCCGCCTTTTGACCCTCCCCGTGGAGGTGCAGGCGATGGTGCGCGAGCTTACCCTCTCCACCGGACACGCCAAAGTGCTTGTCTCCGTCAAACCGGCGGAAGTGCAGATCGCCCTTGCCAAAGAGGTTTTGGAAAAGAAGCTTTCCGTGCGTGACTTGGAACAGCGTATCCTTGACCTCCAGCGTGAAAGAAAGGTCCCTGCTGCACGCGTCAAAACCCTTTCCCCCGAGTTTAAAGCCCTGCTTGCGGATATGCAACGCGTGTTTGGCACCAAGGTCAAGGCAATGGGCAGCGACAAGAAGGGCAAGATCGTGATCGACTACTACTCTTCGGACGATTTGCAGCGCATTTTTGATCTGATCGAACGCCTGAAAGAGGACTGATCCGCCGGGCAGGAAAAATCAACGAGAAATCCTGCATTTCAGTTGACAAACCCCTACCGCGACGATATAATAATCAACGTTAAGCTACCCCAAATTGTTCTGACCTTCGGTTCCGATCGTTAGAACGCAAACAACTTAATCTATTATGCGCCATTAGCATTGGCTGGATAGAGCGTCGGTCTACGGAACTTGCTCCAAGTCATTGGCTCCTGTGCGCCTCACGGCAACACCGCTCACCGCAATTATCGCCGAGCCTTGTCGCTACCCCAAAAACCGATTGGGTTTTCGGGGACCCCAAATTGTTCTGGCCTTCGGTTCCGATCGTTAGAACACAAACAACTTAATCTATTATGCGCCATTAGCCCAACTGGATAGAGCGTCGGTCTACGGAACCGAAGGCTAGAGGTTCGAACCCCCTATGGCGCGCCAAAATAAGGACTTCCTGCGAAGTCCTTATTTTTTTTACGGATTTTTCCGAAGAAATCGGTTCGAACAGCTCGAAAGCGGCGACTCAGACTTCCCTTGAAAAAGCGGCTGAAAACGGCTCAAAAAAAATGAAATGTCAGATCACATGCAACAAAAAGGGGTGCCGTGAACGGGCACCTCAATTTGATATAATGGTGGGTTATTTTGCTCTGTGGACGGTACCGCCGACAAGGACAATCATCTTAACCGCCTGCAAGGAATAATCTTGTAAATCGACGTTTAACGCTTTATCGAGCGCACCTCTCGCAAGCAGTTTCACCCGTCCGACATTCGCGGGAACGAGTTTCTTTTCCCACAAAGCCTCGATATCCACGGTGTCCCCGTCGCTGAAGTTTGCCGACAGCACGTCAATGTTTATGATCCCTTTTTTGCCGCTATGCGCCTTTC
>DFFS01000093.1 GCA_002371075.1 Christensenella sp. UBA3770
TACCTCTCCGATCACTTCGGCGAGGAGAACATGACCGAGTGTAAGGAATATCTTGAGAGATTGAAGAAACTCTTCTAAGAGTTAGGGATCGTTAGGGAATGGCTGACAAGAAAAGGTACGACGAATATTTATATTATTTGAGTACACTCCTCAAGCAGGAGGACTTTTACAATGAGTTCTCCGATAGGATCGCGCAGGGAAAGAACAACTTCCAGGTGTCGCAACGCTTCCAAAAGCAGATCTTCGACGAAAGTTGGATCGATATGCTTGAGGATTGTATCGTCGCGTTGGATAACATCGTTCGTAACCCGCGTAAGTTCATCGTTGTCGAAGAAGATATCGTCGACATCTCTCTTGCGCGTTCCATTTCCGTTGAATCCGTCAAGCACCTTGCGCAGCACACGAACTTCATTTCTTCCGTTACCAAGGACGGCATGGTCATTCCGAGCAAGATCCTCAATACGTCCAAGGAAGAAAGTTACGAGATTTACGAAAACCGCTTTATTTACACGTTGCTCTTAAAGACCAAGGACTTTATCGGCAGAAGATACAACCTGATCAAGCAATCGAGCGCCACCAGCGACCAGATCGTGGTCAACGTTACCAGTGATTTCGGCTTGGAAAAGAGCAGCAATATTACCTACACGATGTCAACGACGGCGAATATGCCCGTCGAGAGCTTGATCGGCACCGAGGACAATCACTCCCTTATGGAACGCGTGGAGCGTATCAACAGCATCGTCAGCAGCTTCCTTGCGAGCCCCTTCGCAAAGGAAATGGTCAGCTGCGCGCTGGTTCGCCCGCCTATCACCCGTACGAACGTCATCTTGAAGGACCCGAACTTCAAAAAAGCACTTGTGCTTTGGCAGTTTATCGAGTCGTACAACAAGGTCGGTTTCGAAGTGGAGACCGTGACGGAAACGAGGGATCTTGCGCCTTCCGTTGCGGAAAAGTATCGCGATCTTATCTACCTCAACACCCTCGTCGTGGAATCCATGGCGGCGCGTGCGGAAGGCGGTTTAATCGAAGAAAAAGAGCTTGAGAAACAAAAGAATCTTGAGAACGAATATTTGACGCAAAACATTGACGACTTTGTTCCGGACGATTTCCCGCAACTGCACATGGATCTGCATGAGATCCGCAGGTTGTACACCACCGTTCCCGGTGATCGCGCCGAGGTCCCGCAGGAAGATCTCCGAAAGATGAACGCCGCCCTTGACCGCGTGATCCGTCAATACAAGATCAACACGGCAAAGGAAGACAGCGCAAGGCAAAAAGCTCTTCTCAAGCAGCAGCTTAAGGAAGAGCAGGAGCTGAAGCTGGAAGCGCTCAGACAGGCAAAGAAAGACGCAAAAGAGGCGGAGATCCGTCGTAAGCAGGAAGAAAAAGAGCGTATCCGTGCCCAAAAGGAAGCGGAAAAGGCCGCCAAGCAGGCACAGAAAGAAGAACAAGAGCGTATTCGTCGCGAAAAGCGCGAGATGCACGACAGAATCGTGCGTGCGGAAGAGCGCTTGATGCGTTTGAGGTTGTGTCAGGAAGAGGCGGAAATGGAAAAGCGCCTCGCTGCGGAAAAAGAGCGTCTTGCCGCCATTCAACGTTCCGAAGTGGAAAGAATGGAGACGGAGCGCATGCTCCTTGCAGAGCAGCTTGAGAGAGAGAAGGCAATGACCTATATCGCACCGATCGAGGGCGAAGCGTTGTTGCTCCTCCGCAAAAAAGAGATCCGCAAGATCGAAGAAATGCGTCGCGAGCAGGAAAACACGATGCAGGAGCTTATCGCCACCCACTATTCCGATATGGAAGCGCAGCAAAAGCAAGCGATCATCGATATGGAGGAACTTGCTCAGCTCATCAATTTCGACAACGTGGTAGCGACGGAGCAAGAACGTACCGAGGCGATGCAGGCGGAAGATATCAACGTTTTGACCTACGGGAAAGAGCAGATCAACGATATCTTAAACGATCAGCTTACGCAGGAGGAGCTTGAAAAGGAAAAGGAAACCGCCGTCCCGCCCACGCCGGAAGTAGGCGATTACGGCTATACCGAGCTTGGTCAGGATGCGGAAGAAGTTACCTTTGAATTCGTGCCGGAAGCAGAGCCCGAGCCCGAACAAGAAAAAGAAGAGGCAGAACCCGTCGCCGAAGAGCCCACCGCCGGAGAAGAAGAAAAAGGCGAAGTCAGCGCGGAGGACGACTGGAGCTTTATCGACAGTTTGCAAGCGGAGCCCTCTGCCAAGACAGAGGCCCCCGTGCCCACGTTTGCCGAGCCGGAAGATCGCGAGAACAAGCCTACCACTTTCAAGGAGAGATGGGCAAACTGGAAGAAGAGAAGACAGGAAGAAAAGCAAAGAAAGGCAGAGGAAAAGGCTCGCCGCGAGCAGGAAAAGAGAGAGCGCAAAGAGCGCTTGAAGAAGCTCGAGGAGGAGAACAAGAAGGCAGCCGCATCAAGCTTTGCGCCGACGTCTCCCAAGAAGTCGACCAATCCTTATACGCCGACGGCGCAGGAGATCCTTGCTCCGCAAGCCCCGGAACAGACCAAACCCAAGACTCCCGACGCAACGATCACTTCGTCGGGCGGAACAAACGGAGGAGCGGCGCGTCCTCGCACCTTTATCCCTCGTTCTTATACGCCGATCTCGGTCACTCCCGAGAACGTGCACGATGTGATCGGTGATAAAAAGAAGAAAAAATAGCAAAGAAAGGGGCGGTTGATACCGCCTCTTCCATTGGTGTGCGATATGGATGAAAAAAAACGAAACGAGCAAGGGACGTTAAGCGACTCGCAAGGGGCGCCCGCTCCCAAGAAACCGAAAAAGTGGAAGAAGGTTTTGGGGTGGATTTTGACCACGATCCTTATTGTCGTGCTTGTTTTTTGCGTCGTCGTGGTCGTGCAGGTCAAAAGCTCCAACAAACCCTTCCTGTTGGGATATGCAACGTACTTTGTCGTTTCCGGTTCCATGGAGCCCACGATCAAGGTCGGAGAGGTCATCTTGATCAAACAGGTGTCAAGCCCCGATGAACTTCAAAAAGGGGACATCATCACCTTCCGCGGGAAAGGCGGCTCTCTCCAAGGCAAGATCGTCACGCACAGGATCATCAGCGACGGCGTGCAGGGGGGCATGATCACCACTTGCGGCGATGCAAACCACGGCATAGCGGATACCCCCATCACGTACGACGACGTGATCGGAAAGTACTTCAAAACCTCCGCAGTTTTGACCACGGTGTACACGGTTTTTACAAGCAAATACGGTTTTCTGTTTATCGTCTTCATTCCTCTCTTGATTTTGCTCGTCGTGCAGATCGTAAACTTCCGCCGCGCCTGCCGCATGGATAAGGACGGCAAGCTCCCCGAGGAAAAGACGGCGGAGGAGATCAAGGAGCAAGCGTTAAAGGAAAAGGAAGAAGAAATCAAAAGAAAGGCGATAGAAGACTATCTCGCAAGCAAAAAGAGGATCGAACAGGCTGAGCGGGACAGCAAAAACAAAAAGTAAAGGCGAAAGGCGGGTGCTCTCCGCCTTTTTCTTTAGAAAAAGGGTTAGGATAGTTTGCTTCAAATGAAGTATAATAAAAGAAGTGATTTAAAGCCCAATCATTTAAAACAAGGAGGCAGTTATGCTTGAAGTAAAACATTTGACAAAAGTGTATTCCGGCAAGGGCGGGGTCAGCGTAAAAGCGTTGGACGACGTTTCCGTCGTCTTTCCGGAAACGGGAATGGTGTTTTTGCTGGGTAAGAGCGGTTCCGGTAAATCCACCCTCTTGAACGTAGCCGGCGGTTTGGACAAGCCGGATGGGGGCGAGGTCATCGTCAAAGGGAAGAGCAGCAAGGATTTTTCCGCTTCGGACTTTGACAGCTACCGCAACACGTTCATCGGATTTGTCTTTCAGGAGTACAACATTCTAAACGAGTTTACGATAGAACAAAACATCGCCCTTGCGCTGCAGTTGCAAAGCAAGCCCAACGATAAAAAAGCCGTTGCGGATCTGTTGGAACAGGTGGATCTTGCCGGGTATGCCAAGCGCAAGCCAAACACCCTTTCCGGCGGACAAAAGCAAAGGGTGGCGATCGCCCGCGCTTTGATCAAACAGCCCGAGATCATCATGGCGGATGAGCCGACGGGCGCTTTGGACTCCACCACCGGCAAGCAGGTTTTGGACACCCTCAAAAAGCTTTCCGAAAAGAAACTTGTGATCGTGGTTTCGCACGACAGGGAGTTTGCCGAGTTTTACGGCGACCGTATCATCGAATTAAAGGACGGCAAGATCATTTCCGACGTCAGCAAGGTGTACAACACGCCGTCCACGTTGACCGGCGCGGCGCAGGATCCCATGCAAAACGAAAACGTGGCGTTGATCTCGGAAAATACCATTGCCATCAAGGACGGCGGCGCCCTGACGGATGCCGAAGTCAGAAAGATCGGCGAAATGCTTCGCACGCAAAAGGGCGAGGTCATCATCACGTCGGACAAAAACGACCTTCCCGGCGTTAAGCGCGCGTGCAAGATTAACGATAACGGAAGCAAAGAGTCTTTCCGAGAGACCGGCCCCGTCGAAGCGCAGGAATACGACGGCAAAAAGACAAAATTCATCAAATCGCGTCTGCCCCTCGGGCACGCCATCAAAATGGGCGCCAGCGGACTTAAGAGCAAGCCGTTCCGCCTGATCTTTACGATCCTCCTTGCCGTGGCGGCGTTCGTGCTGTTCGGCGTGGCGTCCACCTTTATGCTCTACGACCCCAATTACTCCGTGTCCGAGGCGATGAAAACGACAAATTATCCCGCCGCGCTCATTGAGAAAACCTACTTGATGAAAGTCAATTCCTATCACGTGGACGAGAGCGGAAACAAGGAATTTGATTACGACTACGACAACAAAATCGTCACGCGTTTCGGCGCGTCCGAAACGGAAAAGCGATCCAAAAGCGGACTTTCCTTTGCCGGCGTGTTTACGTTTAGGGACGATTCCTATTCCAATGGCGTCGACAGTTACGAGATGCGTCTCGTGGACGGAAGCACCTATATCCTGCCCGATCCTGCCGACGCGGATTATTATTTGGCGGGGACGATCGGCTTTTCCGATTGCGGCGAAGAGTATATGCGGGATCAGGGCTTTTCTCTGGTAAGCGGGGCGTATCCCACCGACGCAAAAAGCGTGGCGCTCCCTTTGTATATTGCGGAGTCTTTTGTGAGCGCAACCGACGGAAAGATCAAAAAGACGGAAGACCTGATCGGCAAAAAGGTCAAATTCTCCAACAACGCCTTGAGCGATAACGCCTTTACGGTAACCGGCATTTACAACGTCGGTTCGATCGACGGCAAGTACGATGCCCTCAAAACGTCGCAGGGCGGCGCGCGTTTAAATGAAAAAGAGAAAACCCTTTTGAGCAAGGACTTTGCCGATTACCTGATCAACAGTTTCCACCGTATCGTGTTTGTCGCACCGGCGTTTTACGACGCGTATAAGGAGAATATCACCAAGAACAACAGTTATTCCGTAAACGTTCAGTCGGAGTATTACAAGGGCATCTATTTCTCCAACAACGAGATCACCTGGGAGGTGGGCGATTATTCCGAAAGCCAGTATAGCTTCTACACCGAAAAAACATTGTCGGTCTACGGAAAAAACAGTTTCGTTTTCTATAATTTGTCCGGTGAGCCGACCTCCTTTAACGCAAATGCGAACGGAGTGTATATCTCCAAACAACGCTACACCGACATGATCAACGCAGCCAAAAACAACGCTTTGAGTGATTTTTATTGGAGGGTTGCCTCCCGCGTTAACTATGTCAACGCAGCAAAGACCGAATACGACAGCACTGATTACAAAAACAGAGAGTATAGCGGCAAGGACAACGGATACGATGTTAGGGTCGATTTTGTCAAGCGTTGGCAAGCGCAGATCCTAACCAACGTTTATCTTTACAAATGCGCGCAGGTCCTTGTAAACAGCGGGGACCCGGCATATACGAGCGGGGCGTTCTATGACGCATACCAAACCATTCAAAACTATTGCGTCTACAACAATACGGACGGCGACGTGCCGACCGACGCAATGTGGACGACCCTCAAAGCCGCCGTGGACGCAGATCTTGCGGAGCAACAGCGCTATGCCGCTTTGCTCGACATGTTGCGTTATGAATTCGGCTACGCGGGGTCGATCCCCTTTGAAAGCAACGAGGACGACGTTTTCTACACCCTTCGTGACGGCAGTATGAGCGCAGAGGCTTTTGCCTCCGTAAAGAACACGCTCGCCACCTTTATGGCGCAAAAAGGCATGGCGGCGCTCGGTGCGGAAACGCCCTTTGCCTTCCTTGAGGACACGCTTGCTGTAACTGTTGATCAGAACGTTTACTATAAGGACAAGTTTGGCGCGGACGGCAGCTTTAAGATCCTCGGCTATTACTCGATCGTCGGCGCGGATTGGGGCGCGGAGTACTTTATCACGTCGTCGCAGATCTCTGCGCATGCGACGCACGTGCCCATGGACTACGGCTATCAGGTAAACGAGATCGTCAGCAGTTACGTCGCTCCGGCGGACGCAAAATACAATTATCTCGTTTCTCTTACCGACAATTCCATGTCGCAGATCTCCGCCATCTTCTCCACGGAAAAGGATACCTCTATCGGCGTAAAGAGCACCGTGTATGAGGAATTGCAAATGTTCCTTGAGCTTATAAAAGAGCTTGAAAAGATCTTCCTTTACGTGGGTCTCGGCGTGGGCGTACTTGCCGCGTTCTTCCTTTTGAACTTCATCTCGGTGTCCATCTCCGCCAAAAAGAAGGACATCGGCATCCTGCGCGCAGTGGGCGCAAGGGGCTCGGACGTCTTTAAGATCTTCTACGCCGAGTCGTTTATCATTGCGTTCATCTGCTTTGTGCTGGCTTCCGTCATCTCCTTCTTCGTCTGCTTGGAGCTCAACAAGACGATGGTGGAGGCGGTGTCCATGAAACTTTTGCACTTCGGTCCCATCAACATCGGGTTGGTGTTTGGCATATCGCTGTTCGTTTCGATCATCGCAACCTTCTTCCCGGTGTACTTTGCGGCGAGGAAGTCGCCGGTAGAAGCGATTCGCGCCCTGTAAAAGACAGCGTATAGCGGCGCATATGCTGCGCTAATTATTTCATAAAAGGGCAGTTACGTACAGAAAGTACGCGCCTGCCCTTTTTATTCAAAGAGCGCTTGCCTCTACACCACTCTACGCTGTCTTTGGGGAATCTACGCACCTGCGCGATTTTTCCCAAAAACTGACAAAACCTTCGATTGGGTCAAATCTCTTGACAATCTGTGTCGTTCTTGTTACAATGGTTTACGTATAAAGGGACAGGAAGATGAGTTCAACCGCATTTCTGACCGGCGCTTTAGCGCTCTTGTGCTTGGTTGCAGTGATCGTTTCGATCTGCAAGCGCAAGTCATCTAAGAACCAAAAGCAGAATTTTTCTGACTTAAAAGGCGTATTTTTTGCGATCGGGTTTTTGCCGATGGCGCTGATGACGCTGTTCTCTTTCCGCTCGCAGAGTCCCATTCTTGCAAACTTCTTTGCTTATATTCGCAATCCTTTCCTTACCGTCGAATTTACGCTTGATGCGTTCGCCGGTTTCGGAAACTTGCCTTTTGTGTTCGATTTCTTCACGGCGATCCTGTTTGGTTCCACCGTGGCGATCACCCTTTCCGGTGACATCGATCCTCTTCGTGCTTCCGACCGCGTAAAGAGCGGGGCGGGCAACACGGACGTTTCTTTTGGCGTTGTTGATCCCGCCCACAAAGAGGTTTCCGTCTCCTATCTCAGATATTGCCGTATTTTGTCCTGATGACGGGCAGATAGCGTTTTTTCACAAGTTCCGACAAGCATATACGAATGACGGTTGCGGCTTTTGTCGCAATGAAATTGGAGTATGAACGAAGCCATTCTGTTTTGCGGAACGCTGCTGTTTGCCATTGCGTTTCGCGTCATCGGGAAACTTCTCGATAAAAAACAACTGAATATCAAAGGGAAAGTGTATTCCGTGCAGGGAGTGTTTTACAAGGCGCTGTCCGTAGCTTTGTTCTTGCTCTACATGCCGCAACTCTTCATGCGTGAAGCCATTGCGGATCAGATCGGGCTGACTGCGGTTGCGGAGGAAATGCCCTGGTACGCCGCGGCAAGGATGCCTTTCTCACCCACGGTGACAACGCTGCTTGCGCTGTTGAAGTGGATGACCAACTTTATGGTCGCCAACCTTGTGATGCTTCCTTTCTTTGAAAAGAAGGATTCGGAGGACTTTGCCGCGTTCATCGCGCCCATCGTGGTCATTTTGAATTGCGTCTTCTTCCCTCAGATCATGACGACCATTTTGTACGCGCCCGGCAAAACCGTCTCGCTGTATCATTGGCGCGCCGTGGTGTATGCCTGCGTGATCGCGCTTTCCGGCGCCATTTCGTTTGAAAAGTTGATCCGCACGGTCATGACGCGCGACTTTAAGGGGATGGGAAAACGCCTTGGCAAGCTGGCGCTGTACTTTATCTTGTTTGTCTTTGCGTTTATGCCGATGTACGTGCCGCAGCTGCTGTTTGGGCTTCGCGGGTCGGAGCCGGAAGGCTTTACCGTTTCGCACAGGTTGATCCTGTACTTTACCTTCGGCTTCCCGCTTTTGATGCAGATCCTTTTCCAAAAGAAGACGATGGAAGAGAGGCGCTACTTGCTGATCATGCTTGCGCTCAGCGGCTTCTTCGCGTATTTCTCGCAGTATTTGTACCCGGGCAAAACCATTGTCAGCACGCTGCCGTTGCACCTTTGCAACACGGCGATCGCGCTGATGGTGTTTGCATACGTGTTTAAGCTCAAGGGTATTTTCTACTTCACCTACTTCGTCAACATCATGGGCGCCTTGATGGCAACGTTGCTTCCCGACGTCAGCGGCGCGTTTACGAGGATGGGGAACGTCTCGTACTTCTACAACCACGTTTACGCCGTGATCTTGCCCTTTATGGGCGTGTCGCTCGGCGTGTTTGAACGTCCCAACCTGAAGTTGATGGGCAAGGCGATCCTCTTCTTCACGTTCTACGTACTTGTCGCTGCCGTCTTGGACGGTTGGCTCAACAACTCGCCGTCTTTGAACCCCACCGGGGCAGAGATCGACTATTTCTTCTTGTATAGTGATTTCTTCCTTGAGAAGAGCATCTTCAAGTGGGCGTTTAACTTAAAGTACAATTACATTCTTCGCCTTCACATCGGAAACAGCAAAATCGTCTTCTTCTACATTTACGACTTGCTGATCTATCTGTTCTCGATCGCGCTGATGTTTGCGCTGTGGGGCGTATATGGTATTTTGTACAAAGTGGAGGATTCGCACAGGGAGCTTGCCCGCCGCAAAAAGATGATCAAGGTGGACGAACTCGCTTTACTTAAGGAAATGAACGGGAGGCCGCTCACCGAGCCGCTGCACCCGGAAGGAGAACATATGATCAAGATCAGCCATTTCTCAAAGACCTATTCGGGCAGCACCAAAAACGCGGTGTCCGACCTGAATCTTGAGATCCACGAAGGAGAGGTTTTCGGCTTTATCGGGCACAACGGTGCCGGTAAGTCCACCACCATCAAGAGTTTGGTGGGCATCCAAACCATCACCGAGGGCACGATAGAGATCCAGGGCTACGACATTGCGCGTCAGCCCCTTGAAGCAAAGCTGAACATCGGTTACGTTTCGGACAACCACGCCGTCTATGAGAAACTTACGGGCAGGGAGTACGTCAGCTACGTTGCCGACCTGTATATGGTCAGCGAAAAGGACAAGCAGGAGCGCATCGCTTACTATGCGGATCTGTTTGGCTTGACCGCCGCGATGGACAACGAGATCAAGAGCTATTCGCACGGTATGAAACAAAAGATCATGGTGATCTCCGCCTTGATCCACAACCCCAAGGTTTGGATCTTGGACGAGCCGCTCACCGGCTTGGATCCCACCAGCTCGCACCAAATTAAGGAATGCATGCGCGCCCACGCCGACGCGGGCAACATCGTGTTCTTCTCCAGCCACGTCATTGAGGTCGTGGAGAAGATCTGCGACCGCGTTGCCATCATCAGCGGCGGCAAACTGCGCCGTGTGTGCACGCCCGACGAGCTTGTCAAAGAAGGGCAATCTTTGGAGGAACTTTACTTGATGTATGCAACGGCAAACGCCGCAGGGGTGGAGCCGCCCGAGGCGGTCACCGCACCGGTGGAAGAGCCGCTTGCCGAAGTTGCCGCCGACAAAGCAGAGGACAAGAATGACTAACGAGTTAACAGCAAAAAACAGCCTATGGCATAGGCTCAAATACCTGGTGCTCCTGCAGGCGGGTGAGAAATTCCGCGGGGTACAGAAAGGGCAGGGCAAGGCAGCCGTATTTAAGGTGTTCTTGAAGGTGCTTGCCGCTGTTGCCGTGACAGCCGTTCTCTTTTTGATCTTCAGTCTTGTGGAATCACGCTTTGCTTTTACGTTTGACAAAGAGCTTTTCACGACGGTCATTTTCCTGACGCAGATCATCAGCATCATCACTTGCGTCGGCAGTATGATGGACGTTTTGTACAACGCCAAGGAAAACACGATGTTGCTTGCTTTCCCGTGCAACTACAACGAGATCTTTATCAGCAAGATCATCGTCTTTGCTCTCGAAGAGATCCGGAAGAGCTGCTTCTTCATTTTGCCTTTCCTGTTCTCTTACGGATTGGTTTCCGGCGCGGGTGCGGCATATTGGGTGCAACTGATCCCTCTTTGGATCTTTATCGTGCTGTTCCCGGTGCTGTTTAGCGCCATCATCTCTATCCCCGCCGTCTTTGTAAAAAAGTTCTTGGGCAATCATCCCGTGCTATTTGGCGTGCTTGTCGTGCTGCTGCTTGGCGGCGTGTTCGCCCTTGTGACATACGCGCTTTCTTTCTTGCCGACCCCCGTCCGCTTGATCGCCGTCTACAATACGTTTATGAAGGCTTTCCGCGCGATCCTTATAAAGATCAACAAGTTCTCGCTGTTTTACAATTGCATCGGGAACGCGATGTTCGGCAGGATGATTTACCTGTACTTGCCCATCGTCGTCGTTGTCTTCGTTGCGGCGCTGCTGTTGTGCTTCTTTGTGGCGATGCCCTTCTACTTTAAGGCGGCGTCCTCCAGCGCAGAGCACAGCACGGGCGGCCACCACAGGGTGGGCAAGACGCACTTCAGAAGCCTGTTTATGACCTTCTTCAGTAAGGAGGTCAAGCTGATGTTCCGTTCTTCAAGCAGCATCACTTCGGCGCTTAGCATCATCTTGATCTTCCCGATCATTTCTTACGTGATGAACTTTATCGTCGCGGCAGTCAAGACAAACCTTTTCGGTGATTATATGACCATCGCGTTCAACGTGATGATCACCTTATCGCTGCTCAGCACGTACAACGCAAACTGCGCTTCCGCCATCTCGCAGGAGGGCAGCGAATTTGCCGTGTTGAAAGCGGCGCCCAGCGACACCAAACTTGCCACTTGGGCAAAGCTTGCCTTAACGATGGTCGTGGACATCCTTGCGGTGGCAACGATGTGCTTGGTCATTACTTTCACAACCACCTTGCCGGGCAAGGATATCGCTTTGATGGCGGGCATCATTTTGCCGATCAGTTTGGGCAACATTTTGTGGAGCTTCCAAATTGACCTTTTGAACCCCAAGATCAACGACTATGCCGTCAAGGGCGAAGCTGTGACGGACAACCCCAACATTGCCAAAGCGTTGCTTTTCGGCTTCTTGATCTCCACGGTCTTCGGCGCGGTGACGCTTTTGTTGCTCATTGACAACTATATCTCGGGCTGGGTGCGCATTTATGCGATAGGATACGCTTTCTTGCTGATCAGACTTTATCTGTACAGTAGCTACTTGAAGGTTTACTTCAATGACATACAGGGGTGACGCGTTATGAGTAAGAAAGTAATGATTTTGGTCGTCATCCTTGAATGTATCCTCTCGATCCTCTTGATCGCCATTCTCGGCAAAGCGCTTGAGTCTTTCTATATCGAGACCGAGGCGACGCAGATCTATTTTACCACGGCAAACGGCGACGTTTTGGAGCCGGGTATGTTGTATAAGGAAAAGGATGGCGTTATCGAGCACATTGAGAGTGACCGTATTGTGATCGAGATCGCGCGTCCCGACAAAGGATATCAGTTGCATTGGGAAGTCATCACCAAGGAAACCACGGATAAGAGCGTGACGTTCTACGTCAATTCGCTGGACCCCAACGTTGAAGTAAGCGTGGATGAAAACGGCTTTGTTTTCTTTGAGGACGACGTTGCCGCAACCGTTACGATCAGCACCAAAAATGGACGTACTGCTACCGTCCTCTTAACTCCTCGTCAAAAGGAAAAGAGCGGTATCATTACGTTGGAATAGATAAAAAAACAAAAATAGGAGGAAAACATGAAAACCAAACTGACAAAGATCATTATGTTGCTCTTGCTCCTTGCGCTTGTGGTCTCCTGCTTCGTTGCTTGCGGCACGAAGTCAGTTAAGATCAGTGTTATGGATGGAGAAACGGAGATCGCATCGTTCGAGATCAAGCCGGGCGACACCCTGTCTGAAAAGACGGTTCTCGCTGAGGTCAGTAAAGCCGGGTACGAATTCGTCGGGCTTTACGTCAATCCCGAAATGACGGAGGAGTTCAACTTTGACAAGGCCATCGATTCCGAGGTGAAACTTTACGCAAAGTTTACGCAAAAGACCTATTACATCAGCGTAAAAACCGGCGATGGCGAGTCCGAAGTTCCCAAGAAAGCGGTCAAGAAGGGGGAAGCGTATGAGATTCCCGCTCCGACCAAAGAGGGTTACGTTTTCACGTACTACACTTACTTGGATGACAACGAGGACGAGCAGCGCTTCCCGCAGAGCGGAACGTACACCTTTGACGACAACGTTCGTTTGACGGCGCACTGGGCAATCAAGACCTATACCGTCAAGTTCCACGTCGACGATGCGGTTACCGAGCAGACGGTTGAGCACGGCGCCAAAGTCGTGCTGCCGACCACGCCGAGCAAGACAGGTTATACGTTTGTGGATTGGCGTCTTGATGGCGCAACCGCCGCTTTTGACAAGAACACGGCAATTAAAGCCAACGTTGATTTGTACGCCACGTTTAACGCAAACAGCTATGCAATTACCTTTGATCCCGATCTTGGATTGCAAGCCGTTAACGCAACGTACGGCGCAGCGTATCAGTTGACTAAACCGGTCAAAACCGGCTACACCTTCCTCGGCTTCAAGAGAAACGGCGTTGCCTTTGCGCAATCCGGCACCTATGCCGTTGCCGAAGACAGCTACCTGACTGCGGAATGGGCTGTTGAAAAGTACACAGTTACCTTCCTGAATGCCGACGGCACGGAGATCTCCAAGCAGGAGAACGTTGAATACGGCAAGAAGGCGCAGGGCATCTCCATCGTCGGTTACGAGGTGAAGGGCTACTACCTTGACGCGGATTTCTCCGATGACAAGGCGTTTGACATTGCGGCTACGCCGATCAGCGCGGCAACTACGTTGTACGTAAAGAAGGCGGCGATCAAATACACCTTGACCGTTGCGGGATGGCACGAGGCAAACATCGAGGTATACTACGATGCGCCGTATGCCCTTATCGCGCCCACCGACACCGAGAACCCCATCTATGCGGCAAAGATCGGTACCGATGCGGACAATGAATGGTTAAGTTTCAGCGGCTATACCTATGGCGGCAACGCCTTTGCCGTGACGGGCACCTACACCTATGCCGAGAACATCACCGTAACGCCCGTATTTGAGGCAAACCCCTCTTACAACAAGGCGACGGTCACTTTCCGAGATCCGATCTCCAACACCAATATGGGCACGCCCGTAACGGTAAATCAGGGTGAGACGATCGCTGCCGACGCGTTCCCCGCAACCGAAAAGGCAGGTTACACGTTTGGCGGTTGGTTTACGTCAACGGAATTTAAGCAGGATGAAGCATTTACGTCCAGCATCCCCGTGAACGCAAGCATTTCCGTGTATGCGAAGTATACGGCAAACAACTATACGATCACCATTAAGGATACCAATGCCGACGGCGCCGTTCTCAGCGTGATCCCCGTGACCTTTAACAATGCTTATGAACTTGCGGATGCTGTGAAGAAAGGCTTTACATTCGGTTCCTTTACCTACCTTTCCGACGAAGGCATCAAATCCTTTGCGCAAACCGGCACTTACGCCTTTGCAAAGAACCTTGACGTCTATGCGTCCTTTACCCAAAACAAGGTGATGGTTTCTTTCAACGGCTTGGGCGAAACTACAACTCCGACCGCGATCGCGGCAAAGGAAGGCAACCAGTACGACACGATCGGCTCCTTCTTGCCGGAGAGTGATCCCACCAAGACGGGATACACCTTTAAGTGGTGGTCCTTGAGCCAAAGCGGCGCAGCGGTCGCTCTTGATATGGAAGTGGAGGTAACCACCCCCGTTTACGCCGTATTTGAAGCAAACGCTTATACGATCACCGTTAAGGACACCAACGCCGAGGGTGCAACCCTTGCCACGGTTAACGTGACCTATGGTGAAGCGTTTGACGTTAGCGATCCCGATAAGTTCGGCTTTATCTTTGACCATTACGAGCTTGATTCGGAGGTATTCGATCCGGATCAGCACGCCACCTACGACATTGCCGACGACATCGTTCTTATTGCTGTCTTTGCCGTTGACGAGAGCGTTAACGCAAACTTCATTGCGGATTATGAGAAGGGCTACTTCAAAGAGAGAGCAACGGCTTCCGATCCTTACACCTACGTCTTTGTGACGGGTCACGAGTATCAGTTTGCCGGCTACACGATGGCTTCTGCGGCAAACGGAAGTTATATCAACATCATTGAGGACGGCGCAAAGTTCAATGCGGTCGCTCCGGGTGAGTTTACGCTCAACCTGACAGCAATTGCGGGCGGCGCCAAAGTGAATGTTCCCGCAAAGGTCGTTTATAGCGTTGAGACCCTCTCGGCGGGAAGCTCGTTTACCACCATGATGAGCAATGCTCAGAAGGGAGAGCTTTTCCAGACCGCGCTTAATAGTGCAAGCGATTACGTGATGGATGCCGGCGTTGTAAACTTCATTCCCGATCTCGCTGCCGAGACCAATGGTTACAGCGCGATCTCCGCTGCCGATGCCAACATCGTTTTGACGCTTGGCGCATCAACGGGCGGTGAGTTCGTTGCAGGTGCGGGCAAGGTCAGCTCTGACGGCCTTTCCTTTACCTTTGACAACACGGGCAACGTGTTTACCGCGGAGGAGAACGTTGTTTTGACCTTTAAGTCCAAGTATGCGCTCAACAATTATGCCGTGTCTTACCGCGTTAAGTTTAACACCGGCGTTAACGTATACACGAATGAGGAACTCGGTGAGGCTTACGCCGATACGTCGGTCAGCTTGATCAACGTGATGAGAAACATTACCGCCGTGCTTGACAGATCGGAGTATCGTGAGGACGGCAATTACGGCAAGACCAAGACCATTGACCTCGTCGGATATACCGATGAGAACAATCCGCTTAAGGATTGGGATGCCGGCACGCCGAGAAACCGTTTCGGCGGCGGCGTGTACAGGAGGTCCATTCAAGCCACCGGCAAGGCCAACAATGAGATCCAAGACAACATCTCCATCAACGGCAACTACTATACGATCGACGGCACGAGGCTTCCCTACATTTACGAGACCACCAACAGGACGGACGGTGATCCGGATGCTGCCGCAGGCTATATGCTCGGCAACGTGCAGATCGGTATCTTTATGTATCGCTGCGGTGAGTACGACGGAACGGGCGACTACGACGATATGACGGGCGTCAAGTACGACAACGGTCAGATCTCCTTTAACAACCTTAGGATCGTCGGCAACAACATCGCGGCGTTGAAGGATGCCGAGATCAGCAAAGAGGGTCACTCCTGGAAGTGGAACATGCTGGCAATGAGCGCAAGCTTCAACGGCATCACGATCAGGGGCGGTACGCTAAACTTGGACAACACCACGATCAGCAACGTCAACCTCGGCATGATGCTGCACGGCAGCGTGGAGGGCGTGTACAAGCCCTCGTCGCAGGTGGCAAACGAAACGCAATCCACCAAGCTTTATATGCGCAACAGTTTGATGCAAAACTGCTGGGGCAATGACATCTACGCTTACGACATTGTGCACATCGACTTGATCAACAGCAAGCTTTGCGGTTGTGCCGGCGCGGCGATCACCTTTGACGACAGACCTTATGCAAATCCTGCCTTAACGGGAGAAGCACTGGAGGCGGCGTTGAAAGCGACGCAAGGCGTCAGCGCATTGAATTCCGAGCTTACGATGGACACCTATTCCGCAAAGAATCTTACGAGCTGGGTAAACGGCGGAGAGCCTTGGTTTGTCGCTTACGGACAAGCCGGAGCTGCCGGTACTTTGAAAACCAATTTGGATGCCGGCGTCAATGCCAACGGTTTGACCATTATGAAAGGAGAGGCGTTTAACTTTGCGATCTTGGTCAATCCCACATCGGAGAGCGGCTTTGCGTATGATAAGGACCAAGGTGTTACGATCAACTACACCGAGGGCAGCCCGGTCATTAACGCCATGCACGCAGATGCAGGCGGCGGGATGAGCATGGATCTGAAGTTCTTCTTTGATCCGTATACCGATTTGACGGGCTATAATGACAAGTTTGAGCCCACCAACGAACCCAGCGGCGCTCCCGATGAGTACGAATTTATCGGCGGGAATTTGCTGGCATACAATACTGCTAAAGATGCAGCTGCAGCAGCATATGCGGGAGGCAATATGGAAGCCTATGCCGCTTATGCGCAAGCTGCCGCGACTTACTTTGGTACGGCAATGACTTACGGACAAGGATTTGCAGACGTCTCTGCGTACGGAATGCACATCTACATCCCCGTGTTTATTGCTGGCTGATCGAACCATCGATCACAATCACGAGCCGACTCTCTTTGAGGGTCGGCTCTCTTTTTGTTTTGACATTGCCGATGCTTTGCTTTATTGACAAATCGCGCGTGGGGTAGTATAATTATAAATAACTTATTTTGAGGAGATTTTTTACTATGTGTCTTAATAAGTGCAAACCTTACTGCAGGCTGTTCCAAAAGATCATGTACGTCGGACTTGCCGTGATGAAGTGGCGTGAGCCGGAGCTCATCACCGGCGCGGGCTGCTTAAAAAGCGTTGCCGACAAGCTCCAAGAATTGGGGCTTAAGCATCCGCTTATCGTCACCGACGGTTTCCTTCACAGCATAAGGATCTATGCGCCCTTGACCGATGAGATGGATAAGCGCGGCATGCCGTACTCCATTTACGGCGAAGCGGTGCCCAACCCCACGGTGCACAACATTGCGGACGCATATAAGATGTACACCGAGGACGGTTGCGACTGCTTGATCGCGGTGGGCGGCGGCTCCTCCATGGACTGCGCCAAGGGCTGCGGCGCACAGGTGGCTTGCCCCAACCGCACGCTTGCCCAAATGAAGGGTCTTTTGAAAGTCGGCAAGGATATCCCCACGCTGTTTGCCGTCCCCACAACGGCTGGCACGGGCAGCGAGGTTACGGTTACCGCGGTTATCACCAACCCCGAAAACCGCGACAAGTACCTGATGAACGACTTGCACTTGATCCCGCACTATGCCGTTTTGGACCCCACGCTTACGTACAATCTGCCCAAGCCCGTCACCTCTACGACGGGTATGGATACGTTGACGCACGCGGTGGAGGCGTATATCGGCAGCGCAAACACCAAGCGCACCAAGGAGAACGCCTTGATCGCGGTCAAGCTTGTGTTTGAAAACCTGCTTACCGCCTACGAAGACGGGCACAACGAAACCGCTCGTTTGAACATGCAAAACGCTTCCTATCGCGCCGGTTTGGCGTTTACCCGCGCTTACGTGGGCACCGTGCACGCTCTTGCGCACGCGCTGGGCGGCTTCTATGGCATTCCGCACGGCTTGGCAAACGCCGTGTTGCTCCCCGTGGTGCTCAAGGCTTACGGCAAAACCGCGTACAAGAAGCTTGCCGAACTTGCCGATCTTGTGGGCATCAAGGGCGAAACCGCCAAGGACAAGGCAAACGCGTTTATCGCCGCTATCGAGGATCTTAACAGAAAGATGGAGATCCCGGAGAAGATCGGCGGCAAGTGGAAGATCCTTGACGAGGACCTCCCCGCGCTTGCAAAACACGCTTACGACGAAACCAACCCCTTGTACCCCGTGCCGAAGATCCTTTCGGAGAAGCAGCTGATCGAGCTGTATAAGCAGATACAGGAGTAAGGAAGGGAGGCGTTGGTTTTGGAAAAAAACAACGACAACGAAAAATGATTTGACCTTCGGTCGTGAATTGGCGTATCCCGCCATGAATTGCGACCGAAGGTCGCATGAATTGCAAGCAATGCTTGCGGAACGATAATTGATTTTGGCGCAATTTGCGATTTCGTCCCTTTTTTATGAAAGACAATTCTTTGGTCACTTTATCAAAAAGCTTTTCGGTGGATATCATTAAGCTTTGCGAGGACCTTTTGCACAAAAACAAATCAATGGCAATCGTCAATCAATTGTTGCGAAGCGGGACAAGTATCGGCGCAAACGTGCATGAGGGCAATTATGCCGCCAGCCGCGCAGACTTTATTAATAAATTTCAAATTGCTTTGAAAGAATGCTACGAAACAAGTTATTGGTTGGAAGTGTTCCGTGATGCCGCAATTATCGGCGCCGCGGAGTTTGAAACGTTTTTTGCAAAATGCAGCAAGATCAGAAAACTTTTGATCGCGTCTATTACGACCGCAAAGGAAAAAGCCGATTCGTGATCGGTAATTTTTCTTTTATCCTTAATGACGACCTTGTCGTCAATTCATGAAGCAACGCTTCAATTCATGAGACGGAGTCTCAATTCATGCGATCGCAGATCGCAATTCATCAGAGGTGAAACCATGTCCCACAAAGACCTTGCAATCAACTATTTCAAAACAGGCTTTAACTGCGCGCAATCCGTTGTGATGGCGTTTGGCGATCTGACCGGACTTGATGAAAAAGCAAGCGCAAAGCTTGCCTCCTCGTTTGGGGGAGGGCTGGGGCGGCTGCGCGAAGTGTGCGGCGCGGTCAGCGGCATGGCAATCGTCCTTGGCATTCTTTACGGCTACGACGATCCCAAGGTGCCCGGCGCCGTCTCGGCGCATTACGCCCTCGTGCAGGAAGCAGCAGGGGAGTTCCGTGTGGAAAACGGCTCCATCGTTTGTCGTGAGCTTCTTGGCGGCGCTCCCTCCACCGCAACCGCGCCCGAGCCACGGACGGCGGAGTATTACAAAAAGCGCCCCTGCGCGGAGCTTGTGGGCTCTGCGGCGGAAATTTTGGATAGAATCATCACAAAAAAGCAAGCGTTAAAGGACTAAAAAAGAAAAAGGCACGATTTGGGACAATTGTGCCTTGTACTTTTTTCTTATGGAAAGACGGGGGTTGAAAGGATTTTTCAATCTCTTTTTGTGTTCTTGGAAAGGGTCTTAACCAGTTGATCGACCAAAACCGCGTCGTGCTCGCTGAGGGAGTAATAGGTTTTCTCCCCGCCTTTGTTGACTACGATGACGGTATTGGGGGCGATGTCCAACTTGGGCTTGGGAATATAGTCGATATCCGCCAAAAGCTTTTCGAGGCTGTAACCGGTTGCGTCGCAGATCTTCTTTAAGGTGTCAAGTTGGATCTTGCGGTTAAAGCCTGTTTCCTTGCTTTTCAAGAGCTCGTAGATGTACTGACGTGAGTAGCCTACCTTTCTTGAAAAAGCGGAGATCGAAAGACCACTTTCGACTAAAATTTGTTCAATAGCTTCACCAAGTTTCATTTTTTCTCACCTTCGTGCTATATTATACCACACCCAAACGAATAATGCACCCCAAAATGGTTTATATTCAGTTATCTTTCAATTACATTTTCATTAAAAAATCCCTATATTCTGATGATATTATGCTTTTTCCATCACAGATCGAGAGGCGAGCGCTATGCGAAAAAATGCATAAATTCGTGCGGGCACGCGGGCAAGTGACTTTATTCGATTGACTTTTTTACGCTATGGGAATATCATTATAGTATCATTTTACGGAGGCTGCAAACTTGGAAAGGATAAAGAAGATTTTGATCTCCGAAGCGGACGTAAAACAGCGCGTCAAACAGCTTGCGGAGCAAATTTCAAAGGATTACAAAGGCAAAACCGTCACGTTGATCTGCATCTTAAGCGGCGCGTCCGTCTTCTTTGCGGATCTGGTGCGTGAGTTGGACCTTGACGTACGTTTTGAGTTTATGTCCGTTTCCAGTTACGGCGCGGGCACGGTCAGCAGCGGCGAGGTCAAGATCTTAAAGGACGTCAACCACCCCATCGCCGGCAAGGACGTGATCATCGTGGAGGACATCATCGACAGCGGTTGCACCCTCTCTTACCTTAAGAGGGTTTTGGAGCAGCGCGATCCCGCCTCCATCAGGGTGTGCACCATTTTGGACAAGCCCAGCCGCCGCAAGGTGGATTTCAAAGGGGAATACGTTGGTTTTGAGATCCCCGACGAGTTTGTGATCGGCTACGGCTTGGATTTCGACGGCAAATACCGCAACTTAAAAGACGTTTGCGTTTTGGAATTGACGGAGGACTGATTATGGAAAAGTTTTACACCATCGACATCGCCGGCATCAAAAGGGATCTTCCCATCTGCAAAGCGGGCGACAACCTGTACATCGGCGCGTTTGTGATGTTTTCCGACGTGGAGCTTACGGTGAAAGCCGCCACCGCACTTTTGGAAAAATCGCCTGATTTCGACGTGATATTGACGGCGGAGTCCAAGGGCATCCCCCTCGCTTACGAAATGGCGCGTCAAAGCGGCAAGACCTACCTTGTTGCAAGAAAGGGCGCCAAACTGTATATGCAAACCCCCGTTAAGGTGTACGTCAAGTCCATCACGACGGCAAAGATGCAGGAGCTTTATCTTGATAAGTCGGAGCTGGACAGCTTAAAGGGCAAAAAGGTGCTGATCGTGGACGACGTCGTTTCCACCGGTGAGTCGCTTTACGCTTTGGAGCAGCTCCTCTCCCACGCGGAGGGCGAGGTGGTCGGCAAGGCGTTTGTTCTTGCGGAGGGCGACGCGGCAAAGAGATCGGACGTCATCTATCTCCAACACCTCCCCTTATTCTTCGAGTAAGCGCTCGTCTCCATCCCATTCGCCTCACTTGAATTTTAATTTTTTAAAAAGGATGCAGTTGCAAAAAGCAGCTGCATTTTTATATGGAGGAAAAAACACAACCACCGGCGAACGCGGAGAGTAATGTGTAAACAAGACACAGCGAACGCGGAGAACGCGGTAGAGACGAGGAATAACAAAAGGACGGTGAATGAGCGTACTCTTTGTACGTGATTTCACCGTCCTGAAGTTAGTGACAAAGTATATGCCGCTTTATACGCGTTCGCTTATACGGAGTAGAGGAGGTCGTTGTAAGTGGGGAACCGCCAGTAGGCGGCGTCAACGATCCCTTCCAGGCTATCCACCACTTCGCGCAGGGCGTCCATGGCGGGCAAAACTTCCTCTTTGCAATAGACTGCTTGCGGCAGGGAGGTGCGTTTTTTATCTTCCGCAACCTTTTCCTGCAAGGTGGCAAGGGCTTGCATCGCGTGCTGCGTAAGGGTAGAGAGACGCTCCAACGTGGCTTTTTCGGTGGGGGTGCTCTCCGCTCCCAGGATGTTTGTCTTTTTGAGGATCAAGTCGCAAAGCTCGTTTTGATAGGCTTCTGCGGAGGGGATCACGTTGCGCTTTACCATATCCGCAAGCGTCAAAGCCTCGATGTTGACGGACGTGGAGTAGCTTTCAAGCAGGATCTGATAGCGCGAGAAGATCTCCGCCTCGGTAAAGACGCCGTATTTCTCAAACAGACGGCGGTTTTCCTCCTTGACAAAGCAGGGGAGGGCGTCGGCGGTGGTTTTGAGGTTCAACAGCCCGCGGCTTTCCGCCTCGATCTCCCAACTCTTGCTGTAACCGTCTCCGTTGAAGATGATGCGCTTGTGCTTGACGATGGTCTCGCGGATCAACTTGTTGAGGTCGGCGTTGAAGTCCTTGGAGTTTTCAAGTTTGGTTGCAAATTCATCCAGAGCCTCCGCGACGATCGTGTTCAAAACGATGTTGGGACCGGAAACGGAAAGGCTGCTGCCCGGCATACGAAACTCAAACTTGTTGCCGGTAAAGGCAA
>DFFS01000007.1 GCA_002371075.1 Christensenella sp. UBA3770
CGATGCCGCCCGACGCGATGATCTCGCGCATTTTGCGATACAGGCAGTTGGTGCGTTGGTTGAACATCATGCCGAAAAGAGCTTTGCTCTTTTTTGCCGCCTCGTTCATCCTTTCCACCTGCTTGGTGTAAACGGCGGCGGGCTTGTCGGTGACGACGTGAACGTTGCGGGACAAGCACTCGATGACGATCTCAGGGTGATCGTAGTGCGGGACGGCGACGATCACCGCGTCGCAAAGCCCCGAGGAAAGCATCTCCTTGTAATCGGAAAAGTAGGTGACGTCGCTTTTGAGCTTGGGTTTGATCGCCTCGATCTTGGCGGGGTTGATATCCGCAACCGCCGTCAGGCAGGAATCCTCCACCTGCCCTTCGTCGAGGCGCAACGCGTAATAGGTGCCCTGATTGCCCACGCCGACGATGCCGTATCTGATCTTGCTCATTTTACGAACGCTCCTTCGACCTCTTTGTAGCCCGCTTCGACAAGCACCTTTTTGATGGCGGTGCACGCCGCGTCAAAAGCCTCGACGTTGGTCTCAAATTTAAACTTGGTTTTCAAAACGGTCTTGTCGTTCAAAACGTAACCGCCGAATATCTTAAGATGCGGCTCGATGGTAAGGACCTTGTCGCCCTTGATCGTCCCTACAAGCCCTTTGATGTTGCCGTCGCCGTAGCCCGCGGGCACCAGTTCGCCCGTTTCCGCAACGACGTCCTTGATGTGGAAGTAGTACGCCCTGTCCGCAAGCGTGGAGATCGTATCCGAAGCCTTCTCGCCCACCTGCAAAAAGTTTGCGGGGTCGTACACGTAGTAAAGCCCCGGCGTGTTGTCCAACACGTCCTTGGTGCGGGCAAGGTTGTCACCATAAAGGCCCTTGTCGTTTTCGTGGCACATCTTGATGCCGTACTCGTTTCCGATCGCAACGAACTTTTTCAAAAGATCCAGCATTTTGGCGTGGGTAGCCTCGTCCACGACGTTGTAGAAGCTAAACACGCGGATGTTGCCCGCGCCGAGGATCTTGGCAAGCTCGCAACCGCGCCTTGCATCCGCAAGATGCGCCTCCTCCGAGAGGTTGATGTCCTTTTTGCCGATGGGGGAACCGATGGACCAAACCTTGATGCCCTCTTGGTCCAAACGAGCCCTGATCTCCTTTGCCTCGTCGTCCGTAAGCTCCATCACGTTTTTGCCGTTGATGTTGCGGATCTCAAGAAGGGAAACTCCGTTTCTTTTCAAGCCGGCGATCTGCCCCTCCAAACTGTTGTCCGATTCGTCTGCGAATGCGCTTAATCTGATCATATTTTTCTCCTTTCGCCGCATGGCGTTTGTTTATTTGTTCAAGCAGAGGGCAAGAAGGTCGTCCACGTTGGCGGTTGCCAAGCATTCCACCGTATCCGCCGCCCCGTAGTAGATTTTAACTTCCCCGTTGTCTTCCAAGATCATGCCGCCCGGAAAGATCACGTCGTTGCGGAAGCCGCCCTTGGTCTCGTAATCCGCCTCCGGCACGAGCAGGGGCTTGTCGTACATGCCGATGACCTTGGTGGGATCCTTTAGGTCAAGCAGCATGATACCCGCATAGTACTCTTTGCCCCACTTATCTTCCCAACCGTTTTTCTTGGGCTCCACCGCGCTGACGGCGTGGAAGACGGTCAGCCAACCTTTGTCCGTTTTGACGGGCGGCGCCGCCGGGCCGATCTTTGCGTTGGCAAAGGGCACGTGCTCGGTGCCGAGGACAAGTTGGGTGTTGCCCCAATACAAAAGGTCCGCCGAGTCGGAGCTCCAAATATCAAAGATGTCGTAGCCCCTGGAATACACGGGGAACGGACGCTCCAAACGCATAAATTTGCCGTTGATCTTTTCGGGGAAAAGCACCATGTTGCGGTTGTCCGGCGCGCTCATGGAAAGCATCTCAAAGGAGCGAAAGCTCTTGTCCGTCTTGGCGATGCCGCCGCGAATGCCGTGACGAGTGCCCACCGCAAAGCAAATGTAGATCTCGCCGTCGATCACCTGCAAACGCGGGTCGTAGATACGGTTGATCTCACCGTCGGAAAGCTCCCAGCGAATGTCGGGATCCACCTCCCACTTGATGCCGTCCGCGCTGCGCGCCAAACCGATGTTGGTGCCCGCCAAATCGTGGCTGCCGCGCGGGGAGCAATAATCGTTGCGGAACAACATGTAATACGTGCCGTCGATTTTATGCACGCCGGCGTTAAAAACAAGGTCGGCGTCAAACGGAACGTCCTTTGCCGAAAGGATGGGGTTTAAGGGGTGACGTACGATACAATCTGCTGATTTCATAATAGTAAAACTCCTTGACTTATTTGTCTTTTGATATTATAATTCAAAAAAAGCACAAAAACAATAGCAAATATTTCGTAAATAGGGGTTTTTAAGCACATTCTTATGATAAACGTGACGCTCAACTACTATCGCTTTCATAATGAAAAACACGTGGAGGGCATCTCCCCCAGCGTGATCTCTTATTACGACCTGACCATCGTCTTGCAGGGCACGTTGGAATACAAGATCAACAACCGCCGCGTCACCGTGAACGAAAACGACGCCTTGCTCCTGCCGCCCGGCACAAAGCGCGAGAGGGAAGGCGGCGACGAAAAGGCAACTTACGTAAGTTTCAACTTTAAGTCGGACGAGGAGCCGGAGCTTCCCCTTTTGATGGAAGACGCCGTCGGAAAGGACGTTCGCATGATGATCTATGCCTGCAACGAGATCAACCGCGACCACGGCGAATTTGCCGAAAAGTCCTTTGTCGACCTGACCTCGGCGATCGTCAATTCGCTGCGCGCCTTTGCCAGCCGCAACAAAAACAGCACTCTGACGGAAAGGATCCTCTCCTATATCCGTGAAAACTACCGCCACCCGATCGTGCTCGGAAAGATCGCGCGGGAGATGAACTACTCGGCGGCGTATTGCGACCAAGTCTTTAAAAAGGACGTCGGCATCTCTATCGTGCAATACCTGATCGATTACCGCATCGCAAAAGTAAAAGAGTTTTTGATCGAAAACGTGATCTCCTTGCGGGAGATCGCCGAGCGCACCGGTTTTTGTGAAAGCAACTACCTTTCGCGTCAATTCCGCAGAAGAGAGGGCGTCTCCCCGCTGCGGTTCAGAAAGCAATTCAATCCGTAAGGAACAAAGAAGGACAGCAAAATGAAGAAAAAGAGTTTTCGCGATATCATGAACGTCATCGGAGGGTGGATCATCAGGTTCCGCCTGCCCATTGTCGTTGTCATCGCCGTCATCGTCGGGCTCTCCGCTTACGGCATCACACAGACCAACATCAACAGCGACATCATGAGCTATCTGCCGGAGGGAACGGACACCTACGACGGCAGCGTGTTTCTTTCAACGAACTTTGGCATTCAAAGCAACGCCGCTTACGCCGTCAAGGGGGATAGCGTCACGTACGAAAAGCTTGCCCTCGCGGTGGAAAAGGCAAAATCCGACAAGCACGTGACGGACATCATGTGGCTGGGCAGCATGGACGAGATCAGCGTTGGCAATCTTGAGCTGGAGGATCCTTTCTCGATGATGGAGGGCGGCGACGAGACCAAAGCCAAACTGGAAAACCTGTTTTACAAAGACGGCAACTATATGCTGATCATCACGATGGACGTGGGCGCAAGCACCAACGAAGCGGGGGCGGCGCTTGCAGCCATCAACGCGGCGCTTGACGAAGCGGGCGCCACCTACGTTGCGGGCGGCACGGCGCCCGTCTCGCGCAAAGTGTACGACGACGCGATCCACGAGCTTCCGATCTATCTTGTGATCGCCGTCGCGCTCGTCCTCATCATCCTGTTCCTTGTCAGCGCAAACTGGCTGGAACCCATCGTGTTTATGCTGACGATGGGCGTTTCCATCGTGATCAACATGGGCACCAACTTCTTCTTCCCGGAAGTCAGCATCATCACCTTCTGCGCCGCCAGCATTTTGCAACTTGCTTTGGCGATGGATTACTCGATCTTCTTGACGCAGATCTACGGCGAGGAACGCAAAAAAGGGCTCCCCGAAGCGGGCGCGATGATCAGCGCGATCGGCACCACCTTAAACACCGTGTTTTCCTCCGCTCTTACGACGATGGGCGGGTTTGCCGCGTTCTTTGTGATGAGTTTCACGCTGGGCGCGGACCTCGGCGGCGTTTTGATCAAGGGCATCTTCCTTGCGATGCTGACCGTCATCGTGTTGCAGCCCTGCCTTTTGATCCTATTATCCAAACCCATGGCGAAAACCGGTCACAAAAAGCTGATCGACTTAAAGTTTTCCGGCGTTGCGAAGTTTAGCGTGAAACACAGGATCGTCATCGTGGTTTTGTTTGCTTTGATCCTTGTCCCCGCCTTTATCGGGCAGCTGCTACTTCCCCTTTCCTATCTGAATTTTATGCCCAAGACGGAGGGAGATCCGACCCTTGTCACCTACGTTTCGGACACGAGCAATCAAATCTTTCTTGCCGCGCCCGTAAATGAAAAGGACCCCACGCAAAACGTGTTGTTTGCGGAGGAGGTGGAAAAGATCCCGGGCGTCAGCGGCGTGACGGGATACTTTGCATTCCTGCCCAAACAGTCCATCGGCGCGGACGGCAGACTACATATGCAATACGGCATTTCCGTCGACCTTGTGGAGATCGGCAAAAAGGGCGGCTACATCACCAAGGACGGCTACACGCTGTATTTGGTTTCGCTCTCCAAAGAAAACAACGTGGAATCGGAGGAAGCGACCGCCATTTTAAACAAAGTCAAGGAAGTTGCCGCGTCAAGGTTTTCCCCCGCAAAGGTCTATACGACGGGCGTAGTGCAAGCGGTGGCGGACTTCCGCGTGTTGACCCCGCGCGACTTCAGGTGGATCACGTTGATCTCCATCGCCATCATTTTCGTGGTGCTATTGATCTCTTTCCGCAGCTTGGTTTACCCCTTCCTGCTGGTGCTTCTGATAGAGCTTGGCACCTGGATCAACTTCAGCATCTGCACGATCTTCGGACAGTCCTTAAACTTCCTTGCTTATATCGTGGTGGGCGCCATTCAGCTTGGCGCAACGGTGGACTACGCCATTCTCGTCACGCACAAATATCGCGCGCTGACAAAGGAGGGCAAGGAACCGTTGCTTGCCGCCTACGAGGCGGGCACCTCCTGCACGATGAGCATCCTGACCTCCGCAAGCATTCTTGTGGCGGCGTGCGCAAGCGTGACGATCATTTCGTCAAATCAGGTCATCCGCGAGGTGACCATGATGTGTATGCGCGGCGCGGTGATCAGCACGCTGTTGGTGCTGTTTGTCCTGCCCAGCTTGCTTGCGTGCACTTCACGCATTCGCATCCGCGCGGCGGAAGCGGGCGGTATGAACAATTTGACAAAAAACTTCCTTTCGGAAGTTAACCGCCACGTCAAGGACGCCGCCCTGTTAAAAAAGGCGAAGCACCGCGTTCAAAAGCAAAATCTTCTTCTTGAAAACGAGTGTTTGGAGGACCTTGAAACAAGAGGTCTTGTGATCATTCAGCCGGAAAAGGGCTACCGCTTCAATTCGGACAGCGTGATCCTCGCCAACCTTGTGGAAGCAAAGGAGGGAGAAACCGTCTATGACCTCGGCTGCGGCTCGGGCGTGATGAGCCTCCTGATCGCCGCCAAAAAGGAGGCAAACGTCGTGGGGGTGGAGCTCCAAGACGCCCTTGCCTCGATGGCAAAACGAAGCGTGGAAGCAAACGATTACGGCAAAAAGGTGAAGATCGTTTCGGCAGACGTACGCGCGTACGAAACCCTTTTCCCCAAAGAGGACGCGGACGTTGTGGTCATCAATCCGCCCTACTTTAAGATGGGTTGCGGAGAGGTGAGCCCCGACCCGATGAAAGCCGTTGCACGGCACGAAGTTTCCCTTACGCTTAAAGAGGAGCTTGCCGCCGTTCGCCATTTGCTGAAAGAGGACGGAAAGGCGTTTGTGATCTTCCCGACTTCGCGAGAAAAGGAGTTTGACGACGAAGTTTCGGAAATGGGGCTTTACGTTGCGTCAAAGACCTATTTGACCGCCTCGGAGGACAAACTGCCCGAGAGCTTTATCTCAAAGATCATCAAAAAACCGCTCGATGCGGAACCGTCAACGTCAACCATCGTCACCAAAGACGAAGACGGAAAACCAAGCAAGGAGGTAGCGGCGCTTTACCGCAGTTAACTATGGCACTGTACATTGTCGGAACACCCATCGGAAACCTCAAGGACATCACCGAACGCGCAAAAGAGACGCTTGCTAAAGTGGATCTGATCGCTTGCGAAGACACCCGTCGGACAAGGATCCTGTTAAACGCGCTGGACATCAAAAAACCTTTGATCAGTTATTACAAACAAAAGGAGCACGAAGGCGCGGAAAAGATCGTTTCCCTTATGAAAGACGGAAAGGAAGTCGCTTTGGTGTCTGACGCGGGAATGCCCGTGATCTCAGACCCCGGCGCCGTCCTCGTCAAAAAAGCACGCGAAGAAGGGGTGCGGATCGAAACCGTCCCGGGGCCCACCGCCCTGACGACGGCGGCGGCGTTTGCCGGGTTGGACGACGGTTTTGTTTTCCTTGGCTTTCTTCCGGAGAAAAAGTCAGACAAGGACAGGCGCATCGCACCCTTCGTTTCCTCCCCGCTTCCCCTGATTTTTTACGCAGGACCGCACGACGTGAACTCACTGCTTTCTTACCTGCACGGCGTGCTTGGCGACCGCAAAGCTTATCTTACGCGCGAGCTCACAAAACTGCACGAGACCCTTGTGGAAACCACCCTTCAAGCAGGGTCCCCCGAGGAGCCGCGCGGCGAGTACGTGATCCTTGTGGAAGGAAAGGAGGCGGTCTCGCCCTATCTTGCCCTTTCGCCCGAAGCGCACCTTGCCGCCTACCTTGCCGCAGGCATGGACAAAAAGACCGCCGTCAAAAAGGTTGCGGCGGAAAGGAACGTCCCCAAGGACGACATCTACAAACTGACCTTAAAAAACTGACGCTTCCCTTTGGGAACGACGGACAAAAAGAAAGGGCTTTCTCGCATTGAGAAAGCCCTTTTTGTTGTTAGGAAAAAGGATTACTCTTCGTCCTTCTTTTGCATATCGTCGATCTCGTCGGTAACGACGGAGCTGCCTTGAACGGTCTCCTCAATGGGACGCTCTTCCGGATGAGAAGAAAGCTTTGCGAAGAAGCCGCTGATCTTGTCGTCCACTTTGTCGATGACGCCCTTTTTGTCAAGGATCTTCAACACGACGAGCAAGATGGCAAGGAAGCCGAAGCCGAAGGCAAGGGTCAAGCCTGCGCTTGCGCCGTAGGACTGTCCGATCGAAGAGGTGCAGATGAAGCCCATTGCAAGATAGACCAACCCGGAAAGGATCGCCACGATGGTTGCATACGGAAGCTGCGTTTTGACGTGGTCAATGTGGTTGCACTGCGCGCCGGAGGACGCCATGATCGTGGTATCCGAGATCGGGCTGACGTGGTCGCCGTACACCGCGCCGGCAAGCACCGCGGACATCGTAAGGAAGAATAAGCCTTCACTGGACGTCGCGGACATAACCGCCGTGGAGATGGGGATCAGCACGCCGAAGGTGCCCCACGAAGTGCCGGTCGCAAAGGAAAGCAAGCAAGCGATCAGGAAGAAGACGAACGGGATCACGCCGAGCGCCATAGAGTCAGCCGTGATGTTTGCCTGCACAAACGCCTTGGCGTTTAAGGTGCCGTCGATGATCGCCTTGCCGGCTTCGTCAATGCCTTCGCCCTTGGCGCCCATGATGCCGCCAAGCGTCCAAGCAAAGGTAAGGATCAAGATGGCGGGGACCATGGACTTGAAGCCGTCCACGATGGATTCCATGCTGCCCTTAAAGGTGTTTGCCTTGGTGCAAAGGTAGAAAATGACCGTGATCACAAGAGCCACAAAGGAGCCCATTGCAAGAGCGCTGCCTGCGTCGCAGTTGCTAAACGCCTCAAGAGCGTTGGCAGACTGAAGCTCGGTGCCGAGCACGCCGGTGTCCCAGTTGTAGAAGAAGCCGTTGTAGATCATTGCGCCGATGCAGCAAACGATCAACGTAACGATCGGGAACACGAGGTTGATGACCTTGCCCTTGACCTTGTCGTCCGCCTCCACGTCCTTGGTGGGAAGATCGGTCTCGCCCGCAAGCAAGTCGCCGGTGGTAGCCGCGATCTTCTCGTTGCGCTTCATCTTGAAGAAGTCAAGCCTCAACAAAACGGTGACCACCATAAACGCGATGGTCAACAGCGCGTACATATTGAAAGGAATGGTTTTGATAAAGGCGATGATGCCGCCGTCCGCATAACCGGAGACCGCCGCCGCCCAAGAAGAGATCGGAGCGATGATACAGACGGGAGCCGCCGTTGCGTCGATGAGATACGCAAGTTTGGCGTGGCTGACCTTGTGCTTATCCGTGACGGGACGCATTGCGTTGCCGACGGTCAAGCAGTTAAAATAGTCGTCCACAAAGATCAAAGCGCCAAGACCGATGGTTGCAAGTTCCGCACCCTTCTTGGTTTTAATCTTGCTGCTTGCCCACTCTCCGTACGCCTTGGAGCCGCCCGTTTTTACCATCAAAACGGCAAAGATGCCAAGGATCACGAGGAAGATCAAAATGCCGCCGTTGCCGCCAAGCTGACCGCCCATCGTGATGAAGAGGTTGCTGATCGCCTCAATGGGATTGCCCCCCGCAAGGAACATTGCCCCGGTAAAGATGCCCGCGAAAAGGGACAAATACACCTGCTTGGTGACCAGCGCGAGGATGATCGCGATGATTGCGGGCACGAATGCCCAAAAAGTACCTACCATATTTTTCTCCTTTTTGCGCCTGACGGCGCATTGTGATCGGTCGGGTGCTTTTTCAAAAAAAGAAAAAGCGGCACGAAGAGCCGCCCTGAAAGTAAAAACAAAAGTAAGCCTAAGGTGGATAGCTCTCCGCAGATTCTGCGACAGTGCGAGGGATATTCTCCCGCGCCCCAGAACGCGCTCATCACAGGCTGGAGGGCGTCCTTCGGCGTGACTTCCTTTCCCACCGCAGACAAGCCTGCCCTGCGGTTTCTCATAAGCCACGCGCCTCTATCGAATAAAAGTAGTATAATGCCATTCCCTTTCCTCGTCAAGGATTTTTTGCCTTTTTTGTCGCTTTCCGATGGGGTTTTGGGACAAGCGGGTTTTTCTTTGACTTTTCGATGGCGGCACGGTATCATAAAAACATGAGCAAACTTGACGAAGACACCATCCTCTCGTTGCCCTATCCGTTGCATCTTTTGCACAAAGGGGAAACGACGTCCACCAACGACGATCTCAAGGCAGCCGCAAGGGACCTTGCGCCGGATTTTACCCTTCTCATTGCGGATAAGCAGACCGCGGGCAAGGGACGTTTGGGTCGCTCTTTCTTCAGCGAGGGCGGGCTGTATATGAGCGTGCTTCTCCCTTATCGGGAGGAGACCTTTCGTTTGCTGACGCACGCCGCCGCCGTTGCGGTCGCGGAGGCGATCACCGAGCTTACCGGAACGCAGGCTTTGATCAAATGGGTCAACGACGTTTACGTGGACGGCAAAAAGGTTTGCGGCATCCTTTCCGAAAGCGTCGACGTCGGCGCGCGCCGTCCCATCGTGGGCATCGGGGTCAACCTAAACACCCCGCAACAGGGGTTCCCCGCCGAGATCGCGGGCATTGCCGCCTGTGTAAATGCCGATCGGTCGATGCTTGCGAGATCCATCCTCTCCCGCCTTTTACCCCTGTACCTTGACGGTGAAAAACAAGATATTCAAAAAAGATATCGCGCGCTTTCCCTCTTAAACGGAAAAAGCGTCCTTGTACAAAAACAAAACGATTGCCGCCCGGCAACCGTCCTTGATCTTACCGATGACCTTGCGCTTTCCGTCCTCTATGAGGACGGCAGCCGCGAAGATTTGATCGCCGCCGACGTCAGCCTCCGCTTAGTCCAAAGCGAACGTAAGGCTTAAATCGGCTTTGTAATACTCCCCGTTTCTTTGAATTTGCGCCTCGATCATAAAGGGTTTTTCCTCAAACTCTTTTTGCACGGACAAATAGCGCACGCCGTTTGAAAGGGCGTCCATCAGCACGGCGTCGGAAGCTAACAGCGCCTCGGTCAGCGCCGACATACCCGCTTCGTCCATATAATTCAAAACCAAGCTGTAGATCTCAACGTCCTCCGCCAGGGCGGTCACCGCGCTGTCTTCCCACACGCCCGTCAGCGCGGAGAGCCAAGAGTACGCGGCACTTTCCGCAGGCAAAACGGCATAATGCTCGCAATCCTCAAGGTGCCCTCCCGCAAGAAGATCCGCGCCGCAAAGCGCGCAGTTCAAAACCGGGGTCTCGCTTACGCCCTGCTGCTCCGATCCTTGCTCATCGGAACCTTGCTGCTCGTCAGAACCCGGCGTTTCGTCGGAGGACTCATCGTCGACGTTCTGTTCCTCGTTGCCATCGTTTTGCTCGTCAGCGACGTCTTGTTGGTTTTCCGGTTGATCCTCATCCTGTTGCGGGGTTAGTTCACCGTTTTGGTCGGACGCCCCGCCTTGCTCGTCATCGGTTTCGTCGTCGCCGGGGTTTTGCTCGTCCGTGTTGTCCTGCGAGGGGGTTTCCTGCTCGGCGTTCTCCTCCTTTTCGGGGAGGAGCGCGGCAAGGTCTTCTTCAAAAAGGTCGATCTGCACGACCATCTGCTCGTCGCGGAAATACACCTCTTTCATCCCAAGCGCGTCAAAATACAAATAGGGGACGATGTTGCCGTAAGCGTCGTCCGCGCCCCACAGTTCAACGACGGTTTGCGTCAAATCGGATGTGTACAAAACGCCGTCCTCCGTTATCGTGGCGGACCCGATTTCCGAGCTGCCCGCAACGAGCGTCCACACGCCGTCTGTGTCACGGACGGTAATGCGGTAGTAGCCTTCGTGCAGCGCCTCCTCCGTCGTGGTATCCTCTTGATCCTGCGTTTGGTCGTTCGTTTCGTTTTGTTCGGTTTGATCGGAAATATCGGATTTTTCTTCGTTGTTTGTCCCGTCCTCCGCAAGGCCGCCGTCCGCATCTTGGTTTTGAACGGCGTCGGACCCGTTTGCGGTTTGCGTTTGATCATTTGCGCCTTGGGTTTGCGTGTTTTGCCCGCTTGCCGCGCCGTCTTGCTCCACGGTTTGATCGGTTGCAACGGCGTTATCCGTACTTGTTTGCCCGTCGTTTGGCACGGTCGCGTCCGCGTCGGTTTGGCTCGTCTGCGCGGTTGCGTCGCCCGAAGGTGCGCTCTCCTTGCCGCTTTCACCGCTTGACTTCGACGTGCCGTCAACGGAGGCAATGATGTCCGAGAGGCGCACGTTGCCGCCGTCAGCGGACGAGCAGGCAACCAAAAAGAGCGTCGTCAAAAGGAGGATCAACGCCACTAAAACAGCCAACTTTCCTCTTTTTCCGACACTCATATCCTTCCGCCCTTTTTGCGGCTAAAGCCGCATTTCTCACAAATAATCCTATCACATTTTGTAATAATTGGCAACTTTTTGTCGATACGACAGGGCGGCGCCCGATCTTGTTTTTTGCATAAATATACGTTGACGGAAAAGAGAGTTTTGCTTTCACAGCAAAACTGTGTTATAATGAAGGCAGTTTTTAAAAGGAGATCCACGGTGCTTTTTTCCAAGATCAAAGAAAGTCTGTTGTCGGTGCTTCCGATCGCGGCGATCGTCGTGATCCTTTCTTTGACCGTGGCACCGATGAAATGGCAGGAGATCTTGGTGTTTTTGATCGGCTGCGTGTTTGTGATCGGCGGGCTGGGCATCTTCTCGATCGGCGCGGACGTTGCGATGATCCCCATCGGGGAGCTGGTGGGCAGCGCCACCACAAAAACGCGCAACCTGCTTGTGATCATCACGGTTTCCTTTTTGATCGGCGTGGTCATCACGATCGCGGAGCCGGATCTTTCTGTGCTGGCATCGGGGCTTGCCTCCTCCATCAACAAGTGGGTGTTGATCTCCCTCGTTGCGGTGGGCGTGGGCGTCTTTTTGGTGCTGTCGATGTTGCGCGTGATCTTTGGCATCTCGCTGCGACTGCTGCTTTTGATCTCTTACGGGGTGGTTTTCGCCCTTGCTTTTGCCCTTTCGCTCCTTGGAAAAACCGCGTTTTTGCCCCTTGCGTTTGACTCGGGCGGCGCAACGACGGGTCCGATGTCCGTGCCTTTTATCATCGCGATGGGCGTGGGCGTATCCGCCATCAGCGGCAGGTCGGAGACGGAACAGAGCTTTGGCTTCGTTGCCCTCTCTTCGGTGGGACCCATCCTTGCCGTGCTGATCCTTGGGTTTTTTGTGGACGTCAAAAACCTGCTTCCCGCCACCGAAACGGTTTCGGGTGACTTTTTGGACGTCTTCCGCACGGTGTTTCTCCGTCAGGCAAAGGACACCGCGATTGCGATCGGACCCATCGCCGCGTTCTTTTTGGTCTTTCGTTTCTCGGCAAACCGCAACATGCCGATCCGCACCTTTTGGCGCATCGTCTTCGGCATAATTTACACCTATCTCGGCATCGTGCTGTTTATGACGGGTGCGCACGCAGGGTTTAGCGAGATGGGCAGCCGCATCGGCATGGCGCTGGGGGAAAACTTCCGCTACGTGCTTATCCCGCTTGGCTGTTTGATCGGCTTTATGATCGTTGCGGCGGAGCCCGCCGTGCACGTTTTGAACGAACAGATCGAAAAGATCAGCGGCGGCACGATCAAAAAGGGAAAGGTCATGCTCTCCCTGATGTGCGGCGTTGCCCTGTCGGTGGGTCTCTCGATGCTGCGCGTTTTGTTTACGTTTAGCATTTGGTGGCTGATCCTGCCCGGCTACGCTTTGGCGCTGCTCCTCTCCGCCTTTACCCCAAAAGTATATACGGCGATCGCGTTTGACTCGGGCGGCGTGGCAAGCGGTCCCATGAGTACGGCGTTTTTGCTCCCCTTGGCGACGGGGGCTTGCATTGCTGTTAGCGGCGAAAGCTACGTGATGGGGTTTGCGTACGGACTGATCGCGATGGTGGCGATGACGCCTCTCGTCGTGTTGCAACTGCTCGGTTTGGTGACCGTCCTCAAGGCGAGGGCGGCAGAGAAGCGTCTGCAAAAAGAGGCGCTCTCCCTTGCCGAGCCTGCCCCTTCCGTTTCGGAACGTGTGCCGGAGGCGGAAACGCATCCGTCGGAAGAGGTCGAAGTTATCGACCTATAGGAGGTGTGCTCTTTTGGAAAGGAAAGTTAAGTTGTATCTTCTTTTGGTAATTGTCGAAGCAGGCAAGGGCGACGCGATCAGCGCGCGTCTATCGCAAAGCTCCTTTGGGTTTGTGAGCCTTTTCGCTCACGGTACGGCAAAACAGCAGTGGCTCAACCTTTTGGGCATCGGCAACATTGAAAAGGATCTTGTCGCCGTGATGCTTGACGACATCCTGCTGGCGGACGCCCGCGCCGCGCTTGAAGAAGAGTTTAAGATCGGAAAAGGGGGAGGCATCGCCTTCACCCTAAAAGTTCAAAGCATCGCGGACAAACGCGTATTACGGTTTTTTACCGGTGAAACGGAGGTGGAATAAATGGAAAACCAAGGCAATTGCAGTATGATCTGCGTGATCGTAAACAAAGGGTTCTCAAACGAAGTGATGGACGTGGCGCGCGCAAGCGGCGCGGCAGGCGGCACCATCCTCTCCGGCAAAGGAACGGGGAGCGAAAAGGTAAAAACATTCTTTTCGATCTCCCTTACCGAAGAAAAGGAAGTGGTTTTGATCCTGGTCAGGGAGGAGATCCGCGCCGAGATCATGCGCGCCGTAGCGACGGAATTCGGTTTGGATTCCCCCGGGCGGGGCATCGTTTTCTCCCTCCCCGTGGAGGAGACGATCGGTTTGAACTTCGTTCCCTTCCGGGATTGAGCGAAAATCTTTTGCAACCGCGCGCGCGGATGTGTTACTATATTCTCACGTCGTTCTCATAACGAGAAAAGGAGACCCCCATGAAAAGGACTTTTATCAAAGACTTATTTGTAAGCGCCCCTGCGGACGGCAGCGAGATCGCCGTTTGCGGCTGGATCAAAACCATTCGTAACGACAAGTTTATCGAGCTCTCGGACGGCACCTGCTTCGGCAAGCTCCAAGTGGTTGCCGAAAAGGAGAATTTGGACAATTTTGACGAAGTCGTCCGACAAAACGTGGGCGCGGCGGTCCGCGTGAAGGGCAAGTTTGTCCTGACGCCGGAAGCCAAGCAGCCCTTTGAGCTTTTGGCGACGTCCGTCTACGTCGAGGGCGCTTCCACGCCCGACTTCCCCATTCAAAAGAAAGCGGCTTCGTTGGAGTTTTTGCGTGAGCAGGCATATCTGCGCCCCCGCACAAACACCTTTAACGCGGTTTTCCGCATCAGGAGCGTGTTGGCGCAGGCGATCCACCGCTATTTTGCCGACCACAACTTCATCTACGTGCACACCCCGATCGTCACCGCAAGCGACTGCGAAGGCGCGGGCGAGATGTTTCAGATCACCACGCTGGACATGGTCAACCCTCCCCTTTTGGAAAACGGCGACATCGATTACTCCAAGGACTTCTTTGGCAAAAAGGCAAACCTTACCGTCAGCGGTCAGCTCAACGTGGAAACCTTCTGCATGGCTTTCAGCAACGTCTATACCTTTGGTCCCACCTTCCGCGCGGAAAACAGCAACACCAGCCGTCACGCCGCGGAGTTTTGGATGATCGAGCCGGAGATCGCTTTTGCCGACCTCAAAGACAACATGGCGCTTGTGGAAGATCTTTTGAAGTTCTGCGTCCGCTACACGATGGAAAGGTGCCCGCAGGACATCGAGTTTTTGAACAAATTTGTGGATAAGGACCTTGTCAACCGTCTGAACAAGATGCTTGACTTGAAGTTTAAAGAGGTTAAGTACACCGACGCGATCGAGATCTTGCAAAATTGCGGCGAAAAGTTTGATTATCCCGTCTATTGGGGGTGCGATCTGCAATCGGAGCACGAAAGATATCTTACCGAAAAGCACTTTAAGCGCCCGATCTTCCTCACCGACTATCCCAAGGACATCAAGGCGTTTTATATGCGCATGAACGACGACGGCAAGACGGTGGCGGCAATGGACCTGCTTGTCCCCGGCATCGGCGAGCTTGTCGGCGGCAGCCAAAGGGAAGAGCGTTTGGACATGCTTGACAAGCGCATGGCGGAGCTTGGACTCAAGCAGGAGGACTACTGGTGGTACAGAAACCTTAGGATCTACGGCGGCACCAAGCACAGCGGCTTCGGCATCGGGTTTGAACGTCTTGTGATGTACGTGACCGGCATCGCAAATATTCGCGACGTGTTGCCCTTCCCGAGGACGGTCAAAAACGCCGAATTCTAAAGAAGCGCGCATCGCAGCGTGAAAGTTTTGCGCAAAGCGCAGTTGCGGACAGTCTGCGACGCAGTATAATTAAAAAAGGGACGAAGGTTTCTTCGTTCCTATTTTTATATTATCCTTAACTTCTCGCAAAGCGAGAAACTTCACTACGAACGAAGTGAGTAACTTCACTGTGCGCCAACGGCGCACAACTTCACTGACGAAGTCAACTTCACTTTGATTGCTCTGCAATCAAAACTTCACTCTTCTTAATAGCCTCGCAAGCCGACACTCCCGACAAAGGGTGCAACGATTGCGGCAAACCTTTCCGCTTCCTCCTTGGGGAGTTCGTGCAGCAATCCTTGCGTCAGGTTGTTTTCGCCGTCTTTGAACTTTTGGATGAAAAAGCGTTTGGCGCCTTTGACGATCTCCGCAATTTTGGCATAATTCTTTTCGGAATGGAATTCCTGTATTGCGGTGGTGCGGAACTCATAATCGGAGGCAAAGGATTTTAAAACATCTATGCTCTCCTTAACTTTTTCAAGCAGGCGGGGGTTGCTGACGCCCGTCACGTCCTCGTAACCGCCGTCAAAATCCGACTTTATATCCATTGCGACATAGTCAAGAAGCCCCTCTGTCAAAAGCTCTTTCAACACGGCGGGGGCGGTTCCGTTTGTGTCAAGTTTTACGCGGTAACCGAGGTCGCGCACCTTTTGGATAAACCCTTTGAGATCCTTTTGAAGCGTGGGTTCGCCGCCCGTGATGCACACGGCGTCCACAAGCCCTTTTCGCTTGGTCAGATAGTCAAAAACGTCCTCCTCGGGGATCTCAATGGCGTCGCCCGTAACGAGGCTGGCGTTGTGACAAAACGGACAAAGAAAGTTGCACCCTTTTGTGAAGACGGTGCAAGCGATGTAGCCGTCGTAATCCACCATAGAAAACTTTTCCATTCCGCAAATGATCATGTTGTGCTCCTTGGGTCTTCCCCTAAAAAAAGGGGCGCGTGCGCCCCCTCTTTTTCGTTTGCTTACTTTAACGCATCGATGTAGCTTGCCGCCGCAATTGCCGCCACAGAGCCGTCCGCGCACGCCGTGGTGACCTGACGGATCCTTTTGCTGCGACAATCCCCCGCGACAAACAGCCCCGCCGTCTTGGTTGCGGTGTCTTCGCCTGCGAGGACGTAGCCGCCTTTGTCAAGGTCGACCAGTGCTTTGATCGCGTCGTTGTTGGGCACCTGCCCGACGGCAATAAAGCAACCTTTTACTTCGTAAACACGCTCCGAGCCGTCCTTGGTGTTTTGGAACACAAGTCCCTTAAGACTCCCTTGATCGTCCGTCAAAAAGCGCTGCAAAGAGAGGTTGTGCTCATAGCTGACGTTCTCGCGCGCAAGCACCTGCTCCACCATCGCCTTCTCACCGAAGAAGCGGTCAAACAGCGTGCAAATGTACACGTGACGGCAGCAGTTGGAAAGGAACATCGTGTAGCTGAGCGCCGTGTTGGCGTCGCCGATCATCACAACGTCCTCGCCGGTGAAGAAAGCGCCGTCGCAAAGCGCGCAATAGGATACGCCCTTGCCGATCAGTTCCTCCTCCCCTTCGACGCCGATGTGACGATGCTTTGCGCCCGTCGCCCAAATGACGGCTTTCGCCTCGTAGTCGTTGTACTCGCACTTGACGAGGAAATCCCCTTCGCCGCGCTTGACGACTTCCACAACGCGATCCAGCTCCAGCTCCGCGCCGAGCTCAGTCATTTGCTCAAACATCTTGTCCGCAAGATCACTGCCGCTGGAAGCCTTTACCGTAGGAAAGTTTTCGATACGGGGAGAGTTGGACATCTGTCCTCCGATGGTCTCCCCCTCCAAAACGGTTACCGTCTTGCCGGAGCGAAGCGCGTACACTGCCGCGCTCATTCCCGCAGGGCCTGCGCCCACAATGATGACGTCTGTCATATTACTTTCTCACGCCTTCGATAAAGCCCTTGATCTCGCTGGCGTTCTCGTAACGATCGTAGCCGCCGTTTGCGTTGGGAACAAGCAGTGTGGGAGCCTTGCGGATGCCCATCTTGACGGTCTGATCCTTGTTGTCTTCCGCGTCGATCGGGGTGTAGCCGATGCCCGCTTTGTCAAGCATCATTTTGCTCATCTTGCAGTTGGGGCAAGTCTTGGTGGTAAAGAGGAGCATGCCCTCCTGCGCCGCCTGTTGCGCCTTTGCGGCAACGACGCCTTCCGCTTTTCCCGCCTTGTCCCCGCCCTTAAAGACGGAGTGCGCGATGTCGTAGGTCTTGCGCATCTTAAACTCTTCGCTCTTGCCGTCGTTCCAGTTTGCGATCGGGCGATAGTAGCCGGTGATACGGCTGTAAACTTCCGTCGTCCTGCCGCAGATCGGGCACTTTCTCTGATCGCCGGCGAGGTAGCCGTGATCGGCGCAGATCGAATACGTCGGGCTCATCGTGTAGTACGGGAGCTTGTAGTTCTCCGCGATCTTTCTGACAAGGTTTGCCGCCGCCTGCCAGTTGTCAAGCTTCTGACCGAGGAAGGCGTGGAAAACGGTGCCGGACGTGTAAAGGGTTTGCAGATCGTCCTGAATGTCCAAAGCGTCAAAGATATCCGACGTGAAGCTCACGGGGAGGTGCGAGCTGTTGGTGTAGTACGGCGTCGCGTCGCCCTCGGTGGCGGTGATGATGTCGGGATATCTCTTTCTGTCGTGCTTGGCAAGCCTGTAAGCGGTAGATTCCGCAGGCGTGGCTTCGAGGTTGTAGAGGTCACCGTACATCTCCTGATAGTCGGAGAGCTTTTCACGCATGAAGTTCAAGGTCTTCTTGGTGAACTCCTGCGCCTCTTTGTTGGTGAGGTCCTTGCGGATCCAATTTGCGTTGAGGCAAGCCTCGTTCATACCCACAAGACCGATCGTGGAGAAGTGGTTGTTGAAGGT
>DFFS01000060.1 GCA_002371075.1 Christensenella sp. UBA3770
CCCCACCTTCTTTGGGGTACTTTTCTTCAAAAGAAAAGTGCCAACAATCGAAGCGGCTTTTCTCGCGGCGCTCTTTCGCATTGAATCGTTAGACTCATATTGGCTGAATAGGCTTTTCAAAAACTATTGACTAATAGAGTTTCAAACAGTATAATAAATATTACTATGGATTACACCAAGTATTTAAACAACAAGATCGTTGGGCTCAAACCCTCCGGCATCAGAAAGTATTTTGACATTGCGGCGACCATGCCCGACTGCATTTCTTTGGGTGTGGGCGAGCCCAATTTCGTAACTCCCAAAGAGGGCATCGACGGCGGCGTGACCAGCCTTTTGTCCGGTCACACCCATTACACCTCCAACGGCGGCATCATGGAGCTGCGCGAACTGATGAGTTATTACATCCACAAAAAGTACGCGCTGGAGTATGATCCCACCTGTGAGATCCTGCCCACCATCGGCGTTTCCGAAGCGGTTGACATCACGATGCGCGCATTGTTGAACCCCGGCGACGAGGTTTTGGTCTCCGACCCGTGTTACGTTTCCTATTATCCTGCCGTTACGATGGCGGGCGGCGTCCCCGTGGTTGTGGAAACCAAGCAGGAAACCAACTTTATCCTGACCCCCGAAGCGCTTGAAAAAGCCATCACGCCCAAGACCAAAGTGCTGTTGATGTGCTATCCCAACAATCCGACGGGCGCCATTATGACCCGTGAGGATCTTGAAGCCATCGTCCCCGTCATCAAAAAGCACGATTTGATCGTGGTGACTGACGAGGTGTACTCGGAACTTACTTACGGAGGCATCAAACACACGTCTATCGCGGCGCTCCCCGGCATGAAGGAGAGGACGATCCTCTTAAGCGGCTTCAGCAAGAGCTTTGCCATGACGGGTTGGCGCCTTGGCTATCTTGCCGCTCCCAAGGAGATCTATCAGCAGGTTTACAAGATCCACCAATTTGCCATCATGTGCGTGCCCACCATGGCGCAGGAGGCGTTGATCGCGCTTCTCAAGCACGGCTTTGAAACGGATTTTGACTTTGTGGAGCAGATGCGTTTGGAGTACGACCGCAAGCGCAAGTTCATTTACAAGGCTCTTTTGGATATGGGCTTAAATTGCTTTGAGCCAAAGGGCGCTTTCTACATCTTCCCGCAAGTCAGCCATCTCGGTATGAACGACGAAACCTTTGTGGAAAGGCTCCTTTACGAAAAGAAAGTCGCGGTGGTTCCCGGTAGCGCGTTCAGCGAGACGGACAACTCGCACGTGCGCATCAGCTACGCCTACAGTATGGAAAAGTTGGAGCGCGCCATGGAGCGCATGCAGGATTTTGTGGAAGAAATAAAAAAAGGGCGTTAACCTGTTGTAAAATCTGAAAAAATGTTTTATAATAGTGCTACTTGATGCTAATGTGGCTCAGCTGGTAGAGCAGTTCACTCGTAATGAACAGGTCGCCGGTTCGAATCCGGCCATTAGCTCCAAAAAATCTCGTCAGCAGCAGTTGGCGAGATTTTTTTATTCAAACCGAAGCGACGCGAGGTTTGGTATATCATCAAGCGTTTATGCTTGTATATCATCAAAGGCGCTTGTGTCTTTGTATATCATCACGGCTATGCCGTGCATAAAAACCGCCGCTTCGATTTGATGATATGCAATTCAATCGAATTGATGATATACACGATTTCATCGTGATGATATGCACGCATCCGCGTGATAAAAAGGTGGTTTTTTGTGTGGTTTCAATTGAATGAGTATAGTTGTTTCGCACTACTTAGACAAAAAAATCTCGCCGATTGTTCTCGACGAGTTTTTTTGTACCTCAACCGAAGCGGGTTTTTATGTATGAACAAAGGCGCAATAAATGGGATTGCTTTTTACGCGCAACAATGATAAAATTTCACTATGATCAAACCGTTGGGAGGGTGCGATGTATTTTGACGAGCTACAGATCGGCATGACGGTGGAGACCGCGCCGGCGACCATTGAAAAGGACAAAATGTTGGCGTTTGCCCTGGAGTACGACAACGTGCCCCTGCACACCGATGAGGAATACGCAAAAACAACGCATTTCGGCGCATTGATTGCTCCCGGCGTGATGTCGTTTTTGGCGGTGTGGGCAAAGTATCTTGAAAAGGACTTTTTCGGAGCGGAGCTTTTGGCGGGGAAGTCCACCAAGATAGAGTGGGTCAAGCCCGTCTTTGCAGGCGACGTCTTAACCGGCAAAGCCACCGTTTCAAAACTGGAAAAGCGCAACGACAAAAACGGTATTGCGGAAGTGTCACTCGAGGTGTTTAACCAAAAGGGCGAGTTGGTTTTGACAAGCGTCACGGAAGCCATCGTAAAGATCAAAGGGGAGAAGTGATCCTTACGGGCGAGAAGTTGCGGCTTATTGACAAAAATCGCGCGTTTTTGTTACAATAAATTAAAGAGCGTCAAATGCGGTGGGTGTCCCCCTTGCAAGCGGTGATCTTAAAATACGGTCGGCTTTTGCCGACGACAAGGAGGATTGTATGATTGATTTCGACGAATGGTCCGATTACGCTTCGGACGAGGAGCTTGACGCGCTTGAATCTGCGGCAAAAAAGAGCATGTGGAAGTGGCTTTTGATCAGCCTGATCCCCATCGTGGGCATCTTCATCATCGGCTGCGCGATTTTCGCCTACAACAATTATCATTTTATCGAATCAAGAGGTGAAAGCATGGGCAGCGACGTCGTGCGCGGCATCATGATGCTTTGGGGGCTTTTCATTATCCCCTTGATCGTGTTGAAGATCCTTTCCAGCAGCAACAAGCTCGGCGACAAGGTCCTTGGCTGGGACAAGATCGATTACGACGAGTTTGATTGATCAAAAACAAAAAGGGGCGGCGGCGCCGCCCTTTTTTTTTATGCCTGTAAAAACGGCAGTATCGCCTTGCCCCAAATGCGGGTCAGCTCGGCAAGGGGTGTTTTTGCGTTTGCCGGCGAGGTGGAGGGGAGCAGCGTCGCCATCTCCTTGTAGCTCGGGAAAAACTTCAAAAACAGCGCGTACGCTTTTTGCCCGTTTAGAAAGATGCGTTTGATCTTTGAATCGCCAACGAGGGCAGGGACGTCGGTGCACTCCGGGTTTTTGATGCTGGCGTCCGAGGAGCGGTGGATCTCGCAGGACAAAACGACGTCGGACAGCGCAACGCCGTGTTTTGAAAGCGCCGCTCTTTTTTCATCGATCGGCATACCGGCAAAATCCTCATCAAGCAGCGCGGACAAAACCGTCCAAAAGCGGTTGCGCGGGTTCATGTAGTAAAAGCCCGCCGCGCGCGACGCCTCGGATGGAAGCGAGCCGAGGATCAATATCCGAGCGTTGCCGTCATTGACGGGTGGGAATGGGTTATAAATACGCATCGTTTCTGCCATAACAAAAGAAAACGCCCCGCGTAATGCGGGGCGCTTTTGTTCTTACGCTTTGGGCATCGGGGGAACGTCGATCGCAACGTCGGACAGCGGGAAGGAGCAACAGGGGTGAATGTACCCGAATTCCTTATCCGCAAGCCTTCTGCCGTCCACCGAGGCGGGGACATATACGTTGCCGGAGATCAGCTTGGAGTGGCACCAACCGCATCTGCCGCTGCGGCAATCGGACGGGGGGTTCAAGCCCGCCACTTCCATCGAGCGCAGGAGGGAGGTGTTTGCATCGCAGGGGATCGAAGTGGTCACACCTGCGATCGTGACGGTCAACGTAAACTTCTCGTCGATGTTGCCGGTGTAGTCGGCGCACTTTTCGGGGTGGAAGAACTCACCGAACAACTCGTGGCGCACAAACTTGCGGCGGATGCCCAGTTTTTCAATCTCCTTATCCGCAAAGTTGTACATCGCTTGCGGTCCGCACATAAAGATCGAGAAGTCGCCGTCCGGCGCGTACTTTTTGATCAGGTCGGCGGTGATAAAGCCGCTTTCGCAACCCTCCTTTTCCTCATTGGAGAGCACGTTGACCAGTTTGATCTTGTCGCATTTGGACGCCATTTCGCCGATCTCGTCGCTGAAGACGGCGTCCGCGT
>DFFS01000039.1 GCA_002371075.1 Christensenella sp. UBA3770
TTGACGCCGCGGATGATCAGCATATCGTCCGACCTGCCCTTGAAGCGGCTGATCCTGCAGGTGGTCCTGCCGCACTTGCACTTGTCGTACGTGATGCTGGTCAGGTCACGCGTTCTGTAACGGATCAGGGGAAGACCCTCTTTGGAAATGGTGGTAAAGACCAGTTCGCCCGTTTCGCCCGGAGCAACGGGCTCCAGCGTGGTGGGAGAGATGATCTCGGGGATAAAGTAATCCTCGCAGACGTGCAATCCCTCGTGATATTCGCAGTCGCACGCGACGCCCGGCCCCATGACCTCGGACAAGCCGTAAATGTCGTGCGCGTGGATGTTAAGGTTCTTTTCGATCTGCAAACGCATCTCTTCCGTCCAGGGCTCCGCGCCGCAAACCGCCGCCTTGAGCTTGATCTTGTCAAGATCGCCGCTTTCCTTCATAACTTCAGAAATGTGCAAAAGATACGAGGGGGTGCAAGCGATCGCCGTGGCGCCGAAGTCCTTCATCAGCGTCACGAGTTTTTGCGTGTTGCCGGTGCCCATCGGGACCGTGATGGCGCCGATGTACTCCGCGCCGTAATGCGCGCCGAGACCACCCGTGAACAAACCGTATCCGTAAGCGACCTGCACGATGTCCTTTTTGGTGATGCCCGCCATCGTCATACAGCGAGCGACGCACTCCGACCACATCTTGATATCCTTGGCGGTGTAGCCGACGACCGTGGGTTTGCCGGTGGTGCCGGACGAAGCGTGCACGCGCACGATGTCCTCCTGCGGGACGGCAAACAAGCCGAACGGATAGTTGTCCCTAAGATCCGCCTTGGTGGTAAACGGGAGCTTGGTGATGTCCTCCACGCTTTTGATATCCTCCGGCTTTAAGCCGATGGCGTCCATCTTGGCGCGGTAAGCGGGAACGTTTTCATACACCCTCTTTACGGTGGCAACGAGACGCTCGCTCTGAAGAGCGCGCATTTCCTCGCGGCTCATCGTTTCCATTTGTTTGTTCCAAATCATACTTTTCTCCTTTATTTGGGTTATTCACCGAGACCCGTCAGGAATGCTTTTTTGTTGAGTTCCACCGTCTTGGGCGGAACGGTGTTTTCAATGACCTTGAGCCATACTTCCTTTTCCACGTCCATATGGCGCGCCGCGACGCCGAGCACAACGGTGTTGAACACGCGCTGATTGCCCACTTCCGCCGCGATCTTGTTTGCGTCCACTTTGACGATGTTGTACTTGCCCGAGAGGCTGTCCAAGACGTCGGTGGGATATGCCGCCGCGCCGGAGATCACCGTGATGGGCTCGATCACAACGTCGTTGACGATCATGACGCCGCCCGGCTTCAAAAAGTGGTGATAACGCGCCGCTTCCAGCCTTTCAAAGGCGATCAGCACGTCCGCTTGCCCCTCTTCCACGATGGGTTCGCGCACGCAGTCGCCGTAGCGCACAAAGGTAACCACGCTGCCGCCGCGTTGCGCCATGCCGTGCACCTCGGAAAGCTTTACGTCGTAGCCTTTTTCAATGGCGATGCCGCCCAAAATGCGGCTTGTCAAAAGCGTGCCTTGTCCGCCCACGCCTACGATCATGATGTTGGTGCTCATTTGATTACCTCCCTCTTTTCCAGCGCGCCGAATTTGCAGTAGGAAGCGCACAGTCCGCAACCGTTGCACATTTCGGGATTGATCTTTGCCTTTTTGTTCTCCTTGGAAAGCGCGGGGCAACCGCAAGTGATGCAAGCGCCGCAACCGATGCACTTTTCGGCGTCCGCAAATACTTTGTATTTGAAGACGTTACCCTTTAAGAGCGCGCAGGGAGCGCGGCAGATCACAACGGACAATTCGTCCGCTTGCGTTTCTTCCTTAAGCACCTCGGCAAGCCTGTCGCGGTCAAAGGCGTCCACCGTGGTCACTCTGTTGACGCCGATGGCGTGGCAGAGCTCGGTGAAATCGATGGCGTGCGCCTCTTCCCCTTTGAGGTTCTTGCCCGTGGCGGCGTGCTCTTGGTGACCCGTCATACCCGTCGTCCTGTTATCCAAGATCACGACGGTGCCGGTGCTCTTGTTGTACACCGAGTTGATCAGGCTGTTGACGCCGGTGTGCAGGAAGGTGCTGTCGCCGATCACGCAGACCCAGTTTTTGATGTAATCCTTGCCCTTTGCCTTTTCAACGCCGTGCAAGGTGGAGATGCTGGAGCCCATGCAGATGGTGGTCTCGATGACCGAAACGGGCGGAACCGCGCCGAGCGTGTAGCAACCGATGTCACCGATCACGTGAAGCTTGAGCTTTTTCATAACCGAGAAAACGCTCCTGTGCGGGCAACCCGGGCAAAGCACGGGCGGACGCGCGGGAAGCCCCGCCATCGGAGCCTCGTACTCCTGTTTGCCCAAAACCGCCTTGCGAAGCATGTTTGCGCTGTACTCCCCTTGACGGGTAAAGATCTCCTTGCCGATGACCTTGATGCCCATCGCGCGGACGTGTTCCTCGATCAGGGGCTCAAGCTCTTCAAAGACGTAGATCTTTTCCACGTTGGAAGCGAACTCGCGGATCAACGAATCGGGAAGCGGGTTTAAGAGCCCAAGTTTCAAAACGGAAGCCTCGGGCATTGCCTCCTTAACGTACTGATAAGCGATGCCGCTTGTGATAAAGCCGACGCTCTTGTCGGCGTATTCGATGCGGTTGAGGGGATCAAGCGCCATTTCCGCCGCCATACGGTTCAGGCGGTCCTCCACGTAAAGGTGACGCTTTTTTGCCATACCCGGCATCATCACGTATTTGTCCACCCTCTTTTCATAGGGCTTGTCCTCCACTTCCTTGCGGTCGCAAAGTTCCACGACGCCCTGCGAGTGCGAGAGCCTTGTGGTGGTGCGTAAGATGATGGGGGTGTCGTACTTTTCGCTAAGCTCGAAGGCACGCTTCATAAAGGACTTTGCCTCGGCGCTGTCGGACGGCTCGATCACGGGGATCATCGCCGCTCTTGCGATCAAACGGGTGTCCTGCTCGTTTTGCGAGCTGTACAGTCCGGGGTCATCCGCCACCACGGCGACAAGTCCGCCGCCGACGCCCGTATAGGAACAGGTAAACAGCGGGTCCGCCGCCACGTTTAAACCGACGTGCTTCATGCAGCACATGCTTCTGACGCCGCTGATGGACGCGCCGATGGCAACTTCCGCCGCCACCTTTTCGTTGGGCGCCCACTCGGCGTAAACTTCCGGATACTTTGCGATGGTCTCACTGATCTCGGTGCTGGGCGTGCCGGGATACGCCGCGCTGACCTTAACGCCGGCTTCGTACGCGCCGCGCGCTATCGCCTCGTTTCCAAGTAACAATTTCTTCATACTCCCTCCTTGTTGCGCAAGTCTCTGATTCTCTTTGCTTTGCCTTCAAAGCGCTGGATCGTATTGGGAGAGACCAAGCTGATCTTGGCGTCCAATCCAAGCACGACGCGCAGCTTTGCCTTGATGGCGTTTTCGATGTTTTTGAGTTCCTTATAGTCGTCGGTCGCCTTCAAAAGCTCCACGCGGATCTCCAGTTTGTCAGAGTGACCTTCGCGCGTGACCACGATCTCATAGTGCGGTCCGATGCCGTCGGTGTGCAAGAGCACTTCCTCGATCTGCCCGGGGAAGACGTTGACGCCGCGGATCTTAAGCATATCGTCCGTCCTGCCGTCCAAGTTTTCCATACGGCAAGTGGTCCTGCCGCACTTGCACTTTTCGTACATCAAGCGGGTGACGTCCTTGGTGCGGTAACGGATAAGAGGCAACGCCTCCTTGTAAATGCAGGTGACCACAAGCTCGCCTTTGCTGCCTGCGGGAAGCACCTCGCCCGTTTTGCTGTCAATGATCTCGGGGATAAAGAAATCCTCGTTGATGTGCATCCCGTTGAGGTATTCACACTCACCGGAAACGCCGGGGCCCATCAGTTCGCTCATGCCGTAGTTGCTGGTGACGAGGCAGTCGTCGCCCCACACCTTGTGCATCTCTTCGCGCATCGCTTCGGTCAACAGTTCGCTGCCTACGAGCGCGATCCTGACCTTGAGGTCCTTTTTGATGTCCACGCCCATTTCCTTTGCCACTTCGGCAAGGCGAAGCGCATAGGACGGCGTCGCCACAAGAAGCGTGGTCTCAAAGTCTTTCATAAACATGATCTGCTTTTCGCTGTTGCCGGTGGAGGAAGGCACGATCGTCGCGCCGATGTTCTCCAAGCCGTAGTGCAAGCCGAGCGCGCCGGTGAACATGCCGTATCCGAAGCAGATCTGCGCCATATCGTCCGGCGTGGCGCCGCCCATCACGGCGATACGCGACACGCATTCCGTCCAAGTTTCAAGGTCCTTTCTCGTATATCCGACGACGGTGGGCTTGCCGGTGGTACCGGACGAAGCATGCACGCGCACAAGGTCCTTTTTGGGGACGGCAAACAACCCGAACGGGTAGTTGTCCCTAAGGTCTTCCTTTGTCGTAAACGGAAGCTTGGCAAGGTCGGCAAGGGTTTTGATATCCTCCGGCTTGACGCCCGCCGCATCCATCTTTTTGCGATAGGGAGGCACCTTTTCATAGACGCGCTTTACCGTCTCTTGCAGACGCTCGAGCTGGATCTTTTCGATCTCTTTTCTGGGCAAGGTTTCAATTTCTGACCAAATCATTGTTTTCTCCTTATATTAGCGAGGTCGCCTTACGCGATCTCGTTGGGTATCTCTTTTTCAAACGCCTCTTTGATCTTCTCTTCGGGAAGGGGCTTGGTAAACAAGCTGACCACAAAGGTGGAGATCATTGAGAACGCCATACAGATCACGCCGATCATCGGGGAAGCGCCCACGCCGGATTGTACGGCTTTGCCGAAGCTGACGCCCGTCCAACCGAGTTTGTCATAGCCCACGATGA
>DFFS01000031.1:0-5161 GCA_002371075.1 Christensenella sp. UBA3770
GGGCGGTAAATATCGCAGGCGGCCAGCAGGGGCTTTTTGCCCTGCTTGGTCAAAAAACCGGCCAGCTTGGCGGCCATGGTGGTTTTGCCTGCGCCCTGCAGGCCGCAGAGCATGTAGATCGTGGGAACGGACGAGGACCAGGTCAGCTTGGCGTTGCTGCCGCCCATCAGGGCGGTCAATTCCTCGTTGACGATCTTGATCACCTGCTGGGTGGGGGTCAAACTTTTTAAGACTTCCTCCCCGATGGCTTTTTCCGTAACGGAGGCGACAAAATTCTTGACGACGGTAAAGTTTACGTCCGCTTCCAAAAGAGCGATACGCACCTCTCTCATCGCTTGCTTGATCTCAAGTTCCGTAAGAGCGCCCTTATTCTTCAGCTTGCTGAAGATGTGATTTAAGCGCATTCCGAGCCCTTCAAAAGCACCCATTTAGCCCTCCAATACCTTATACGCTGCGGCAAGTTTCTCCCGCAAGGCGGGATCATCTTTTACCGCGTCCTCCAAAGCCGCAAGAAGCGACCTTTTCATTGCCACCGTTCCCAGTGCGTCCTCAAACTTTTGCAGGGAATCCGCCGCGTGTTTGACAGCGTCCAAAACCGCCTGACGCGTGACGCCGTACTCCTCCGCAACTTCCAAGAGGGACATATCCTTCTCCACGTACATCGAGAGCATATCGCGCTGACGCTCGGTCAGAAGCGCGCCGTACTCCGAAAGAAGCGAAGCCAGTTTGACGCGATCGGAAATGTCCATACCTCTCCCCTGTAAAGCTTTATTACTTTACACATTATACTCAATTAAAAACGCGCCGTCAAGCATTTTTACTTGACAGGCGCAAAAATTTCAATGAATTGATCGTTGCGAAATGAAGCATTCGCAATGAATTGACCTTCGGTCATGAATTGGCTTTCGCCGCAACACCCCAAATAACCTATTTGGGTTATTCGGGGACCCCAACGCGGCTCTTTGCACCCCCTGCGAGCAATGATTTGAGACTTTTGCTCATGAATTGCAATCAAAGATTGCGTTGTGGATTGTTTTTTATTATTTTTAACGATGTTACACGCACACGTTAGGGGACAATTGCAGAGACAAAATCCCCCGCATCAAAGGGGAGGAGATCCTCCTTGCCTTCCCCTACGCCGACGAACAGGACGGGGACTTCCATCTCGTTGCAAATGGCGATCACGACACCGCCTTTTGCCGTGCCGTCCAGCTTGGTCAAGATGATGCCGTCGATGTCGATGGCTTCCTTAAAGATTTCCACCTGCGAGAGGGCGTTTTGCCCCGTGGTGGCGTCCAAAACGATGTAGCTGCGGTAATCCGCCTCCGGATAATCGCGCAGAACGACGCGGTTGATCTTTTTGAGCTCTTCCATCAGGTTCTTTTTGTTGTGGAGCCTGCCCGCGGTGTCGATCAACAAAACGTCGGTCTTTTTTGCCTTGCAGGAGGCGATGGCGTCATACACGACGGCTGCGGGATCGGCGCCTTCCTCGTGCTTGATGATCCTGACCTTGCTGCGATCAGCCCAAACGGAAAGTTGCTCCGCAGCGGCGGCGCGGAAGGTATCCGCGGCGGCAAGCACGACAGACTTGCCCTTCGACGTAAAATAATGCGCGAGCTTTCCGATCGCCGTGGTTTTGCCAACGCCGTTTACGCCGGCGACCAAAATGCAAAGGGGATACTCATAGGGAGGGATCTCGTAATCGATCATCTCCTGCAAAATTTCGGCAAAGACGGATTTGGCATCCTCGGGAGCGGCGATGCGTTTTTGATAGCAACGTTCCTTAAGCTCCTCCACCACTTGCGCCGCCGTTTCTACGCCGACGTCGGAGGAGATCAACGCCATCTCAAGCTCGTCATAAAAATCATCGTCCAAAGCCCTGCCCTTAAAAAGTTCATAGAACTTTTTAGAAAAGAAGTCCTTGGTGCGTTTGAGTCCCTCTGCGATCTTGCTGAAAAAGCCCATGTTACGCCTCCACGCGACCGATGTCGCTGAGTTTTACGGCGATGACTTTTGACACGCCGCGCTCTTCCATCGTCACGCCGAACAGCTCATCCGCAAGTTCCATGACGGGTTTTTTGTGCGTGATCACGATAAACTGCGTGTCACGACTGTATTTTTTCAGATAATTGGCAAGTAAGATCGTGTTGCTCTCATCGAGCGCCGCTTCGATCTCGTCCAAGATGGAGAACGGCATCGGTCTGAGCTTTAAAATCGCAAACAAAATGGCGATAGAAGTAAGCGCCTGCTCGCCGCCGGACAAGGAATGCAAGTTTTGATGCGCTTTGCCGGGCAGTTTGACCACGATATCCACGCCCTTTTCCAGCTCGCTGGGATTCTCGGGGTCGGGGTCCACCAAAACAAGGTCGGCGCTGCCGCCACCAAACAGATCAGCAAAGGTCTTTTTGAAGTTGCGGTTGATGCTTTCAAAAGCGACGTTAAATTTGCTGAGCATATCGGTGTTCATCGCTGCGATCAACTTTTCCAAATCGGACTTTGCCTTGTTTAGATCCTCAAGTTGCGTGGAAAGCTCCTCGTGGCGAGCAAGGGTGTTTTCATAATCCTCAAACGCGTTGAAGTTGATGTTGCCGAGCTGTGCGATCTTGCCTTTTAAACTGGCGATGGCGGAGGGCGCCGCGCTCGGAACGAAGTTTTCCGTATCGCGCAAAGCAAGCATTTCCTCATCGGAAAGCTCATACTCGCCAAGCACCCTGTCGCGCAGGGAGGCAAGGTCGCTGTCGATCTTTTCCACCTTGCTTTCCTCACGCGCACGTTTATCCATAATGGAATTGATGACGTCGGTGACGACGCTGCGCTGCTTTTCAACCTCCGTCAAGGAAGCGCGCAAGGCGGCTTTTGCCATATCCTTTACGCTAAGCTCCTTTTCGATCTCCGTCAGGCGATCCTGCTCCGCTTTGGTAAACTCCAAGGCGGGGGCGTTTGCCTGTTGACGCTCGTACTCAAGGCGAGCGGCGGAAAGCGCGGAGCGCTTTTCTTCCATCTCCTTGTCGGAAGAGGCTTTTTCCTCCTCCAAACGCTTGATATCCGACTCGATGCGGGTAATCTCCATCTTCAAAGAGGAGAGTTCCACCTGCGCGTTGGTGACGGCGGAAGAGAGTGCGTCGCGCATTTTGCGCATGTTTTCAACGTCGGTTTTGGAAGCCGCCGCCACACCCTGCACGCTGGCTTTCTTGCCCTCGATGTCACGGTTGACGTCTTCCGCAGCGGCGATCTCTTTGTTGATGGTTTGCAAGCGTTCGTTGAGTTCGTCAAACTCCGCCTGATCCTTTGTCATGCGCTCGTTGGTCTCTTGAATGAGTTTTTCAGAAGTGGCGATGCGCTCGGTTTCGGCGGTGATCTTCATATCAAGATCCTGCAGATCGTCGCGAAGAGAATACACCTCTTCCTCGATCTTTTTCGCCTCGCTCTCCTTAAGCTCCAGCTCCGCACGCAAGGTTTCGCGGCGCATAAAGATATCCTTAAGCTCCGCCTGCGCGTCGGCAAGCTCACGCTCCTTGCTTAAATGGAGAGAGGTTTTTTGACGACGGCTACCGCCCGTGATGGTCCTTCTCGGATCGATGATGTCACCGTCCAACGTGACGATCTTGACGCCGTAGTCGTATCTGTCCGCCATCAGTCTTGCGCACTCCAAGTCCTCCGCGATGACCGTCCTGCCCAAAAGCTGAGCGATGACTTCGTAGTGGCGGGGATCGTACGTGATGAGGTCGGAGCAAATGCCGATGGCGCCACGCATCTCCAAAACGCCGCGATACTCATACGCAAGGGTTTGCGCGCGGGCTTTGTTGGCGGGGATCATGGTCGCCACGCCGTACTCCATTTTTTTCAAATAATTGACGATGTAAACCGCGTCGGTGTCGGTGGGGGTAACGACGTGCTGCACCGAGGCGCCGAGAGCAGCTTCGATGGCAACTTCGTACTCCTTGGGGACCTTGATCAGTTGCCCTACGACGCCCTCGATGTGATCGGCAAGAGAGCGGTCTGTTTGGGCGTCGTTTAAAAGCATCTTGACCGCCTGTTGATAGCCGTCGTGCTGACCGACCATTTCCGCCATGGCGCGGACCCTGCCCTCCTTTCCGGCGTACTCCGCATTGAGGGCTTCCAAATTGCGATTCATCTGATACAGACCCTGACGGAGCTCGTTGAACTCACCCATGCGCAAAACGCGCTTTTCACGGATCTGCTGTTTCTTTTTGTTGCATTCTTCGATGCGGACGCGGCACTCCTCCGCGTTGGCTTCTTCCCTTTCGATCTGGGCGCCGGAGGACTTTATGGCAAGGTCAAGGGACGCGACGCGCTTGCGCAACGAACCCGCCTCCGCATACAAGCCGGCAAGAGAGGATTTGACGTCGGAGAGCCTGCCGAATACGTCAAAGACCTCGCTGTTGGAGCGCTCGATGTTGCTTTCGTTCCCCGCGATTTCTTGCGAAAGAACAAAATACTTGTCGTTTAACGAATCCAAGCGCTGCTCCGCAAGGAAAAGCTCCTTGGAGCGGATCTCCAAAATATTTTTGGCTTCGGCAATGGTCTCCGCGGTGACGTCGGAGGAAGAACTCAGCTGAGAAAACTCCTCTTCCAAACGATTGATCTCATCGGTAAGGTGACCGATGCGGCTTTGATAAACCGCCATCAAGCCGCTGTTTTTCTCACTGCTGACCTTTAAGCGCTCCCTCTCCTCCATCAAGGCGCGAACGGACTTTTCGTTGGCGTCGATCTCTTCAAGAGTTTGGTCGTGCTTGGCTGCCAAAGCAAGAGACTCGCTCTCCTTGGCATACAGATCCTCGGTAAAGGTTTTGACGTTCTCCGCGATCTTTTTCTTTTTTAAGACGCTGTCTTCTGCGGAAAAGAGATAGTAGTTGACTTCCTGATAGCGCATTTGCTCCTTGTACTCAAAGAACTTTTGCGCCGCTTCGCGCTGTTTTGCAAGGGGGACGAGCTGACGGGAAAGCTCGGTGGTGATGTCCGTCAAACGTTGGATATCCTCCGCCGAACGAGCGAGCTTGCGCTCCGTCTCGATCCTTTCCGCCTTGGTTTTGGCAATACCCGCCGCCTCCTCAAAGATCTGACGCCTGTCGATGGGCTTGGAATCCATGATCTCGGCAACTTTGCCCTGCCCGATGATGGAATAGCCGTCCTTGCCGGC
>DFFS01000031.1:5322-10076 GCA_002371075.1 Christensenella sp. UBA3770
ACGACGACCTCTTCGCGGTCGGTTTTGAAAACGTGATTGGAATTGTCAAAAACGAGGGAGACCTCACAGTAAGACATGGAGGGGCGCTTTTCGGTGCCGTTGAAGATGACGTCCTGCATCTTGGCGCCGCGGAGGGCTTTTGCGCTCATTTCACCCAGCACCCAACGAACAGCATCCGCGACATTGCTTTTGCCGCAGCCGTTCGGGCCGACGATGCCCGTGAAACTGTTTTTAAAATCGATTACGGTCTTGCCTGCAAAGGACTTAAAACCCTGCAGCTCAAGCCTCTTGAAATTGATCATGCCTCTCCTATAAAAGCGCAATATACGCCTATTTTATAAGATTATAACACAACATATAGTATATTGAAAAGTATTTAAAAGGGTTTTCGGAAATGTTTTTTATAAAAAAACAAAAAGAACTCAGCAAACCTTGAGAGCGGCGAGCGCCAAGCGGCAAGCTTCGTTTTCCGCACGCAGGACGGAGGTGCCTTTACCCACGCCGCAGCTCTTGCCGCCGACGTAGACTTCCACGGTAAATGTCTTTTTGTCGTCCCTGCCCGACGAGGTGTAGGGCGCGTGGTAGGAAAGCTTGTTTTTCTCACAGTATTCCTTGAGTTTGCTCTTGCAATCAACGGAAGCGTGCGGCGCAAGCAAAATGGTGCGTTTGACAAAATCCACCGCCGCCGTCATACCGCCGTCCAACGAGATCGCCGCGGTGACCGCTTCGTACAGGTCGCACTTCATCTTTACGGACAAGGCGCAGTTTCTTTTGCGGCAAAGTTTGGAGAAACCCAAATGATCGGAAAGATAGGCAAGCGGTTCTTTGGATACCATCGACGCGCGAGTCTTTGTCATCTCGCCCTCATTGACGTCGTTGCCGTGGTACAAAAGATCGCTGACGGCGTAGCCCACGATGCTATCCCCCAAAAACTCCAACCGCTCGTAGCAGTTTTGGTTGTCAAAAGAAACGTGCGTAAGTGCGCGAACAAGCAAACTTTCGTCGTTGAATTTGTATCCGATTTTATCGTAAATATCCGCAAATTCCATCATTTTTGGAAAGCCTCCGAAAGCCGTTCCGACACGCCGCCCGCAACCATATCTCTGACCTGCAATATCGCGCCGCAGATCGACTTTGCCTTGGAGGAGCCGTGTGCTTTGACAACGGGTTTTTTGAGCCCGAGGAACGCTGCGCCGCCGTGCTCGTTGTAGTCAAGCGTGCGCTTGAGCCCCTTGAAGACGGGTTTCAACAAAAGCGCGCCGAGTTTTGCCCCCAAGCCGCCCGAAAGAATGCCCTTTTTCAGCAAAGAGAACACGGCGTTTGCCGTCCCCTCGGCGCTCTTTAAGGCAACGTTGCCGTCAAACCCGTCCGCAACGACAACGTCCACGTCGCCGGACAAGATATCGCGCGCTTCCACGTTGCCGACAAAATTGATGTCGGCAGCTTCTTTTAACAAAGAGAAACACTCCCGCGAGAAGGCGTTGCCTTTTGTCTCCTCCGCTCCGTTGTTTAAAAGACCGACGCGCGGGTTTCCCACCCCGAAGACGCCCTTTTGATAGGCGACCGCCATGCGGGCAAAGCCCACGAGATAGGTGGGACGACAATCCACGTTGGCGCCGCAATCACACAAGATCACGTTGCCACCCGTAACGGTGGGAAGCGCAGGCGCAAGCGCGGGGCGCTCGACCCCCTTTACCCTGCCGATCTTTAAGGTCGCACCGATCAAGACGGCTCCGGTGGAGCCTGCCGAAACAAGCCCATCCGCCTCCCCGTCCTTGACGGCATCCAGCGCAACCACCAAGGAACTGTCCTTTTTGGTGCGCACGGCGACAGTCGGCGTCTCTTCACAGGAGATCACTTCACGCGCGTCTTTTATAAAAAGACGACTGTGCTTGCCGGCAAGCGCAAAAAGTTCCTCCGCCTTGCCCGTCAAAAGGATCTCAAGCGAGCTGTCCTCTTGAAGAGCGGCAAGAACACCTTTTACAACTTCGACGGGAGCGTTGTCCCCGCCGTATCCGTCAACGGCAATACGCATGTTGCGCCTCCTTTTTGTTCTCAACCTTTATTATAACCAAATTCCCCCAAAACAGCAAGAACTATCATTTAATTGGGAAGGATCATGCAAAAAGCTGTGAATGGATCTTGTCAAAAAAAAAGCGAGGGTGCGCACTTCGTCACCCTCGCATTTTTTGTTAACTCAGTCCTTAGCCTTAGCTTTGATTTCCACGACTTTTTCTTTGTCATAGTAGCCGCAATTCGGGCAAACCCTATGACTCTTGATAAGTTCATGGCAGTTGGGGCACTCGACAAGACCCGGCGCTTCGATCTTCCAATTCGCCGCGCGGGAATCCCTTCTCGACTTAGATACTTTACATTTAGGTACTGCCATATCATCTACCTCCTATTCCGTGCTGCAAATAAACATTCACGATTATTTATTATATGGGAAAGGTTTTCCCCTGTCAACGATTTTGACGAATAATTTCTATTTATTCGTTATTTTGCAAGCGCCTCGACAATGGCTTTTGTGTCGCGTGCGATAACGAGCTCCTCGTTTGTGGGGATCACAAGCACTTTGACCTTGCCGCCCTCCGCCGTGATGTCGGCAAATTTGCCGCGGACCTTGTTCTTTTCGGGATCGAACGTGATGCCGAGATAATCCAGATTCTTGAGGATCATGGCGCGGACGTCCACGCTGTTTTCACCGATGCCGCCCGTCATGACCACCGCGTCAACGCCGTTCATCGCCGCAGCATAGCTGCCGATAAACTTCTTTACGCCGTAACTGAACATATCCAAGGCAAGGCGCGCCTTGTCGTCGCCCTTGGAGGCAAGATCGGCAAGATCCCTGAAGTCGCTGACACCGGCGATGCCGTACACACCGCTCATCTTGTTTAAGCAAAGGTTTACGGCGTCCGAGATGTTCATGCCCGTCTTGTTGCAGATCGCCTCAAGAAGAGCGGGATCGATGTCGCCGGAACGGGTGCCCATCGGCACGCCCGCAAGCGGGGTGTAACCCATGGAAGTATCCACGCACTTGCCTGCGTTGACGGCAGCCATGGAGGAGCCGTTGCCAAGGTGGCAGGTGATGATCTTTGCCTTGGGATCGCCAAGGTACTTGATCGCCTCGCCGGAAACGTACTTGTGGCTGGTGCCGTGGAAGCCGAACCTACGCATGCGCCAATCGGTGTAGAACTTTTCCGGCAAAGCGTAACGGAACGCATAGTCGGGCATGGTCTGATGGAACGACGTGTCAAACGCCGCGACCTGCGGCACGGGCAGGAGCTTCCTGCATGCGCAGATGCAAGCGATGTTTGCCGGCATGTGAAGGGGCCCGAGCTCCTTGTTCTTTTCGCAAATGCGCACGACTTCGTCGTCGATCAAAACCGACTCCTTAAAGTCCTCCGCACCGTGGAGCACGCGGTGACCGACGGCGTTGATCTCATCCAAACTTTTGATGACGCCGTATTCGCTGCCCGTCAAGGTGGAAAGCACCAAAGAGAGCGCCTCGGTGTGGTTTGGCATCGGATGCTCGATCTTCACTTCCCTGTCGCCGACCTTGTGGACCAAACGGGATTTTTCCATCGTGACGCGCTCGCATACGCCCTTGGCGATGACCTGCTCGGTCTCCATTTCAATAAGCTGATACTTCAAAGAAGAGCTGCCTGCGTTGATAACGAGAATTTTCATACGTCCTCCTTAGCAACCTGCCTGTACGGCGGTGACGGCAACGACGCCGACGACGTCCTCCGCGACGCAACCGCGGGAGAGGTCGTTTACGGGAGCGGCAAGACCTTGGCAGATGGGACCGATCGCCTCCGCGCCGCCAAGCCTTTGCGTAAGTTTATAGCCGATGTTGCCCGCCTCAAGGTCGGGGAAGATCAAAACGTTTGCCTTGCCTGCGACGGCGCTGCCCGGCGCTTTTAACGAAGCGACAGCGGGAACAAGCGCGGCGTCAAGCTGCAGCTCGCCGTCAAGCATAAGATCGGGCGCCTTCTCGTGCGCTTTTGCGGTGGCGTTTTGCACCTTGGTGACCGTGTCGTGCTTTGCGCTGCCCTTGGTGGAGAAGGAAAGCATTGCGACGCGCGGCGTGATGCCCGCGATCTTAACGGCGCTCTCCGCCGTGGAGATGGCGATGTCGGCAAGCTGATCCTCGTTGGGATCGATGTTGACGGCGCAGTCGCCATAAACCATAACGTCCTTTTCACCGTACTTGGAGCCTTCCGGCAAACACATAATGAAGCAGCTGGAAACCGTGCTGATGCCCGGGGCGGTCTTTATGATCTGCAAAGCGGGACGAAGGGTGTCGCCCGTGCTGTGCACCGCGCCGGAAACCATGCCGTCGGCATCCCCCGCCTTGATCATGAGGACGGAGAAATAAGAGCAATCCAAAGCAAGCTTTTCAGCCTGTTCAAGCGTCATGCCCTTGGCTTTTCTGAGCTCGTAAAGCATGGCGGCGTATTCCTTGGTTTTGGGGCTGGTGGCGGGGTCCACGATCGTGACGCCGTCAAGCTTGGCATCGGGGCACTTTGCCTTTATGACGTCGGGATTGCCGATCAAGGTCAAACGCGCGATCTTCTTCGCGGCGATGATCTCGGCAGCGCGGATAATGCGCTCCTCTTCCCCCTCCGCAAGCACGATGTGCTTGTTTAATTTTGCGGCTTTCTCTTTGATTTCGTCCATCAATTTCGACATTTTGAGATCTCCTTTATAAAAAGATTTGTTTTCGTAAGAAAAAAATGTATAATAATTAT
>DFFS01000059.1:0-9051 GCA_002371075.1 Christensenella sp. UBA3770
AAAAAAAGACGGCGATTCGTTCGCCGTCTTACGTTAAACACATTCATGATAGGGTGCCACCTTGTTACTCGCCGGCTTTCTCTTCCGGAACGGGATCGGGGACTTTGCCGTACACGATCTCCTTGACTTCCGGCGTTTCGCCTCTCAGGACCGTCTGCATATACGCAATGAGCTCCGCAAGGATCTTTTTTGCGCTGCGATTGTTGAGGGCAAGATACCAGCAGTGATAATCCAACCTCTTTGTGGAAAGATAGGAAACGTAGGGGATATTTCTCTTTTTGAGTTCCGCGATTAAACGCTCGCCCTGCCCCGCGCAGAAGATGTCGTATTTGGTGTGACCGATAAAGCAAGGCGGGAAGTCATCCCCCATCCAATCCAACAGATTCAAATAAGGCTTATACGGATAAGCGTCCAGTTCCTCTTTGTTCCTTACGTTGATGCCAAGCACTTTGTTGCCCAGCCCGCGGGCGATGTCCAAGACGGAGGGAGAGGTCACGGCGGTGATCACGTCGTACGGACCGCAGAACAAAAGCGCGGATTTAAACTTCAACGTGCACTTTTCACACCCAAGCGCTTCGCGCAGCTCGTCGTTTTGAATGATCGTAACGGAATGCGCCGCGATCTGTGCGCCGGCGCTGTCACCCATTATGTAAAGATTGGAAAGGTCGATGTTCAGCTCATCGGCGTGCTTTTCTATCCAAGAAAGCGCCTTAAGGCTATCCCGCGTAAATTGCGGAAATTTAAAGGTCTCGCACTTGTGGTAGTTGACGTTGATCACACAAACGTCCAGCTTGTCCACCAGGTAGCTTGCGATGCCGGAGCGGTACTCCTTGCCGCCCGCCATATACCCGCCGCCGGGGAAATTGATGACGGTGGGAAGTTTGAACCCGACCTTGCTGCCGTGACGATAGGTGTCAAGCGCGCAAACATCGGGGAACTCCTCGTCGTAAACGATGTCCTTTTTTACCTCGATATCCGCAAATTTGTGCTTGTTTTGAGCGCGATTGAAAAGGATATCGATGGATTTAAACAAAATGCGTTGAAATGAAGCCATAGTAACCTCCGAGTCCCAAATGATTATATCACTTAGACAAAACCATTACAACCCTTAATATTTCTTTTCCGCAAATCATTTTGCGGAACGCAAATACTCCACGGCATCGCCGAGGGTTTTGACCGTAAGCGCCGCCTCGTCCGGAATGGTCAAGTCGAATTCGTCCTCAAACGCCATGATAAGTTCCACAAGGTCAAGGGAATCGGCGTGCAAGTCCTTTACGAGATCGGTGGAAAGCGAAAGCTCCGCTTTGTCCACGTCAAATTGCTCGCTGATGATGTCAAAAACTTTTTCTTCGATCATAATACGCTCCTTAAAAAACTTTTAGCGTGATCTCGCCTTTGCCGGCGACGGCGATCACGTAATCACCGTAGTCCAAGTGGCGGACGTCCGTCGTCTTTTTTTTCAAAACGTCAAACGTGATGCCTGTCCCCTCTAACTTCCCCATCGCCTCTTTGCTTGTCCAAAGGCGATAAAAATCATACAAATCGGTGGGGACTTCGCTGATGTCGAAAAGACGCGTCATGCGCTGCACGTTGCGCGGAACGGTCACGTTCTCAACGTCCACGCCCACTTTGCTGTCCGAGATGGCGGCGACCGCAACGTTGTCCTTGTGCGAAAAGGAGATAAAATAGGGCGAATCGGGCAGGTAAGGCTCCCCGCCTTCCCTCTTTTCCGTCTTCCCTACGCCAAGGGACTCCAAGGCACTTCCGAGCTCCCCTTTGTCGGCAAAAATCACAAGGATAAAATCCTTTTCGGGCAAAGACGCCGTCGTCATTCCGCCTGTCCTCCTTCCGCCGATTCGGAGGATTCCTCCCCCTCCTCCGCTTTGACGGCAAACTTTTTGATATGTTGCAAGCGCACGTTTTCGGTGGGCACGAAACGGAAGTTACTGCCGTGCCATTCAAAGGCAAGACTGCCCGTTTTGCCGTTTCTGAACTTTGCGATGATCAGCTCTATCAACGTGTTGTCGGGATCCTGATTCTTTTCCTTATAAAGGAAAGAAACGATATCTGCGTCCTGCTCGATGGAACCGCTGTCTCTGAGGTCGTGCAACTGCGGCTTTTCGCTCTTCATCTCGGCATTACGGGAGAGCTGTGAAAGCACGATGACGGGAACGTTGATCTCCTTGGCAAGGAGTTTCATGCTACGGCTGATCTCCGCGACCTCCTGCTGACGGCTCTCTTTGCCGGGGCAACTCATAAGCTGCATATAGTCGATGATGACAAGATCGATGTTGCAGTTGTTTTCGATCATAAAGCGACGGCACTTTGAAAGGATATCCGCCGGCGTTTGCATTGCGGTCTGATCGACGTAAATGTGGCTTTTCCAAAGCGCTTGACGCGCTTTGTTGAGTTTGACGAAGCCGGGCATATCCAAGTTACTTCTTGCGATATCCTCGTTGTTGATGCCCGCCAAGGAGCAAAGCATACGGCGAACAAGCTGTCCGTTTGCCATCTCGAGCGTAAAGATCAAGATGTTTTTTTCCGGCTCACGCTGGGCGATGTTGGTGGCGATGTTTAAGGCAAACGCCGTTTTACCGACGCCCGGACGCGCGGCAAGGATCACCAAATCGGAGCGCTGCAAGCCGTGCAGGATATGATCGAGGTTTTGAAAGCCCGTCAGGAGGCCGACGGCAGAATCGGGATTGGCGTGATGCTCTTCGATCTCGTGAATGACCTCATCGGCAACCTCGCCGACGCGAACAAGCGAGGATTGCCCCACCGTTTGCGTAACTTCCAAAATACGCTGCTGAGCGTATGCCAAGCTCTCTTCCCCGTCTTCCGACGTGTAAACGTCCTCCGAGATCTCCTTGCTTGCTTCAAGAAGTTTGCGAAGAAGCCCGTCTCTCTTTAAGATATCCACGTAATACTTGCAGCCCGCCGCGCTGGGAATGGACGCCGCAATGCCGCTGACGTACGGAACGTCGCCCGCCTCTGCAAGCGTGCCTTTCAAACGCATTTTGTCCGCGACGCTGACGAGGTCGATCGGGTGGCTTTCCGCAAACAAGTCGCGCATTGCCTCAAAGATCGCCTTGTTGGGCGCGGAGGAAAAATCATCCGACGAAAGCCTGGAAATATGTTCGTTGACCGCTTTCGGGTCGATCATAAAAGCGCCGAGAACGCTTTTTTCCGCCTCCAAATTTGCCGGATAGGTACGTACTTTTTTCTTATCTTTTTCTCTTGCCATAGTCTCTCCTTGGGAACTATTTGATCAGGGTCGACGCCTCGTCCTCATCGGCGCGCGCCCGCTTGTTTTTCTTGTTGTTAATAATAATTATAACAAATATGACCGCCAAACTCAATACGAAAACCGAAATAATGATCGAAACGAGGATCACGCCGTTGAGCGAATAGGTGGAGATCACCATTTTCGTCGGCGAGGTCTCGTCAAGCTTCCAGGTGTGATAATAGACGTCGCCCACCTTTTTGACCGTCCCGTTGGATTCCGTCGTCTTGGAGGTCGTGCCGTAGGTGTAGTAAAAATCACACAGCACGGGGAAATCCTTGTATTCCTCCTCGGTGAGGGAGCGAACGAAGTTTACGGAAGCTTCGGTTAGATAGGAAGATTTTTCCGTATCGTAGCGGTTGATGATGCCTTTCTCGGCAGGGACGTTGGGCTCGTTTTCTTCCCTGCCCGTATAACCGCAAGCGATGTAGTAATCCGTTAAGGAGGGGAAGGTCAAGTGAAGCGTCACCTCGCCCTCCACCGAATCGTCGATCGCGGCGTATTGCATAAAGCCCTTGTTCTCCACGTAAGCGATCATGGTCTTTTTGGCTTGCTCCTTGAAAATTTCCGCATCGTCGTCGGAAACGTCGTAAACAAGCAAAAAGTCGTGGTGCACCTCGCCGTGTTCGTCTATGTATTCGGCATACGTAAAGGACTCGGCGCAGCCGAATGCAGCCAAACACACGACAGATAACAGCAACAGGATCGCAAGGATCTTTAAGGCTCTCATAGACGATTCAATTCCTCAACGCTTTCGGCAAAAAGGGAAAGTGCTTTTTCAAAAGGTTCTTTTGAAGTCAGGTCCACCCCCGCTTCACGAAGAATGTCAAGCGGCGGTTTGCTGCCGCCCAGCGAAAGAAACTTCATATACCCCTCCAAGGCGCCCGGTTTCCCCTCGAAGATATCCTTGGAGATCGCCGCGGCGGAAACGATGCCGGTGGCATACTTATACACGTAGAAAGAGGAGTAAAAATGCGGGATCCTCGCCCACTCATAGGAGATCAGCTCGTCGGTGGGTTCGGCGCCGTAATACTTTTTGTTCAACGCGGCGTAGATCTCGCAAAGCTCCGCGGGAGTGACCGTGCCCTCCTTTTCCACCTTTTCGTGCGCTTTGAGCTCAAACTCCGCAAACATCGTTTGACGGAAGAAGGTGGTTCGGAACATATCCGCCAAGTAAGAAAGCAAATAACGGCGGTCCGCCTTGCCCTCCTTGAGCAGATAACGATAGAGCAGCATCTCGTTGACGGTGGACGCGATCTCCGCCACGAAGATCTCGTATCCCGCTTTGGGGAAAGGCTGCGCCGCGTCCGACTTGTACGAATGCATCGCGTGGCCGAGCTCGTGCGCGATCGTAAAGACCTCGTGCGTCGTCGGCTTATAGTTCAAAAGTACGTAAGGATGCGAAGAATACGTTCCCCAAGAATAGGCGCCGCTGCGCTTGTTCTCCGTCTCGTAAACGTCGATCCAGCCGCCGTCCCGCGCCTGTTCCAACAACGAAACGTAGTCCTCACCCAAGCAAGAAAGCGCGCGAATGACAAGGTCATAGGCTTCCTCGTAGGTGAGTTTCAGGTCCGCGCCCGCCACGACGGGCACGTGCATGTCGTACATCGTCAGTTTTGACACGCCAAGAAGCTTTTTGCGGGTTTTCAAATAGGCTTTGAGAGCGGGGATGCCTTGGTTGACGCTTTCGATCAGGTTTTGATATGCCCTGACGTCCACGTTCTCCCCGTCCAAACACATCTCAAGCGCGGTTTGGTAATTGTGGAAATAGGCGTAAAACTCATCCTTTTTGATGTTGCCGAGGTACAAGGCGCCGATCGTGTTGATCATGTCCTTATACGCGCCGAACATGCTCTTGTAGGCACTTTTGCGCACCGAGCGGTCCTTGCTCATCAAAAGCTCGCCGTATACCCCGTGCGTCAGGTCGATCTTTTTCCCCTCTTCGTCCTTGACGCGGGCAAACTTTACATCGGCGTTGTCAAACATCGTAAAGGCGGTGTGGTAGCCATCTGCAAGCTCCGCGGCGCGGGCAAGGATCTTTTCCTCCTTGTCGGAAAGATACCTCTTGCGGTTGCGGGCAAGCTCGGACAAAACGTAGGAATAATCGGAAAAGGCTTCCTCTTTTGAAAGAGCGACCAGCTCCTCCTCGGTGTAGGAGGCAATGATCTCGGGTGAAATAAAGCTTGCGGAAGCGGAGATCTCCGCCGCAAGATTGGACGCGCGCCCCACCATGCTTTGCGATGAGGCGAGCGCGGTGTTTTCGTCCTGCTTCATCTTGGCGTAAACGTAAAGGTTTTCAATGCGGAGGGACAAGTCGCTCTCCAGTTTCAAGCATGCAAGGAGCTTGGACTTGTCTTTAAGCGTCCCAACGAACGCCGAAAGGGCGTTTTTGTCCGCGGAAAGAGCGCGGAAAGCCTCTTCCCATTTGTCGGCGCGCATCACGCTGTCCAAATTCCACTTGTATCGATCGTTGACTTCCGAACGTTTCATGTCCTCTCCTTAATTATCCAACTTTTGATCGCCAAACGCGATGAGTCCCTTTTTGCGCAACAGTTCGCTGACGACAAAACTGACCGCCGCCGGGATCACAAACAAGCAAAGTATTACCCCAAGTGCGATCTTCCAACCCGGAAGACCCGCGCCCTGCGATGCCTCGACGGCGCCAAACACCCCCACCAAGCCGCTGGTACCCATACCGCCGCCGGCAGCGTTGCAACGCAGGTCAAGCAGCACGGCAACCAAGCCGGACACCGCGCTTGCGACGATCTCGGGGACCATCACGATGGGTTTCTTCATAATATTGGGGATCTGCAGCATGCTCGTGCCGATACCCTGTGAGATAAGCCCGCCGAAGCCGTTTTCACGGAAGGAAGCCACGGCAAAGCCGATCATATGCGCAGCGCATCCCGCGACAGCCGCGCCGCCCGCGATGGAGAGCGCGTCCGCGTACTTGGCGGAGACAGCCGCGGTAATGGCGATCCAAATTGCCGCGGAAGAGGTGGGCATCGTCAAAAGAACGCCCATAATGACCGCGACGAAAACGCCGACGATGATCTTCACGGCAACGCCCGCCTCAATGGCAAGCGCGATGCCCGTGCCAAGCAGATCGATCAGTTTGATAAAGGGCCACGCAAGGAAGATGCCGCCCAAAACGAGGAGCATCATACCAAGCGGGACAAGCACGATGTCAAGCTTTGTCTTGCCCGCATAGAGCGAGGCGATCTCGATGGTGAAAAGCGAAAGCACATAGGAACCGATCGGGTTGCCCGGCGCGCCGAGAACAAAGGCAAACGCCGCCCCTTTGGTCAAAACCTCAACGAGAGGCGCGGCAAACGCGCCGACCAAACCCGTGACAGCCGCCGTAAAGATCACAAGGGGTTTTGCGCCCAGCTTGTTTGCGATGCCTACGCCGATGCCGGCGCCCATCAGCGACTTTGCGATCTTTGAGATGACAAGAAGCGTTGCGGAAAAGGCGTTTTCACCGCACCAAGACGCGATCTGCGCCAAAATGGTGCCCGCGATCAGCGTGCAGAAAAGCCCCTGCGCCATGCCGGAAAAAGCATCGATAAACCACCTTTTCGCCAAGCCGGACAAAATGTCCTTTACGCTGCGCTTTTTGTCCGCCGAAGGCTGCTCTGCAGCGCCTTGCGCCTGCTGACTATGAATGTCATTTTCCATTTGTTATCTCCTCTTTCAAAAGACGTGCGATGGCAAGCAGATCTTCTGTTTCATCGCTCTGTTTTTTCAGGTCGAATTCCTTTTTCGCCGCAGCATCGGCAAAGTCCGTAAAACGATAGACCTTCCAGCGCTCAAGCGAGCCCAACGTTGCCACGTATTCGACAAACCTTGTCCATATTTCAACGAGCGTTGCGTCCTTACACTTTAGTTTCTCCGCAAGGAATGCGGTCAAGACCGCCGTCTTTTCGCGGAAAGAAGCGCAGAACTTCACGCCCGTATAAGCGATCGCCTTGTTTACGAAACGGCGATGTTTCCACAGCCAAAAGCGCAAACGGAGCTTTCCAAACGGCTTGATGTAGTATTTTTTGCCGTACAAGCCGTCGTATAAGCGCAAAACGTCGTAATATCCGAGGTTTAGGTCGTGCGTGATGGAAAAGTTGGAGAAGTTGATCGTATGTCCCACGCTTTCGGACGGGTCTATATACGTGACCTTGAGTCCCTTTTCCTCGTCCTCGTAGTGCAAATTGCCGCCCAGACGGACCGCCGTGACGTCGGTATAGCCCGCGTTTGCAAGCATGCGGATCGGCAGGTTGTCCAAGATGCCGCCGTCGATGTAGCGCACGCCGTCGATCTCCACCTTTTTGAAGAAGGGCAACGCTGAGCTTGCCATAATGAAATCCACAAGTTGTCCCTTGGGGATATCCTCGATAAACAGCTCGCACAAGACGGGTTTGGTAAAACTGCCTTTTGCCGTGACCAGCCCAAAACGAATGGGCGAGGCGCGCAAGGCGTCCTCATCCACGTGTTTTTCAATGATCGCGCGGATCTTGGAGGTATCCACCCCCGAACGAAACGCCTCGATGGCGGTGGCGGCGATAGACCGAATGGTCAGGTTTTGCCCCTCCCCCTTTCGCTCCAACGGGAGCACGTCCGCAAAGTCAAGCTCCTTCCACAGATCATACAGCTCGTCCACCTTGCCAAGCGCATACATCGCCGCGTTGATGGAACCGACGGAAGTGCCCACGACGCAATCGAACCGACAGCCCTTTTGCGTAAGGGCTTTCAGCACGCCCGCCTGAAAGGCGCCTTTTGCGCCGCCGCCTTGCAAGCAAAGAGCTTTCATCGCCGTCCCCCGAGCTTGTTCTTCACACAAGCTTCATACAAAAGCACCGTCCCCGCAACGCCCACGTTCAAAGAATCGCATTGTCCGAGCATGGGGATCGCAACGAGATCGACGGGCTTGTCGTACCACACGCGGCTGATACCGTAACGCTCGCTGCCCATCACGAAAGCGACACGCTTGCCGAAGGGCAACTCGTAATACATCTTTTCCGCCCTGCTGTCCGCAAGGTAAACGGTGAACTTTTTGCTTTGCAAATAGGCAAAACAGTCGTCCACGCTTTCAAACTCCACGATCGGCACGTGAAACGCAGCGCCCATCGTGCTGTGGATAAACTTGGGGTGCGTCAAACGCGCTTTGCGGTTGACGATAAACACCGCGTCCGCCCCCGCGCCGTCCGCAACGCGCACGAGCGTGCCCATATTGCCGGGGATCTCCACCCCGTCAAGGATCAAAACCACCGCCTTGTCGTCAAAGACAAGGTCGGAACGCGACCACTCTTTCATTTTGCAGATCGCGATGACCCCGTCCGGCTTATCCTTTTCGGCGATCTTGCCGAAAACCTTTGCGCTGACCGTATAAGCGTTTTGCGCAAGCGGGAGCATCTTTTCGATCAAATGAACGCATTCAAGCGTATAAACGCATTCCGGCGCGACAAGAAGCGTCTCCACCTCGATGCCGTCCTTGACTGCGAGAGAACAAAGCCAAAACCCTTCCGCAACAAAGAGCCTCCGCGGATTCGGCTTGGAATTCGTTTGAATGCTTTTCACCGTCTTAATGGCGGCATGTCCTTCGCCGACGTTCAAAAGCCTCGCCGGAGAAAGAATTTGATCCAATCTCTCGCTGATCTCCGCCATACGTTACCTGACGATAAAGTTTACGATCTTACCGGGAACGTAAATGACTTTGACGATCTGTTTTCCATCAAATTGCGCCTTTAAGTCCCCGCCCAGCACAAGTTCTACGACCT
>DFFS01000059.1:9194-10749 GCA_002371075.1 Christensenella sp. UBA3770
AGGTGACCCTCGTCGTACTCCGGCCACTTGCTCTCGGCGATCAGCGTCTTGTTGCCGATCATCTCGTTGATCTCTTCGGTGACGTGCGGCGCGACGGGATAAAGCAACTTAAGCAGGGTCTCAAGCTCGCTCTTTGTAACGAAACCGTCGGCATAAACTTCGTTGACAAAGGTCATCATCGCGGCAATGGCGGTGTTGAACCCGGTGGATTCGTAATCGGCGGTGACCTTTTTGATCATGCGGTGCACGCTTGCATTGTGCTTTTTGCTGTAGCCCTCTTCGCCATTCAGAAGCTCGGGCAGCCTCCACACCCTTTCGATAAATCTCTTGCAGCCGACGATGCTGTTATCCGACCAAGGAGCGGGACGCTCGTAATCGCCGATAAACATCACGTAGGTGCGCAGCACGTCGCTTCCGTACTTGTCGATGCACTCGTTGGGGTTGACCACGTTGCCGAGGCTCTTGCTCATCTTGTTGCCGTCGCTGCCGAGCAACAAGCCCTGCGCGGTGCGCCTCTTATACGGCTCGGGGAACGGGACCGCGCCGATGTCGTACAGGAAGCGGTTCCAGAAACGGGAATAGATCAAGTGACGCGTGACGTGCTCCATGCCGCCGTTGTACCAATCCACGGGACCCCAATACTTGAGTTTCTCGGGATCGGCAAGGGCGTTGTCGTTGTGCGGATCGATATAGCGCAGGAAGTACCAAGACGAACCCGCCCATTGCGGCATCGTATCCGTCTCGCGCTTTGCCGCGCCGCCGCACTTGGGGCACTTGCAATTGACCCAATCCGCCACCTTGGAAAGAGGCGACTCTCCGGTATCGGTGGGCTTATATTCCTCCAAATCGGGCAGTTTCAAGGGAAGCTCCTCTTCCGGCACGGGGACCATGCCGCACTTGTCGCAGTACACGATGGGAATGGGCTCGCCCCAATATCTTTGACGGTTAAACGCCCAGTCCTTCATGTTGTAATTGACCTTTCTCGTGCCGATGCCCTTTTCCTCGATATAATCGATCATCTTTGCGATCGCCTGTTTGACGGGGAGCCCGTTTAAGAAATCGCTGTTGATCATCTTGCCGTTGTAGATGTCGGTGTAGGCGGTCTTTTCAAGGTCCACCTCCCCATCGATGACCTGAATGATGGGCAACGAATATTTTTTGGCAAAGTCGTAGTCACGCGTGTCATGCGCGGGAACAGCCATGATGGCGCCGGTGCCGTACCCCATCATCACGTAGTCCGCAACGAAGATGGGCACTTCCTTGCCCGTCAGGGGGTTGACAGCGGCAACGCCCTCGATCCTGACGCCGGTCTTATCCTTTTGCAACTGAACGCGCTCAAACTCGTTTTTGCGACGAGCAGCCTCGCGATATGCCTCTATCTCCGCCATGTTTTTGATATGCGCGGCGTTTTCCTCAATCAGCGGATGCTCGGGCGCGATGCACATAAACGTCACGCCGAAAACGGTATCCGCACGGGTGGTAAACACGCGAAGGGCGCCGCCTGTGGTCACGGGAAAATCCATCTCCGCGCCGTAGCTTCTGCCGATCCAGTTTT
>DFFS01000078.1:0-7692 GCA_002371075.1 Christensenella sp. UBA3770
AGAAGTCCATTTGGATCTTCGGCGGCGACGGCTGGGCATACGACATCGGCTACGGCGGTTTGGACCACGTGCTTGCTTGCGGCGAAGACGTCAACGTCCTCGTGCTTGACACCGAGGTTTATTCCAACACCGGCGGTCAGTCCAGTAAGTCCACCCCGACGGGTTCCGTCGCAAAGTTTGCCGCGGCAGGCAAGAGGACCAAGAAGAAGGACCTCGGCATGATGGCGATGAGCTACGGCTACGTTTACGTTGCGCAGTGCGCGATGGGTTCCAACAAGCAGCAGTTCCTCAATGCGATCACCGAAGCGGAAGCGTACGACGGGCCCTCTCTCGTGATCTGCTACGCACCTTGCATCAACCACGGTATCAACATGGCAAACAGCCAGACCGAGGAGAAAAAGGCTGTGGATTGCGGTTACTGGCAGCTCTATCGCTACAATCCCGCTGCGGCGGAGGGTGTGAACCCCTTCACGCTTGACTCCAAGGATCCCACCGCCGATTATCAGGCGTTCCTTGCGGGCGAGACCAGATACGCGTCTTTGAAGAAGACCCAGCCGCAGATCGCGGAAGCCTTGTTTGCAAAGACCGAGGCGGATTCCAAGGCAAGACTTGCCGGTTACAAGAAGCTCGCGGGCAAAGAATAAGCTCACGAAGGCAAAACGTCCAAAGGGAGCTCCGTTTGGGGCTCCCTTTCTGAAATACACCGATGCCCATCAAATTTGAAAAGGTGACATACGAATATCCCGCGGAGGAAAATGCCGTCGTTGCGGTCAAGGACGTCAGTTTGGAGATCGCGGATGGTTCTTTCGTTTGCATTTGCGGTGAAAACGGCAGCGGCAAAAGCACGCTTGCCATGCTGATGAACGGGTTGTTGCAACCCACGTCCGGCGCTGTCACCGTGGACGGCAAGACCACTTCCACCGAAGAGGAGGAAGAACTTTTTGCCATTCGTCAAAAGGTGGGTATGGTGTTTCAAAACCCCGACAATCAGATGATCGCCTCCATCATAGAGGACGAGATCGCTTTCGGTCCGGAAAACCTCGGCGTGCCGAGGGAGGAGATCGGCGAGCGCATCGACTACGCCCTTTCTGCAGTGGGTATGACGGAGCATAGACGGCACACGCCGTACAAGCTTTCGGGCGGGCAAAAACAACGCATTGCCATCGCCGCCGTGCTTGCCATGCGTCCCGAAGTTCTCGTTTTGGACGAAAGCACCGCGATGCTTGACCCCAAGGGCAGGGGGGAGGTTTTGAAGGTTGCCGAGGAACTTAACAAGCAGGGCATCACCATCGTGCTGATCACGCACTTTATGGAGGAAGCCACGCGCGCGGACCGCGTGATCGTGATGAGCGAGGGCAAAGTTGTCATGGACGGCACGCCCGAGCAGGTGTTCCGCGACAGAGAAAGCATTGAACGATACGGTTTGGAGCTTCCCGCGCCCGACGCCGTGGCGGCGGAACTCATCAAAGAGGGGATTCCCTTAGAAGACAAGATATACAGCGAAAGCGAACTGGCGGAGGCGATATGTCGATTGAAGTAAAGGATCTGTCATACGTCTATTCGCCCGGCACGCCTTATGCCGCAGCCGCCCTCAACGGTATTTCCATCAGCATCAACGAGGGGGATTATCTTGGCATCATCGGCAAGACGGGAAGCGGCAAATCCACCTTTATCCAACATTTGAACGCGTTGATCAAACTGCAAAACGGTTCGATCAAAGTTTTTGACATCGACCTGACCCAAAAGAAGCCCGATCTCAAAAGGCTTCGCGGTACGGTGGGCATGGTCATGCAGTATCCGGAGTATCAACTTTTTGACGAAACGGTTGAGAAAGACGTCGCCTACGGACCAAAAAATTTGGGTCTTTCCGACGAGGAGATCAAGGGACGCGTTAGGGAGGCGATAGAGCTTGTCGGGCTCTCGTACGAAGAGGTCAAAGACCGCTCTCCGTTTGAGCTTTCCGGCGGGCAAAAGAGGAGGATCGCCATCGCGGGCGTGATCGCCATGCGCCCCCGCGTTTTGATCCTTGACGAACCCACCGCGGGGTTGGACCCCCGTGGCAAAAAGGACATTATGTCCCTTGTCAAAAGACTGAAAGAAACGTCCTCGCCCACCATCATCATTATCTCGCACGATATGGATGCGGTGGCGGAGAACTGTGATAAAGTCGCTCTCTTTTCGGAGGGACTGATCAAAGCGGTCGGCACCCCGCGCGAGATCTTTTACAACGCTCGGTTGCTTGAAGAAAACGAGATGGACGTGCCCTCCGTCGTAAAGATCGCAAACGAAATGAAAAAGAGGGGAGCGGTCCTTGACGGCGAGCCCGTCAAGCGAGAAGAGCTGATCGATGCGGTCCGGAGGTGGCGCAGTGAATAACGTCGTTTTCGGGCAGTATTATCCGACGGATTCCGTCATTCATCGCTTGGACGCGCGCATCAAGCTGCTTGCCGTCATTCTTTACATCGTAACGGTGTTCTTCATCGTGGATTACGTGATGTACGCCGCGTTGTTCCTGTTTGTGATCCTCGTTTCCGTTGTGGCAAAGATTCCCCTTAAGGTGCTGTTGCGCACGGTCAGGACCATTGTGTTTTTGGTCTTGATCACGGCGGTCATCAACCTTTTCTTCACAAAAGGGGAGGTGCTGTGGGCGCATTGGAAATTTATCAAGATCTACAAGGAGGGCGTCGAGCACGCCGTCAAACTGGCGCTCCGCTTGATCCTTTTGATGCTTTTCCCGTCCCTTTTGACCTTGACGACAACGCCGATGGAATTGACCGACGCTTTGGAGAGTTTGATGAGCCCGCTGAAGCTCATCAAAGTCCCCGTGCACGCCATCGCGCTCATTATGAGCATCGCGCTCAGAATGATCCCCATCTTGATGGAAGAGACCAACAAGATCATGCTTGCGCAAAAGGCGCGCGGCGCGGATTTCGATACGGGCGGCGCTTTCAAAAAAGCCAAGGCGATGATCCCCGTCCTCGTGCCGCTCTTTGTGGGCGCCTTCCGTCGTGCGGATGAGCTTGCTCTTGCCATGGACGCGCGTTGTTACAGTTCGGTGGCAAATCGCACCAAATATAAGGTTATGAAACTGACGTTAAAAGACCTTGTGGCTTCCGTCGTGTGCCTCGCGGTCTTCAGCCTCGTATTTTTGAACAAGTATTTGTTCCCGTTTGACGAGATGATCCTTTCTCTTTTTAAGTGATATGAGAGTGCTTTTACGCGTGCAGTACAAGGGTACGGAATATTGCGGCTGGCAGCGTCAAAAGAACGGGCTTTCGGTGCAGGAAGTGCTTGCTACCGCCGTCCGTGAGACCACGGGGGAAAACGCCGTTATGCACGGAAGCGGCAGGACGGACGCCGGCGTACACGCCATTGCGCAGGCGGTGCATTTTGACACGCACACCGCCATTCCGCTTAGCAAACTGCCCATCGCCATCAACGCGCATCTGCCCGCAAGCGTGCGTGTTTTGTCGGCATTTGAGGTTCCTCAAACCTTCAACGCGCGCTTTGACGCACTTTCCAAAACCTACGTTTACAAACTCTATTCCGCGCCCGTTACGAGTCCCTTGCGCGAGGGACTTTTTGCCTTTGTGCATAAGCGTCCCGACGTCTCCAAAATGCGCCTTGCGGCGGCATTCCTTTTGGGAGAACACGACTTCAAAGTTTTTCAGGCGGCGGGCGGGCACGTAAAGACCACCGTCAGGACGATCTTTGACCTTTCGATCAAAGAGGAGGGGGAGGAGATCACCTTTGAGGTGACGGGAAACGGCTTTTTGTACAACATGGTGCGCATCATGGTGGGCACGCTGTATTACGTGGGCATCGGAAAGCTCCGGGTGGAGGATATCCCCGATATCTTGTCTTCCGGCAAACGGGACAGGGCGGGCAAGACCATGCCGCCGGAGGGGCTGTATCTGAAAGAGGTCAGATACGCCGTTGATCAACAAAGAGAGGGCAATTGATTTTTTTGCCGCAGCGTGGTAGAATTAACAAAGAAAACGCTAAAAGCATTTGGAGGAAAGTATGAAAAAGCTTTTTAAGGAGTTTAAGGCATTTATCAGTCGGGGCAACGTCATGGAACTTGCCGTAGGCATGATCGTCGGCGCTGCGTTCACCGCCATCATTTCCGCGGTGGTTGGCGGCATTTTGAAGCCGCTCATCAACCTGATCCCCATCAGCGACACCACCGGCTTGCAAACCGTGTTGCGTCCCGCGCTCATCGACCCCGAAACGGGTTCCGTTTTGACCGAGGCGCTCGTCATCGATTGGGGCGGCGTGATCTCCGCGGTCATCACCTTCCTTTTGACGGCGATCGTTTTGTTTATCATCATCAAGGCGTTCAACAAGATGAAGAGCGGCTTGAGCAAGGTGAAAAACGGTTATACCGTTTTGAGCAAAGAGGAAGTGAAAGCGCTTAGAAAAGAGGGCAAGAGCAGGAAAGAGATCAAAGAGATCGACGCGAAAAAGGCGGAGGAGAAAAAGGCAGCCGACGAAAAAGCCGCCGAGGAAGAAAAGGCAGCGGCGGAAGCAAACGATCCCGCCAACATCTTAAAAGAGATCCGCGACATTCTGAAAGAAAAGAAGTGATCTTGTGTAAACAAAGGGCGAACCGCATTCGGCTCGCCTTTTTTATGCTTTATAAAAAACCCCGTTTTATTTGCAGAAAAACCCCAAATTATACCGCGTAAAAACTTGACATTGCTTTTTTATTACTATAAAATATAATTCGCTTATGTGTAAAAAAGGCAAAATTAGCCCCTTTGGCTTTTAGACGCGCGGCGCAAATATTTAGGAGGAAATTCCATGAAGACTTTTATGGCAAAGCCCGGTGAAGTTGAAAGAAAGTGGTACGTCGTGGACGCGACCGACATGGTGCTCGGCCGTTTGGCAAGCAACGTGGCTGCGGTCCTTCGCGGCAAAAACAAGCCCATCTTTACCCCCAATGTGGACACCGGCGATTATGTTATCATTATAAATGCAGACAAGGTGAGGTTGACCGGTAAGAAACTTGAGCAAAAGTATTACCGCTATCACACCGGCTATATCGGCGGACTCAAGGAGATCCAATACAAGGACATGATGGAAAAGAAGCCCGCTCTTGCCGTGGAGCTTGCGATCAAAGGTATGCTTCCCAAGAATTCCATCGGCAGGAAGATGTTCAAGAAGCTTAAGGTTTACGCCGGCAGCGAGCATCCGCATGCGGCGCAACAGCCCATTGAACTCAAGTTCTAAGGAGAGGTGAATTATGGCAGCTAAAAAAGCATTGAAGAAGAAATTGCAGTACTGGGGCACCGGCCGCAGGAAAAAGGCTATCGCAAGAGTTCGCCTGATCCCCGAAGGCAACGGTTCCATCACGATCAACAAGCGCACCATCGACGAGTTCTTCGGCGGTTTGGAAGTTATGAAGCTTGTTGTGCGTCAGCCCTTGACCCTTACTTCCACGCTTGAGAAGTACGACGTCGCAGTCAACGTGATCGGCGGCGGCCCGAGCGGACAGGCAGGCGCCATCCGTCACGGCATCGCTCGCGCGCTTGTGATCGCCGAGCCCGAGCTTAAGGCGCAGGTCAAAGCGGCAGGCTTCCTTACCCGCGATCCGAGGATGAAGGAAAGGAAGAAGTACGGTCTCAAAAAGGCACGTAAGGCTCCGCAGTTCAGCAAGCGTTAATCCGCTTTTGCAAACAAAAAAACACCCGCTATGCTTTTGCACGGCGGGTTTTTTGTTGCAAAAAGGGGAGGGGGGTTAAAAAGCGTTTTGCACAATTCTTGAAACGGTGCGCTCGATCTCAGCGTCGTCGCAGTCGATCACGCGGTCGGCATAGTTTTCATAAAGGGATCGCCTCTCGGCAAACATCGCGTCGATCGTCTCGCCGTCACGCAAAAGGATCCCGCGGGTTTGCATGTTTGCGATCCGCTTTAACATCGTGGCAAGGGAGATGCGAAGATAAATGACGGTGGCGTTTTGTTTCAGGTGCGCCATCGCCTTGGCGGAATACACCACGCTGCCGCCCGTTGCAATGACGGCGTTTTTGACGGAGAGGGAAAGGATCGCTTTCTCTTCCGCCGCGGCAAAATAGTCGTTCCCCTTGTCATTGATCACTTCCTGCAAGGGCAGCTTCTCGTTTTGTTGGATCACAAGGTCGGTGTCGACAAAATCCTTGCAAAGCGCTTTTGCCGCAAGCACGCCGCACGTACTTTTCCCGCATCCGGGCATTCCGATCAATACAACGTTTTTCATATCATTTATATTATACACTTTGTTCGGGCGTATTTCAAAGTGTTCCCGCAAAATTGTTTTTCCGTATGCGGCGACCGAAAGCGGGGCGGGCGCCCCCGCTGCTCAATAAGAATTATTGAAAATGTCAAGCGCGTATGATATACTTTAAATAGTTTTACATCTTTTGAGCCTATAAAGGAGGACGGTTAAATGATCATCAAAGCGGTTAAATTCAGAAAAGACGGTTTTTACACGCAACCTTTCGTATTCGGCGGTGAAGAGGGCATGGACAAGTTTGACAGAAACGTGCGGTATCGCGGCAGTTTGCAAAATTACTTGATCGACACCGGCGACGAGGTTATCTTGATCGATACGGGCATTCCGGCGGGCACACCCGAAGAGCATCCCGACGAGAACAGCTTGATATACACCGGCAAAGATATTTGCTCCTATATGGACGCTTTTGCCGCTTTGGGATACAAGCCCGAACAGGTCACCAAGATCCTTTTGACCCACAGACACGCCGACCACTCGGGCGAGCTCAAGTCTTTTCCGAACGCAGAGATCTATGTGAATGAGGAAGAGGTTTCCGCTGCGGAACTACAGGGAATTGCAAACATTATCCCCGTCAAATTTACGGATGGTGCCTATTACAACTTTCCCGAGAGCCAAAAAATCGCGGACGGCATCTACTACATAAAGGCAAAGGGACACACCAACGGAAACAGCCTTGTCATCGCGGAAGACAGCGGACTGTTCTATATGTTTCAAGGCGACATCACTTACGTGGACGAAGCCTTGTATGCCAACAAACTATCCGTCGTATTTGACGATCTTGCCGCAGATAGAGCCACCTTTGATCGCGTGCGCGAGTTTATCCGCAATCATCCCACCGTTTACTGTGGGACGCACACACCGCAAGGGTACGAAAACCTGGAGGCGAAGCGCGTGATGGACCTCGACCATCCTGTGGAGACCATCTTCCCGAAAGTGGACTTTGCAAAGAAACAAGCGACGGGCAAATACGTTTGCTCCATCTGCGGCTATGTGTACGACCCTGCGGAGTATGACGGCGTGGCGTTTGAAGACCTGCCCGAAGACTGGAAGTGTCCGCGTTGCAAACAACCCAAGAGCAAATTCAATCCGGCGTAACGGAACCCAAAATGGAAGATAACGAAAAGAAGTTTGACAACAAATACCTCTTGGAACGACAGCTTGAGATGATCAAGATGTTTTACGAGCGAAAACTCCTCACCAAAGAGCAGTATGAGTTTGAAGTGCAAACCCTAACGACAAGGATCAAAACAGACGACGAAAAGGAGTCTTAAAAGTTTTAGAAGGGCGGTTTTTGAGCCGTCCCTTTTTTATTCGACGTTATCTCGGGGACCCCGTAGTATGTCCTTGGTAAGGACTCTGGCTAAGAAAAAAAGCACCCTCTGAGAGAGTGCTCTTCTTGGAGCTGCTAACCAGACTTGAAC
>DFFS01000078.1:7738-7990 GCA_002371075.1 Christensenella sp. UBA3770
CAGACTTGAACTGGTGACCTCGTCCGCGTCGCATTTTTATGCGTCGGATAGGGTGACGCTCAGCTACGCCCTATCGGTGACTCCTAAAATGCTCCTTTTCCCCAAAATATCTGCCGATATTTCGGGGACCCCATCTATCGCGTAACCATCCTTGGTAAGGACTCGGACAAAGAAAAAAAGCACCCTCATTGAGAGTGCTTATTTTGGAGCTGCTAACCAGACTTGAACTGGTGACCTCGTCCTTACCAAGGA
>DFFS01000036.1 GCA_002371075.1 Christensenella sp. UBA3770
ACGTTGACGTCCATCAAGCATCTGACGACGGTTGCCGTGGGGTTGTAGATATCGATAAGGCGCTTGTGCGTCCTCATCTCGAATTGTTCGCGCGAATCCTTATATTTGTGCGTCGCACGAAGGATCGTAACGATCTCACGCTCGGTGGGAAGGGGGATCGGCCCCGAGATCTTGGCGCCGTTCTTGGTGATCACGTCGACAATGTTCTTTGCGACGCTGTCCACGAGCTCATGATCGTAAGATTTCAATTTGATCCTGATTGTCTGTCCTGCCATTTTTGTTTCCTCCTGTTATTTCTAACTCATTTTATACCGCGCTGCCGTGTGTTTCCTGCTCCCTGTAAATTTAAGGCAGGTTTAACCTGCCGTGATTTACGAGTTAGCGCCCGATCGATCGGACTGGTCCGCGCAAATTAGCCCCGGATTGGGTAACCTTGCGCATCATCCGTATGCGGAGCATTCCTCTAGACAATGCCTGTTCATTATAACCCAGTCGAAAAACCTTGTCAAATGCAAACAAATTTTATTAAATTAATTTTTCTTAATAATTCGTTGTTTTAGAAACTATGTGGCGGTTTTTGGCATTTTTTGAGAAAAAAGAAGGGCGCGTCCGATCGGTTTTGCCCCGCCCCGCCCTATTGACAACTTCCGCGCGCGTATGCTATATTATTATTTATTGAAGTGCGCGCGTGAGACAAAAGGCAACCACAAGGAGCGATCGTATGGAAACCGGCAAAGTTAAAGAGTTTTTGAAAAGCAAAAAGGGCAAGCGCCTGTTGATTTATATTGCGATCGGCATCGCCGTGATCGCCGGCATCATCACTGCGGCGGTCATTATGGACGCAAGCGTGGTCAAGCTTGTCAACTCCAACGAAGAAGCGGGACACCTGATCGGCGGAGGCAGGGTCTCCAGCGGCTCCACCACCACGATCCGCGCGCAAGCCAACCCCGGCTACACTTTTATGAACTGGACCAACGCAGACGGCTCCATCGCCAGCGCCGAACCCACGCATCGTTTGACCGTGCCGGAGTCCAACATCACCTTGACCGCCAACTGGAAGATCACTGAGTGGGACATCATTTTGGAGCTTGACAGCGAGGAGAACACCACCGCCTTCCCCGAGTCTTTTAACGTAAAGAGCGAAACCATCTTTTTGGACGTCCCCACCAAAGAGGGCTACACCTTCCTCGGTTGGTACGAAGACGCCGCTTTTACCAAGCCCGCCAAGGACTACATTGCGTCCGGCACGGCGAAAAATGTCATTTTGTATGCAAAATGGGCGCCCTCCTATACAATCACTTACGATTTGGGCAACCCTGCCGTTTCCAACAGTCCCGACAACCCTCTGACTTATACGGAATATAAGGACGTAGTCCTTGAAAGCCCGATCTGGTACGAAGTTTCGGATGGGGTGCTTACGGGCGGCAGCTACTACTTCTTGGGTTGGTACGACGACGACGGCAACAAGGTGGACAGGATCCTTTCTTCCACAAAAGAGGACGTCACCGTTCACGCGCGTTGGGATCTTTCCAAGGGCGCCATCTATTACTCGATTTATCAAAGGGACAATTTCACTTACGTGGATTTCGGCAGGTTCCCGCAGCACATTTTGGAGGATCAGCGCACCGTTTCCGAGCTCAAAACCAAGATCGCAAACGGCACCTTGACCCCCGACCCCGTGACGGGCATCTACACCTACCAAAATACCCTGTACGTAAAGGCGACGGCAAAGCCCTATCAAAACGACGCGAAGACCTATCGCGCAAATTTCAGCAACAATGAGGAAGTTAAAGCGGGCGAAGACTACTTCTTTATCGTGGAGCCCATCCGTTGGCGGGTGCTTTCCGGCGATCCCACCAAGGAGGAAGAGGTGCTGCTGCTTTCCGAAGACGTCCTTTCCGCCGGTCTTTTCCGCGCAGATACGACGGTGCGCTCTTTTGAGGGCAGCACGGTTTACGCCAACAACTGGGAATACAGCGACCTTCGCGAGTTCCTAAACACCGGCTTCTACGACGAGGCGTTTAAGAAGGGCGAAAGGGATTTTATCGTTTCCACCACGATCGACACCGGATCAAAGACCGCGCACTTTGAGCGTTATGCAAACGGCAAACCCTGCGTGGACAAGGTGTTCCTTTTGAGCTATGCCGATACGGCAAACAGAAGCTACGGGTGGAACCACTGGACCATCACCGAAGACACGCGCAAGATCGGCAAAGCCACCGACTACGCAAAGGCGCTTGGCGCTTACGCCAGCCTAAACGACGGAGCGGAGCATGACGCCGCGCATTGGTGGCTGCGTTCCGCAGGCGACTTTGAGGGTCGCGCTTCCGTCACCAGCGCCATCGGCACCGTCGGCACCTATTCGGTGGATTGCACCTCCATCGGCATCCGCCCTGCCATCACGGTCAAACTTAAATAATACAACTCTTTTAGGAGGTTTTTTATGCTTACGTACATTCTCTTGGTTCTCGGCGGACTGTTTTTGACTTGCTTCTTGCTTTTCCGCACAAAGGAAGGCGGGATGCTCCCCGCCGCGCTGAAAACCGTCACCAGCTTTTTGTTTGTGGCAACGGCGGTTGCCGGCGCGGTAAACAACTACATCGTGACAGGCACCGCAAGCGCGCCCAAGCTTACCTTTATCGGGCTTGTCATCTTGGGTTTGGTCTGTGGCTTGATCGGCGACCTGACGCTTGACCTTAAGGTCACTTATCAGGCGACCAACATTCGCCACAGCGACATTTACACCTTCTTTGGCATGGCGGCGTTTGGCATCGGGCACATCTTGTACGTCGTGGCGGTCGCCCTGTTCTTCGGCTTCTCCGCCTGGACCATCCTGATTGCCGTCGGCGCCACCGCGGCGATCTTCTCCGTCAGCTTGTTCCTGCTTAAGATGAAGTTCGGCAAGTTCCTGATCCCCTCCATATTGTACGCCCTGCTCTTGACGTTGTTCCTTGCATGCACCGTTGCGGGCGGCTTGATCGCGGGATTTACGCTCCCCGTCATCCTGCTTGTGGTGGGCGCGGGGCTCTTCCTGCTTTCCGATCTCGTGCTGTCCATGATCTACTTCGACGGCAACGAAAGCAGAGTGCTGATCGTGGTCAATCACGTGCTGTATTATGCGGCGCAGTTCCTGATCGCTTTGTCTGTTTATTACATCGGCATGCCCTTATAAGCGAACGTGAATTAGGGCGCATTTGCTTTGTTACTTACATCAAAACCGCGCAGTTACGTACAATGAGTACGCGCCTGCGCGGTTTTTCGTAGAGCCTCGCACCTGCAACCCTTCTTCACGCTCGCCGGTTTTTATAATTTAAAAACGGCAAATATAAAAAACCTTACTGTCGGAAACTTCTCAAAACTTGTTCTGTTTTCATTTTCCCCCCCGCACTCATCAAATAAAATAAAAGGATCTCGCTCGAGATTCTTTTTTAACGATTTTCAAGATCAATTTCGTTTTGTCGAAAATCTGCAAGTGCACAGAAACGTTGCACCTGCAACCCTTCTTCCCGTTCGCCCGGTTTATATTTGAAATAGATAAAAAAGAACTCCCTGCTTTAGGGATTTCTTTTAGGATAAATTGCTCCTTACGGATGCTTTAAATCTCCATATTATCCTTAACGGATCGTTGGCTGGCTCCTTTACGCCGCAACACCCCAAGAAATCTGTTGAATTTCTCGGGGACCCCAACGCGGCTTTCACGCCGCAAAAATACAAAAAAAAGACGGCGTAGAAGGGTTGCAGATGCAAGGCTCGCCAAGCGGAAGCAAATGAGCGTACTCCTTGTACGTGATTTTGCTAACGCGATGGCAGAAACACAGCAGATGCGCCCTTATACGCCGTCGTTATTTATTTTCCACAATAGCAAGCGCCACCTTAATGCCATCCACCGCCGCCGACATAATCCCGCCGGCGTACCCACAGCCCTCTCCGCATGGATAGACCATCGGATAGGATAGGCTTTTAAAGTCCTCTCCGCGAAGGACGCGGACGGGGGAAGAACTGCGTGTTTCCACGCCGGTAAGCAGATTATCGTCGGAGGCGAACCCGCGGATCCTTTTGTTAAACAGCGGGAGCGCCATTCGCATGGCGGAACTGATTTTTTCGGGCAAAACGACATTCAGATCGCAAGGGGTCACGCCGGGACGATACGTGGGGCTCACCCTGCCGTCCAAACTGCCCTTTTGTTTTTTCAAAAAGTCACCGACGCGTTGCGCGGGAGCAGCAAAGCCGCCGCCCGCTGTGAGAAACGCCTTTCGTTCCATATCGCGCTGATAGTTGACGCCGTCCAGCACGCCGCCGCCAAAGTCGCTTTGATCCACGCCCACAAGGAGCGCTGCGTTTGCGTTTTTGCCGTCGCGCGCGTGATAGCTCATGCCGTTGGTAACGACGCCGCCCTCTTCCGTTGACGCGCATACGACGTAGCCGCCCGGGCACATACAAAAGCTATAGACGCCGCCGAGCGAGGTGTGTTCCACCACCTTGTAATCCGCCGCGGGAAGACGCGGGTCGGACGGGACGCCGTACATCGCCTCGTTGATGTCCTGCTGCAGCTGTTCTATCCTGACGCCGACCGCAAACGGCTTGTTTTGCATCAAAAATCCGCGTGCAAGAAGGGTTTCGTAGGTGTCGCGCGCGGAGTGCCCGACGGCAAGAATGACGCGATCGGTCAAATACTCCTTATCCGCCGTGACTTTTACGCTTTTTTCAAGGGGGCACAAGTCGGTGACCTGCGCGCCGAAACGCACCTCGCCGCCGAGGGCGATGATCTCCTGCCGCATCGCGCGGATCGTAGAACGCAAACGGTCGGTGCCGATATGCGGCTTGTTCAAATACAAGATCTCCTCCGGTGCGCCGAATTTTACAAAACTCTCCAAAACGAAGCGGGAAAGCTCCTTGTCCTTGATGCCGCTGTTGAGCTTGCCATCGGAAAAAGCGCCTGCGCCGCCCTCTCCGAACGACGCGTTGGCATTGGGGCTCAAAATGCCCTTAGTCCACAGCGCGTCAAGCTTGCCGCCCCTCTCCTCTATGGCTGGGCCGCGCTCCAACACGATCGGGCACAAACCCGCAAGCGCCAAAACGTACGAGGCAAAAATACCCGCCGGACCGAACCCCACCACGATGGGGCGATAGGCGCCCGCCTTGGCTTTGGGGACGGAAAAGGAGGGCAAACTCTCTGCCTTATCGGAGATCAAAACGGTATAAACTTCCTTGATCGCCCCCTTTTTGCGGGCGTCAACGGACTTTTTCAGGATCACGAACGTACGTGCTTTTCCAAGGGGAAGCCGCGCCTTTTGAGACGCCGCCGCCTTGACGTCTTGAACGCTTGAACCGATGGGAAGCGTAAGGTCATATAGGATCATAGTGCCCCTCCCACAAAAAGAGCGCCGCCCGACATTGCGCTGCGGCGAACCCTTCTTTCGGTCAAACCCAAAACCTTTTTCTTCATTTCAAAATCTCTTTGACGGCAAGATACACTTCTTCCGCCGCTTGGGGCAAAGGACAATCGTTGTTTACAACGCGTACCCTCTCCTCGGGAAGACGTCGAAACGCCTCAAAATAATTGCTTCTTACCTTGGAAAGCACCTCGGTCTTTTCATAGCGCTCCGTCGTCCCGCGCGACTCGATCCTCGAAAGGAACTTTTGCGGGTCGATGTCGAGAAACACCGTCAGATCGGGGCGAAGCGTTTGCATCGCAAGACGGTTGAGCTCAATGACCCAATCCATCGGCGCGTAACTGCCGTTATACGCAAAGGAAGAAAAGTAGTACCTGTCGCAAAGCACGATCTCGCCCTCTTCCAAATGGCGCAAAATGCCCGTCTGCGCGTTTAAGATGTGGTCGATGCGGTCTGTCATAAAAAGACCGGCGATCGCCTGTTCCGGCAGGTCCGCCTCCCCCGTCAAGCAACGACGAAGAAGTTTTCCCGCCTCGCCGTCCGTCGGTTCGCGGGTCAAGAAAACGCGGTAACCCTCGCTCTCCAACCTCTCTTTGAGAAGAACGGCGTGGGTGCTTTTCCCACTGCCGTCTATCCCTTCAAATACGATAAATTTACCGCGTGCCATTAAAAGTTGTACCTGCCTTCCTTCACTTCAATGATCAAAGCACCCAGTTCGCGAGCGGCTTTGTCGCTCTCTTTGCCGGCGTCGGAAACCATAAAGCTGTATTGCATGCCTTTCTTTTCCCCTTTCATGTACGAGGTGCTCTTGCACTCCAGGAAAGGCGCGCCTTCTTTGATGAAAATGTTAAAGTGGAAATGCCTCTTTACCATCGTAAACCACAACGGCAAGCTGATCAAAACGGAAATCGTTCCGCAAATGATGAAAAGATAGAAGAACCAGCTTTTCCAGCTATCGCCCGTGATGAACGGAATGTTCATGCCGGTGTAGCAGAAAGGAAGGATCACCATAAACACGCCCAAGCCCAAGAAGATCAAGCCAAACAGGAATTTGGCAAAGGAGAAATACGTGTTGCGGGCAAACTTGATGCCGGATACGTTGGAGATCTCCATCTCGGTGCGTTCATCCGCGTTGATCAAAAGACGCTTGTTGGTCAAGCAGATCGTGCCCTCTCCTTTTGCGGAATCCAAACAATCGTACGAACGAACGACGACCTCTCCTTTGGCAAGGATAAAGCCGGGGATAAAATCATTTTGCGAAAGAAGCTTGTCGTTGTCCAAATCGTACTTCTTGCGCAGTTTTTTCTCATAGGAGCTGAGCTCTCGCTCTTCTTCCTCTGTCTGCTCGGTTTGTTTGTTTTCTTCAGCCATATCTGTTTCCTCTTTCTCCTTTTGCGGAGCGGGAGCGGCAGCCTGCTCTGCAGGCGCGGATTCTTTTTCGGAGGTCGGTTGCGGAGGCTCACCGGCGGGAGCGGGCTCTTCGGCAGGAGCGGGGTCCGGCTCTCTTGCAGCCATCTCCGCCTCCACTGCGGCAAGGAGCGCTTCCTCCTTGGTGGGCTTTTTGGGCTTCTCCTTTTTAGGAGGCTCCTCCGCCTTTTTGGGTGCGGCGCTCTCTTCGGGAGTGCCGTGCAAATACTCGTAAGGAATAAAATCCTCGTAAAGCACTTCGGGCGCGCCGTATTCTCTGGTCGCATCGGTTTTTTTGACGGAAGACGGCATCACGTACTGTGCGGACGCATCCTGTTCCGGCGCTTGATCCGTTTCCTCCGAGGGCGCGGCAGCCTCGGCGGGCGCCTTTTCCTCCTCGGGCTCGGACGCGCTCACGGAAAAATCCGTCGGAGTGACGGATACCGCCGGCAAAACGTCCATTTCCGCCCCGTCCTCGAGCTCGTCGAGAGCGGCGCTTTCTGCCTTTGTCTCTTCGGCGGGAGCGGGGGCGGCAACTTCCGCCGGCGCTTGCTCTTCTTCCGAAAGAAGGGCCTCAGTTTGTTCGATCGAGTTGTCTTTTTCCATACGCATTCCTTTACTTCCCGGCGCTTTTTGCCGTTATAAAAATATTATAACATATTTTTCGCTCTTTGCAACAAATATCCGCCACTTCAAAAAGTGCAAAACCGGATGTGAGTAGCTTTGGGCGAAGTTTCGGCGGTGTCGGAGTGAAGTTGCCTATGGCAGTGAAGTTGTGCGCTGAAACGCACAGTGAAGTTGCTCACTTCGTTCGCAGTGAAGTTTCTCGCTACGCGAGAAGTTGAGGATGAATTGAAAAACGCAAGAACAAACGACTTTCCGCCATTCTTAAAGAACTCGCCTCACCTTTCCCCTCTCATGGCTTCCGACCCGCGGAGCTGAACTCCTCGTTACACTTTTTTTTTGTAGTTATTGTCACGATGCACTTTACTTAATCGCTTTTATTTTTCGCGAAGCGACAACCTTTTAAAGGGCGTTTAGGGGCTTGGGGGAATCGCAACCCCCACCTTCTTTTGGGCACTTTTCTTCAAAAGAAAAGCGCCAACACGCGAAGCGGCTTTCCGCGCGGTGCTTTTCACATTGAGTGGCGGAACTTGCAATTATCCGCCACTTACACGAAAGGATTGACTTTGTCACGCCTATACGACTATAATTTAAGAGTATATTTATGCAAATCGGGAGGGGTTTATGAAGATCAGCCAATCGATCGGGAAAAACAAAGGCACGCTTTCCTTTGAGATCTTTCCCCCAAAAGGGGAGTTTCACGCGGACGAAGTGCGCGCCATGCTTTCCGCTTTGCGTCCCCTAAACCCCGCCTACATCAGCGTAACGTACAGCGCGGGCGGCTCCAAAAATAACCGCCTGACGGAGGAGATCGCCTCTATGTCGCAGGAGGAGAACCACATTCCTTCCGCCTGCCACATCACGGTCATCAACAGCTCCAAAGAGGAAGTGAACGCCACGATCGATTCTTTCCACGCACGCGGCATTGAAAACGTGCTTGCGCTGCGCGGGGACAAGGTGGAGGGCGAAACGCAAAACGGCTTTACACACGCCACGGACATCATCCCGGGCCTCGTTTCACGCGGGTTTTGCGTGGGCGCAAGCTGCTATCCCGAAGGGCACCCCACCTCCCCCTCTCTTGCGGAGGACTTTCGTTATATGAAGATGAAAGAGGACCTTGGCGCCGCTTTCTTCGTTTCGCAACTTTGCTTTGACAACCGCCGTTTCTTTGAGTTTTTCCGCGGGGTGGAAAAGGCGGGCATTACCTCCCCCGTTTCCGCCGGCATCATGCCCATTATGAGCAAAGCGCAGGTCAACCGCATGATCTATATGTGCGCGGTTTCCCTCCCCGGGGAGATCATTCGCATCCTCAACCGCTATGAGGAGGACAAGGACGGGCTGTTGCAAGCCGGGCTTGACTACGCCGCCGCGCAGATCGCGGAGCTGTACGACGCGGGGGCGGACGACATCCACTTTTATACGATGAACCGCGCCGAGGCTGCAGTGGGCTTGGTGCAACGCTTGGTCGCCATGGGGTATTTGAAGAATGCTTGACGATCTTGTGATCAAAGACGCCCTCAAATACCTTGGTGCGAAAGAGGGCGACCACGAGGCGAAAGCCCTGCTTGAAAAAGTGCTGAACGACAATCGTTCGGCTTTTTCTCCAAGGCACGTCACCGCCTTTTTTAAGGTGGAAACGCTTGACCCCGTCATCACGTTTGTCGGCACGGAAGTCACGCTTGCGGGCGAGGCGATCCGTCGTTGTTTTCAAGGGGCGACCGAGGGACTTTTTAATGCCTTTACCCTTGGCATCGCTTTTGACAAAAAGGTAAGAGAGCTCTCGCTGACACACCCGTCGGAGTCGGTGGCTTTAAACGCGATCGGCAGCGCTTACGCCGAGAGAAAGGCGGACGAGCTGTTAAAGGTCGTCCGCGATGAAAAGGAAAAACAAGGGTTCAAGACGTCTTTTCGTTTTTGCCCCGGATACGGCGATCTGCCGATGAACGTCAACCTGAAGATTGCCGCGGCATTAAACGCCGCCAAACGGATCGGGCTGACCGTCACGGAAGAGGGGTTGCTTCTCCCCGTAAAGAGCATCGTGGGCGTTTGCGCCTGCATTCCCGTCAAATGAGGTGGTTATGAAAGAGTTTTTGTTTTTTGACGGCGCGATGGGCACGATGCTACAAGCCCATGGGCTCAAAGCGGGCGCCTTTCCCGAGACCTACAACCTGACGCATCCCGACGTGGTGCTCAGCATTCACAAAGCCTACGTGCAGGCGGGCGCGGACGTTGTTACCGCCAACACCTTTGGCGCAAACCCCTTTAAGATGAAAGGACTTGACGTCAAAGAGATCATCACCCGCGGCGTAAAGATCGCAAAAGCCTCCGGCGCAAAGAAAGTTGCGCTTGACGTCAGCTCACACGGTGCTCTTTTGGAGCCCAACGGCACACTCTCGTTTGAGGAAGCCTATCAAAACTACAAGTTTATTATGGAAACGGGCGAAAAAGCCGGCGCCGACCTCGTTTTGATCGAGACGATGAGCGACCTTTTGGAAACCAAGTGCGCCCTGCTTGCCGCCAAGGAAAACACCTCCCTCCCCGTATTCGTCACGATGACCTATATGGAGGACGGCAGGACTTTTCTCGGCACCGACCCCGTAACGGCGACGGTCACGCTGTGTTCGCTCGGTGCGGACGCCGTAGGCGTCAACTGCTCGCTTGGCGCCAAGGATATGCTCCCGGTGATCCGCGAGATCTGCTCGTACGCCACCTGCCCCGTCATCGTCCAGCCCAATGCCGGACTGCCCAAGATCAAAGAGGGCATGACCGTTTACGAGGATACGCCGGACATCTTCTCCGCCGCGATGAAAGAGATCGCCGCCCTCGGCGCCTCCATTCTCGGCGGTTGCTGCGGCACCACGCCCGAGCACATTCGCGCCCTAAAAGAGGCGCTTAAGGGCGCCATCCCCACGCCGCGCGTCGTCAAACCTTATACGGCGGCGACATCCGCCACCAAAACCGTCTTTCTCGGCGAGGGGACAAAGGTCATCGGAGAAAGACTCAACCCGACCGGAAAAAAGAAGCTCAAAGCCGCTTTGATCGCGGGGGACGTGGACTATCTGTTGCACGAGGCCATCGACCAAGAACGCGCGGGCGCGGATATCTTGGACCTCAACGTCGGCTTGCCGGAAATTGACGAACCTACGATGCTTGTGCGCGTGATGAAGGAAGTCAGCGCCACCGTCACCCTGCCCTTGCAACTGGACTCATCCGACCCCGTTGCGCTTGAAAGAGCGTGCCGCCTGTACAGCGGCAAACCCATCATCAACTCGGTCAATATGAAAAAGGAAAGTTTAGACGCCATCGTTCCGATCGCCAAAAAGTACGGCGCAACGCTGATCGGGCTCTGTTTGGGCGAAACGATGCCCAAGACGCACGCGGAGCGCTTTGCCTATGCAAAACGCCTTGTTAAGGAGCTGACCGAGCGCGGCATAAAGAAAAACGACATCATCATCGATTGTTTGGTGCTGACCATCGCCACCGACGAAACGCAAGCGGAGGAAACCGCCCTTGCAGTCAAGGAAGTGACGGAAAAGTTGGGCGTTTGCACGGTGCTTGGCGTCAGCAACGTCAGCTTTGGCATGCCGGACAGGCTGAAGATCAACGCAGCGTTTCTTTCCCGCTGCTTGCAAGCGGGGCTATCCGCCCCCATCCTAAACCCCCTCGTTGCGGAATACGCCGAGGTTTTGAAAGGCAAACTGTTGACCTTGGACACCTCCTCCTACTTTACCTTTGACAAAGAGGGCGCGGTGGGCATCCGCGGCATGGTGCTGTGCGGCGCGGTGGGCGGCGTGGAAGACGCGGTCAAAGAGGCTTTGAAGACAAGGGCGCCCCTTGACGTCATCAACGAGGACTTTATCCCCGCTCTTGACGAGATCGGGGTGAAATTTGAAAAAGGCGAAGTGTTTTTGCCCCGCCTCATCGCAGCGGCGGAAGTGGTCAAAAAGGGAATGGACCTGATGAAAAAGGACGGGGACGACGATGCCTCCCGGCCCGACGTGATCCTTGCCACCGTCAAAGGGGACATTCACGACATCGGAAAGAACATTGTAAAAATGCTACTTCGCAGCTATGGCTACAAGGTGTTGGACCTTGGAAAGGACGTGCCCGAAAGCGCCGTCGTTGAAGCGTGGAAAAGGACGCACGCCCCGCTGATTGGGCTCTCCGCCCTGATGACGACCACCGTCCCCTCGATGAAATCCACCATCGACGCCCTAAAAGCGGCGGGATCCACGGCAAAAGTGGCGGTGGGCGGCGCGGTTTTAACAGAGGAATACGCAAAAACCGTCGGCGCGGACTTTTACGGAAAGGATGCAAGAGCAACGGTGAAGATCGCAGAACGGATTATCCAAAGGAGATAATATGAGCAAATCCAAACCTGAAAAAATATTGGGGGAGCGAGTCTTTTTTCCTATTTGGAAAGATATCGTTGCATTTGCAATCATCACCGCAATCGTTATCGCAGTTGTGGTTTTGGGATATAAATATGAATTTGAATCTCCCTACGTTTATTTCCCATGGATCTTAGAATTTGTGTTTTTGATTATTTTCGTGGTGGATCTGATCCCCAAAAAAAAGAACAATTCCCTGCCCCAATATGCCATCACAACGGATGGGGATTATATAATTGTTTATCAAAAAAACGAAAAGATCTATATCGAATTTGATGCAATCCAAGATATGGATTATAAAAACAAAAAAGGTCACGTGGTTGCGCCGTACTACTATTCGGAAACAGTATATAATTACGGGAAAGTTCGTCTTTTTGTCCTTGACGGAAACAATATAAAAAAACTGGTTGTGAAAAATGTTTTTAATCCGGATCGCGTGATAGAAAAAATAGCTTCTGTTTTGGAATGGGACATCTTCGTTCCCGAAGATGAGGACGCATATCTTATTGATGATAACGATGCGGATAATTAAAAGATAAAAACCCCCATTCCCGCCGATGAATCGTCGGCAATCAAGCCCCCTTTCTCTCCTCTGGCGTTGCCCTCGGAAAGGGTGTCCATCAAAACTATACCATAATGCAATCCGTGATTGCAATTCATGAAGCATAGCTTCAATTCATGGCGAAGCCAATTCATGGCGGCAGCCAATTCATGACCGTAGGTCAATTCATGGCGGATGCCTCATCTCAAATAAAAAAGCGGCTTTGAGCCGCATTTTTTATTTGGAAAGCAAGTCCATTGAAAACTTTAACCTGCGCAAGCACTCTTCCTTGCCAAGGAGCGCAGCCATTTCGGTAGCGCCGCCGGGGGTGCTTGCCTGCCCTGTGATGGCAATGCGGAAGGACCAAAGCATTTGCCCTTTCTTCATGCCTGCCTGCTCCGCCGTTGCCACCAAAAGGTCGTGCAACTCTGTCATATCCCAACCCTCCATCTTTTCAATGGCGGGAAGCGCCGCTTTGATGGCAGAGAGCGCCACGGAGGCGTCCGTCTTCATCTTTTGATGCGTAAAGAGGTTTACGTCGTACTCGCCAAACTCCTCCAAAAAGTTTACGAGGGTCGGAATGTCGGAAAGGATCTCCACGCGGGGGATCAAAAGGGGCGCCAACAGCTCGTAGTCATATTTGCCGCCCACTTTGGAAGCGTCCAAGAAGGGGCGCGCCGCACTGATAAACTCCGGCACGGACATATTTTTGATGTAGCTTGCGTTGAGCCAACGAAGCTTTGCTTCGTCAAAGATAGCGGGAGAAATGCAAACGCCGTCCACCGAGAAAAGCTTGATCAGGTCGTCCATCGACAGCATCTCCTCGTTGTTTTTGGGGCTCCAACCCAACAGCGCGATGTAGTTGACGATGGCTTTGGGCAGGTAGCCTTTTTTGACAAAATCGTCAAAGTTGGCGTCGCCGTAACGCTTGCTGAGCTTGCGCTCCTTATCCTTCATGATGGGCGGGAGGTGAATGTATTGCGGCCGCTCCCAGCCAAACGCGTCGTAGATCAGGTTGTACTTGGGCGTGCTGGAAAGATATTCGTTGCCGCGAATGACGTGCGTGATGCCCATCAGGTGGTCGTCCACCACGTTGGCAAAGTTGTAGGTGGGCATGCCGTCGCTCTTCAAAAGCACGGCGTCCTCCATATCCTTGTACGCCACCGAGATCTCCCCATACACAAGATCGGTGTAGCTGCTTACGCCATCCGTCTCGGGAATGTTTTGCCTGACAACGTAGCTGTCGCCGCGGGCAAGACGCTCCTGCACTTCCTCCTTGGAGAGGCGCAAGCAACGCTTGTCATACTTTTGCGTGCCGCCGTCCGTCATGTCGCGCCCTTTGCAGAAGCAGTAATACGCGCCGCCCTTTGCGATCAACTCTTCGGCATACTTTTTGTAGATATCCTTGCGCTGACTTTGCACGTAGGGATAGCCGCCCACTTCCTTGCCGGGGCCCTCGTCGTAATCGATTCCCGCTTCCCTAAGGGTGTTAAAGATCACGTCCACCGCCCCTTCGACGTAGCGGCCTTGGTCGGTGTCTTCGATCCTGATGATAAACTTGCCGCCGTTTGCTCTTGCGTAAAGATAGGCGTACAGCGCGGTGCGCAAGTTGCCGATGTGCATAAAGCCCGTGGGGCTGGGTGCGAATCTTGTTCTGACTTCCATTTCGTTGTCCTCCGAATTAAAAGTATATCCTATTTGCCGTTTGTTAGCAACCGTTTGCCCTTAAAAAGGGCAAGCGTTATCCGATCGTTTCCATGACCTTTTTCCTGACGCAATATGCCCAACGTGTGTATCCTGCGGCGTTGAGGTGCATCGTATCGGAGAAAGAGGATTGATAGGGTTTGTTTGCGGAATACCCGTTGTTGATCACGCCGTCGATCTGCACGACGTCCAGGTAATCAAGCCCCGCCGCATAGTCCGTGACGTTGCCGTTAAGCGTGGTGACGTAGTCCGCTTTGACATCCGTGTTGGGCACGTAATTGATCAAAGTGTACAGGATCTTTGCGTGCGGCAACGCGGTGTGTATTTGCGTAAACAGGGTTTGCAGGTTTGCGTACGTTGCCGCCGGCGTCGCCCCCTCCTTGAGGTCGTTGACGCCGATAAACAGCACGATCACGCTTGGGTTCAGCGGGAAGATCAAGCGCTCCGCCAAACAAGCACCGTCGCCGCTGCTGATCCAATCCACCGTTCTGGTGCCGCCGATACCGACGTCCGCCGCGGGATAATCCTTCATGTCCTGCCCAAAGGTCACCCACTTTTCCATAGAAGAGGAACCGCCGAACAAAACGCCGTGTGCGCCTACGTTATACGTAAAGGTGGAATCGGCTGCGACCTTGTAGTTGACGTTGTCCTTCTGGTTGTTGACCTTTAGGTCATTCCCCGTGGTTTGCTCCACCGTGATCTCCGCGCTGTAATAGGTTTGATCATAGACGTACGCCAAATGGATCTTGTTTGAAGAGTACGTTGCGGAAAGGATCGTCATGCCGCCGCCGATATACGAGAAGAGCGGCGATACGTCACCCGCAAACGCCCCTAAGCGCGTGACCTCCTCCTTGTACAGGATCAGGTTGGAAGTCCCTACCAGTTCCTTGCCGAACAACTTGACGGAACGCGCGGGCGACGTGTCCTGCGGGACGGTGTACGCAGACAATTTTGCAGCGTTGTTTTGATAGACCGCAGCGTACTCGATCTTGACGTTTTTAACGTTGACGGAGGCGTCGCCGCTTGTCGTGACCACTTCTATCTTGTACGACTTGACCTTTGCTTTGGCAAAGATGATGCGGTAATTGGTGTAGCTTTGGTTGGGCTCCATCAGGAAGGTGCCCTGCGCAACGAGCGCCGCCTTGCCGTTTACCGTACTGCCAAGCAGGGAGACCGTGACCGTCGCATGACCGGACGATTTGTTTTCCAAATAGAACAGTGCGGTGTTGGCGTCCCCCGCGGTGGGCAAAGTCACGGTATCCGACGCGCCGTGATTGACAAATTTTTGATCCGCAAAATCCTTTGTGTAAGAGAGGTTGGAGCCGGACAGCGGGTCTTTGTAGCACAGATAGACGTCGTCAACGTAGAAGTAGCTGTATTTGCCCTCGTCGTTGTCCGCATAGAGCAGGAACCAAACCTCCGCAACTTCGATCGGGTCAAAGAACGCGTAGCACAAGTCGGAAAGCACTTTGTCGTCATAGCTTGTCTTTTGGATCGTAGCGGAACTGTTGGGGGTGCCCGCCATAAAGTGGAAGACGCCGGACGTATCCTTTAGCAGGATCTTGTACAAAATGGTCTTTGCGTCCGTCCAATAGTTGCCGGCGCGCAAGCTCAGATAATTTGCCACGCCGATGCCGCCCGTCGGATGATAAACGTAGCGCAACGTGTTTTTCCCTGCGACCATGTTGACGATCTTGTTGCCGTTTCCGTCCTTTTTGGCATACATTTGTCCGGTGACCGTTGCGCCCGTGCCGTGGTTGTATTGCGTCCAAGCGTCGCTTACGTACGCCGCCCCCTCGGTGCCATCGTCAAAGGTCAGGTTGGTTGCGGCTTGCTCGATGGTTTTGGACCTTGACTTTTCGGCGCTGCCGTAATAATAAATGCCCTTCTCCGCGTCATAGCCGCCCGTCGCCTTGACAGAAACCGTCTTGGTGCCCGCACTAAGCGACGTCAACGTACGGCTGCAAAGCGTGGTTGCGGCGTAACTGCCGCTGCCCTCCTTGACTTCCACCGTCTTTGCGTTTGCCGTCCAAGAGGCGGTGAGCCCCTTAAAGGTGACTTCAGACAACGTGACCGCCGCGGTGTAATAGCCGACCTGATCGGAGAAATCCCCGTCCACGTACGCCGAGTCATCGCTTGCAAGTGCCTTGACGCGAAGCGAATGCGCGCCCGTCGCGGTGCTGTAAGCAAGGGAGGTCACGTTGCCGAGAGACCCCGTTTCCGAAGTGTATCCCGACGCGCCCGTTACCGCGCTCCAAGTAATGCCGTTTGCCGCCTTTTGCAAAACGGGTGTTCCGAGCTTTGCCACGGTGACGGTCGCGGATTTTGTGATATCCGTCAAAGCGTAATAGTACACGCCGGCTGCATAAGCGGGATAAGCGTCCACGCGGACCGTATAGGAACCGAGCGTCCTCGGCACGCCTGCGTAAACGTACGCGCTCGGGTGCGTGAGATCCGAACAATCGGACAAGGTGCCTTGCGAAACGTCGTCCTTGTAAACGGTGACCGCACTTTCCGGCGCGCTTACGGTAAAGGAAACCTTCCTGCCCGTCACCGACAGATCGGAAAGCGCGAGTGCGCGCGTTTCATAACCGAACTCCACGATGGCGCTTGACAGATACGTCCCGCCCGTTGAGATCGCCTGCACGTAAAACTTGTGCTGACCGACCCCCGTTTTCAAAGCGATGTGATCCACGCCCTCGCACTCCGACCAATCGGAGTCGTCCTCTTTGATCATATAATGATGCGCGTGAGAAATGCTGTTCCAGGTGATCTCGTTAAGCTGCGTGACCCGCACGACGGGAGAAGCAAGCGCGTTGACCGTAATGGTCGCGCTGTCCGTCAAAGTGGACCCCACGTAATAAACGTGATCGGCATAGCCGGACGTTACGGTAACGGTAAGATCATAGTCGCCCGAAACCTGCGGGCAAACGTACGAATACGTTCCGTCGGAATAAGCGTATTCCGCCGCCTCTCCGTTGACCGTGAGCGTAATGCTTTTGCCCGTGCCCTGCCACGTTGCGGTAAGCCCGCTTGTGGCAATGCCGCCGAGCGTGGGGGACGCCGTCCTGTAACTGAACACGGCGGTGGCTGTCTCCGTTTCTCCTCTGACGCCTCTGACGGCGATGGTGTGATCGCCGCTTGTGTCGGAAAAGCCGACGGCAAAAGACTTTTCGTATTTGATCCAATCGTCGTCATCATCCACACTGACCTCGTAGTAATCGATGCCATCCGAGACCTCCCAAACGACGTATTCCCCGCTGACCGAAAGGACGGGAGCGGAGGGGATCACCAACGAAGATTCCGTCACCTCTACCTTGTTTTGGTCAAAGAACTTGTGGCAAACGGAACATTCATAGTGCGCGAGCATGCCATCCTTCTCCGTCGTGGCGGGCACCTCCTCGATCAAATTGCCGTAAGTGTGACCCGCGGGGATAGAAAGGGACTCTTGTGTGACTTGCTGCTTATCCGTGTTAAAGATCCTGTGGCAGACCGAGCACTCGTAATGCGCGGCGACGCCGTCAGCGGTGCAGGTTGCCGAAACCTCCCCGATCAAATCCCCGTAGGCGTGATCGGCGATCGGCACGATCTCCTGCGCGACAAGCGTCTTATGACAAACGGAACAGTGGCTGCCCTCCGTCAAGCCGGTGTTCTGACAGGTGGCAGGGGCCGCGGGATCAACAACGACGGTGTGCCCCGTTGCCGCGATGACTACGTCTTCCGCCGCGATCTCGTGTTTGGTTTGGTCAAAGTACTTATGGCAAACGGAACATTGATAATGGGCTACGTTGCCCGCCGTTTCACAACCGGGGTCGAGCGCCGCAACGATGCTGCCGTACGCGTGGCCCTCCGCCGAGATGACCAGTTGCCCCGCCGTGACCGCCGCCTTGTCCTCGTCGAAAAGTTTGTGACAGACCGAACACTCGTAATAAGCGGCTTTGCCGTCCTCCGTACAAGTGGCGGGGATCGCGGGGATCAGGTCGCCGTAGGCATGCCCAAGGGGCGAGGTAGCTTCCCGATCAACAAGGGTCACGCCGCAAACGGAGCAGTGTTTCCCTTGCGTCAAGCCGCCCTCTTCGCAGGTGGCGGAGACCGCTTCGTCGATGGCTTCCGTATGCCCCGTTGCGGGAATGACAAGAGACAAGAGCGCCTGTTTGTCTTCGTCAAAATACCCGCCGCACTTGGCGCAATGGTAGTAGCCGCGCGTGCCGTCCTCCGTGCAGGTGGCCGGGCTTTCCGCCACCCAGTCGCCGTAATCGTGGCCATAGGGGATCACCACGTCCTCCGCGGCGATCCACTCTTTGTTTTGATCAAACAAATTGTGGCAAACGGAACACTCGTAATACGCGACGTTGCCTTGGCTGTCGCAGGTGGCGGGGGTAGCGGGGATCAAGTCGCCGTACGTGTGCTCCGTGGTGGGAAGGACCTCCTGCGCGAGAAGGACGTTGTTGCAGACGGAGCAGTGCTTGCCCTCCGTCAGACCCGTCTTCGTGCAAGTGGGCTCCACCGCTTCGTCGACGACTTCCGTATGACCCGTTGCGGGAACGACTACGTCGTCGCGCTCCACCACCGCCTTTTGCTCGTCAAAATTCGTTTTGCAAACCGAGCATTGATAGTGCGCGTGACAACCTGCCTCTTCACACGCGGCGGGTGTTTCGGGGATAAGATCGCCGTAAACGTGCCCGACGGAAGCGATCGTCAGATCCGCAAAAGCGACGATCTCCTTGTTTTGATTAAAATACTCTTCGCAAACGGAACATTGATAAAACGCGATCCTGCCGTCCGCCTCGCAGGTGACGGGGATCTCCGGCGTCAAATTGCCATAGACGTGCCCTGCGGGAAGAAGCAAGTCGGAAGCGGTGACTTCTGCCTTGTTCTCATCAAACAACTTGTCGCAAACAGAACATTGATAGTGCGCGCTTTGCCCGGCCTCCGTACAAGTGGCGGGGGTCTCGGGGATCAGGGCGCCGTAGGTATGCTCCGACCGTGACAAACGGGAGGGCGTAACGAGCACCTCCCCACAGACGGCGCAACGCTTGCCCTCCGTCCACCCGTAGGAAAGACAGGTGGCAGGGACGGCGGCGTCGGTAATTTCGGTGTGCCCTTTTGCCGCTAAAACGAGGGCATCCGCCGCAACTTCCGTCTTGACCCCGTTTTTCAAAACAAAAAGCTTGTGACAAACGGTACATTCGGTGTGCGCCGCTTTGCCCGTCGTCACGCAGCCCGCCTCCACGGCGGCAACCGCTTTTTCGGTGTGCCCCTTGGGTGGGATCACCAGATCCGACTCTTCCTTTTGGACCTTTTTCTTGTCAAAATACAACCCGCACTCGGCACAAACGTAGTGGGCGTAAAAACCGCTCCCCTCGCAGGTGGCGGGGACTTCCCCGATCAAACGACCGTACGTGTGGATATGCTCGCTGCTTGTGTTGCCGCCTTGATTGCCCGTCCCCTCTTGCTTGTCCGCTTCGTTTTGCGCGGGAGTTTCGGAAGACGCCGACTCTTCAGCCTTGTTTTCGGACGTTTGCTCCGCGCCGTTTTCCGTCGTGGTTGACGGCAAAGTCCAATCGCCGCAGGCGGAGAGCACAAACGCAAAGAGAGCGACCAACACAACGATCAGCACAAAAAGCAAAGCTCTTTTGTTTGTCAAGCGGTTCATTTTCGCCTCCAAAAAATACAGTATTGAAATTATACTTTATTTTGCTTTCTTTTGTCAAGGTGTGGTGACTTGTCACCACAAAAGGCGCAAAGAAACAAAAAAAAGAGGAGGCGCGGTGCCTCCCCTCAAAAAACGGTTTTTTACTTCTTTTCCGGCTTCATCGTCGGGAACAACAACACGTCGCGGATCGAACGGGAATCCGTTAAGAACATGACCATCCTGTCAATGCCGATGCCCAAGCCGCCTGTCGGAGGCATGCCGTACTCCAATGCGGTGCAGAAATCCTCGTCGTAGGGTTGCGCTTCCTCGTCGCCCTTTGCTTTTGCCGCCATTTGCGCCTCAAAACGCTTTCTTTGATCCAACGGATCGTTGAGCTCGCTAAACGCGTTGCCGCCTTCGGAGGCAAAAATAAAGAACTCAAAGCGCTCGGTCAAGCGGAGATCGGAGGGCTTTCTCTTGGCAAGCGGACTGACTTCCACGGGGTAATCGGTGATGAACACCGGCCCCATCAGCTTCTCCTCCACAAAGGCGTCGAAAATGTTGTAAAGCGCATTGCCCCAAGAGGTGTCGGACGGCATATCCAGCCCCATCTTGTTGCCGCGTTCGATCAACGTATCCAGCGGATCGTTGTCAAAATCCAATCCGGTGTACTTCTTGACGGCTTCCACCATCGTAAGCCTCTCCCACGGGGTTTGCAAATGCAATTCCTGCCCTTGATAGACAAGGTCCAACGAGCCGTTGACCTTCATCGCCGCGGCGGTGTAAAGCTCCTCCGTAATACGCATCATCTCGTGATAGTCGACGTACGCCTGATAGAGCTCGATCGTGGTGAACTCGGGGTTGTGCTTGGTGTCCATGCCCTCGTTGCGGAA
>DFFS01000049.1:0-14634 GCA_002371075.1 Christensenella sp. UBA3770
ACGTGCATGCCGATGCCGGCGCCTCCCGGAGGAACGAGCTCAGTGACGCCTGCAAGGGGGATCTGCGTCATCAGGTTAAAGAAGGTGGCAAGCTGCGGGAATTCATCCGTCAGTTTGCCTTGCATCATCATAAATTCCGCGCTGCCGGGCACGAAGATCGGCAGTTCGTACTGCAAATGTTTGTCGGGAGTCTTGGCTCTGTTTTGCTCGATGATGCCGATCCAGCGCAGGCGCTCCACCATTTTTTGCGTATCTTCGAGACTCATGCCGTTTCTCTTGGCGAGTTCGGGCACGGAGTAGGGTACTCTCGTCTTTTTGAAATTTAAGAGAAACTTGACCTGTTCTTTGTTGAGGATCAAGTCAAGGATCCAGTATTCGGGGTCACGGTAGTTGATCTTGTGGAATAGTTTTTTCGGGATGCGGTCGGTGATCATTTCCGCCAGCTTTTTGACGAGACGAGCTTTCTCGGGATCAGCCGGCACGTAATTGGGATCTTGCCAATAGTCCCTTTCGTTTATCATCGGATCTCCGATCTTCCATTCTTCAAAGCTTTTACCCATGAGTTTACCTCCTATGAAACGCGGAATAAAATCCATTCATTATTTAAATTATATAATATGAAAAAATGAAAGTCAATATCTCAAAATAAAAAATGATAGTCCGTATCTCAAAAATGGAGGTGACGATCTTTTTTTCGACGTCCGTAAAAAGATGGATTTGAGGGTTGCTTTTATGTCTAATTTATATTAGAATAGCTGTAACCTAAAGTATATTGCGGAGCAGTATGATCAAGATCGTTGATTTGGTAAAAAGATATGGGAAAGGCGTGGACGCGCTGCTGGCGCTTAACCACGTTTCTTTGTATGCGAAAACCACCGGACTATCCAGTGGTTTTCGCATACAAATACAAAATGCGCGGAGAAGTTCCGCGCATTTTTTTATTGATCGTAAATTCAGTTCAACTTAAACTGCATCACGACGGGGCAGTGGTCGGAGTAGGTAAAGGCGGTGTAGTGGTTGGTGACCTTGGTGCACGTCACGTTTGCCGTCACAAGGAAGCCGTCCACGATGATCGTAAAGTTTCCTTCTTCGTACGGAACGTCGCAGTTGCGGCATGTAGGAGTGATCTTCTCGTTGGAGTAGTTTGTGCAACGGGTGATGCCGGTGTATTCCGCAAGGATGTCTGCGGGGAAGGGTTGTGCCCAGCCGAAATCCGTCGTGCCGGTGCCGGCGTTAAGGTCCTGCGTGGAGGTGCCGGTGAAGTCGTGGTTGAAGTCGCCGCCGCAAACGCAGTAATTGCCTTTTTCATATTCCTCTTTCATGTCGCCGAACAGCATGCGCATCTGCCCCTCGCGGATCTCGTCGCTGCCGCCGTATGCCGAAAGGTGCACGTTGTACAAAACAAGGGTCTTGCCACCCTCCACTTCAACGGTGGATTTGCTGTAGCAGCGGTCAAGGTCAACAAGTTTGGAAACCCCCGTGGAGATCGGAAGACTGCGACGAATGCCGCCCGTGATATTGTATTTGGAGAGCGTCATGATCTCACTGTTGGAGGTGCCGTGCGGCTTGGTCAACGGATACATCAGGAAAGCGGAGTGGTAGTTGACCGCCGTCGTAAAGGCAAAGTCGTTAAACTTTTCAAGCAGCAACTTGCTTTGGTCGATGTGATAGCTCCTTGTGGAGTCAAAGTCCACCTCTTGGAACAGGACGAAGTCGGGCAGGAAACTTTGAACGGTGGTTGCGCCGGCATAGATGTTTGCGGTCACTTCCTCCTTGCTTCTGCCCCAAGACTCTTTGCCGCCGTCCATAAAGAAGGTGAAGTCTTGGCTATACGCGCCGAAGCCTAGGTTTTGCGTGACGATCGTGTAGGTTTCGCCCGTCTTAACGATGGTCTTTGCCGCCGTGCCGCCCGGTTCCAGCTTCAGGTTGTCCTCAATGCGCGAATAGTCGATAAACACGTATGCGAAGTAACCGCCGACCACAAGCACGAGGATGATCACGATGGATAAAAGTACTTTGAGAAAAACTTTGAGTCCTTTTGGCATAATTCCCTCCTATTTTATCTTGATTTGCGAGAGTGTTTCTCCTACTTTATGATGAATGGTCAGCGCGCCGCGCACGCTTTCCGCTTCTCCGAGATTGATGACCACAAGGTCCTTTCCGTGAAAGTATCTGATAAGTCCGGCGGCGGGGTACACAGTAAGGGAAGTCCCCGCAATGATCATGGCGTCCGCGTTTTCAATGGCGTTGATCGCGCCGCTGACGGTGTCTTCGTCCAGCCCCTCGCCGTACAGCACGACGTCGGGCTTGATCACGCCGCCGCAAGAACAGCGGGGCACGCCTCTTTGCGCCTTGATCGCCTCCAAACCGTAAAAAGCGCCGCACCTCGTGCAGTGGTTCCTTCTGACCGAGCCGTGCAGTTCAAAAACGCGGTTGCTGCCCGCATCCTGATGCAATCCGTCAATGTTTTGCGTGACCACGGCGGAAAGGCGCCCCTTGCGCTCCAATTCCGCAAGAAAAAGATGGGCGGCGTTGGGCTTTGCCTCGTAGGCGAGGATCTTGTCGCGGTAAAAGTCAAAAAAATCCTCCGTCCTTTCCACAAAGCAATCGTGCGATAACATATATTCGGGCGGAAACTTGTATTTTTGGTTGTACAAGCCGTCCTTGCTGCGAAAGTCGGGAATGCCGCTTTCCGTGCTTACGCCCGCACCGCCGAAAAAGACCAGCCGTTTGCTGCGGTCCACGATCTGTTGCAGTTTTTCGATGTCGCTGTCTGCCATATAATCAATATATCACAGGTACCTATGTTTAATCAAGGGGGCAAATCATACCCGCATCAAAACGAGGGTCTTCAAATACAAAGCGTCGTCCAAGCAAGAGAGCGCTGCGTGGTCGGGCGCTTGCGTGCGGATCTCTAAGAGCTTCACCTTGACTTTTGCAAGTGTGCTTGCCTCTTCCGCCATCTTCAAAAACAGCGGAATGGTCATAAAGCGGCTGCAACTGCAGGTAAACATCACGCCCCCCGCAGAGAGGAGCGCCATCGCTTCCGCGTTGGTGGTCAAATAGCCTTTGTAGCCCTCTTTGACGGTGTCTGCGCTTTTGGTAAAGGCAGGGGGGTCCAAGACGATCAGGTCGTAACGCTCCGCGCTGCGCTTTTTCTCACGCAGAAAGGCAAACACGTCCGCCTTGAGGGTCTTGACGTTTTGAAACCCGTTCAAAGCGGCGTTTTTCTCCACTTGGCGGAGGGCGGCTTCGCTGACGTCAACAGCCGTAACCTCCCTTGCGCCTCCCTTGGCGGCGTTTAAGGCAAAGCCGCCTTGGTTGCAAAACAGGTCAAGCATCGTTCTGTCCTTTGCATAGCGGGTGACGGCGGCGCGCGTCTCCTTTTGATCCAAAAAATACCCCGTCTTTTGTCCGTTTTCAACGTCTATCGCAAGTTTGAGTCCGTTTTCCGTGATCGTCAGGTCGGGGTTGAGGGTGCCGTAAAGCACGCCTTTCTTTTCGGGCAATCCCTCCTTTTGTCGAGAGGCAACGTCGCTCCTTTCGAAAATGCAAGCGGGGGAGAACACCTCTTTGAGTACGTCGACGATCATCTCGCGCCTGACGTCCATACCGAGGGTCAGGATCTGCACGGAAAGGTGGTCGCCGTATTTGTCCACGATCAGCCCGGGCAGACCGTCGCTTTCACTGAAGACGGCGCGATAGTTGTCGTCGTAGCCAAGCGCTTCCCGCTCCTTTTTCGCCTTTTGTATCCTTTCAAGGAAAAGGGCTTTGTCAATGGGGGTCTCGTCGCGGGTCAAGATGCGCACGATGATCTTGGAAACGTGGTTGATAAAGCCGTAGCCCACAAGCCGCCCCGTGCTCGTAACCACTTTTGCCACCGAGCCTTGACTATCCTTTCCGTCAATGCGCTTTACGGTGTTCGCAAAGATCCACGGGTGCTTGTCCGCGCGCTTTTCCTCTCCCTTTTTCAACGTTAAAACGTACATAAGATGCTCCTTAGGGGAAATCTTGCTTTATAGTAGCATCTTTTTTGCTTGAAATCAATAAAAACCCCTCTTTTAAATTGACATTTGGCAGCGGAAGTTATTAAAATAACTTCGATATGAGCTTATTATCCGCGAAGAAAAGCATGGATATGACGACGGGCAAGCTGCTTCCCAAGCTGCTTGCTTTTGCCTTGCCCCTTGCGCTTTCCGGCGTTTTGCAACTGTTGTTTAACGCGGTGGACCTCATTGTGATCGGCAACTTTTCTCAAACCCGCGTGGTTTCCCTTGCGGCGGTCAGCTCCAACAACTCGTTGATCAACCTCTTCGTCAATGTTGCGATCGGCATATCGCTCGGCGTAAACGTCGTGATGGCGCAGGCGATCGGGGAGGGCAACAAACAAAAAGCGGAACGCACCGTGCACACCGCGATGCTGTTGTCGCTGGTCATCGGCGTCGTCGTCATGGTGGTGGGCACCCTCGGCGCAAGACAATTTCTCGTTTGGATGCAAGCCAATCCCGACGTCATCGACAAGGCGCACACCTATCTTTTCATTTACTTTTTCGGCGCGCCGGCAAACATCGTCTATAACTTCGGCGCTGCACTCCTTCGTGCAAAAGGGGACACGCGGCGACCGCTTGTTTATTTGACCATTGCGGGCGTGGTCAATGTTGTGTTGAACGTGATCCTTGTCGTGGCGGCAAAGATGGACGTCGCGGGGGTAGCGGTGGCAACCATCGTTTCGCAATACATTTCGGCGGTGCTCGTCGTCGCCGCGTTGCTTAGGGAGAAAGGGGAGCTGCGCCTGTTTGTCAAAAAGCTTCGCTTTCACAAGGAGGAATTGTTGCACATCGTGCGTATCGGGTTGCCGTCCGGCATCCTTTCCTCCTTTTTCTCCATTGCCAACATCATCATTCAGTCCGCCGTCAACACGTTTAGTGCGGCGGTCATTGCGGGCAATGCAACGGGCATTTCCATCGAGGCTTTCATTTATACGTCGATGAACGCGGTCGCCGGTACGGCAAGCACTTTCTCGGGGCAAAACTTCGGCGCGGGCAAGTATAAACGCATCAAACGCATCATGTTGGAATGCTGTTTGATTGAGGCGGTCATCGGCATCTTGCTCGGCGGGCTGTTTATGCTGCTCAGACACAAACTTGCGGGGCTGTACACCACCGATCAAGAGGTCGTCAAGGTGGCGGGGCAAAGGATGATGGTGATCCTGCCGTTCTATTTCGTTTGCGGCGTAGTGGAAGTGCTTGTCGGCTGTATGCGCGGCATGAATTACTCGGTGCTGCCCACTGCGGCAAGCTTTGTCTCGGTATGCGTGTATCGCATCGTTTGGGTGTTTACGCTGTTTCGCACTTATCACACGACGCGCGCTTTGTGGATGTCTTACCCGATCAGTTGGATCATCAATTTCGCGATCGACCTCGTGATGATCCTCGTGTTGTTCCGCGTTGTGGAAAAAAGGAGAACGCAGGATGGGGAAAGCGGCGAAAGTTTGATCACCGACGAATAACCTTTACAAACCGCGTTTCCCGCGCTATACTATAACTTGGTCAAGGACCGAAAGGAGAAAACTATGCAACAAAAAATCGTTCCCATCACGTTGATCACGGGCTATCTCGGCGCGGGCAAAACCACGCTTTTGAACCATGTTTTAAACAATCAAAAAGGCTATCACGTCGCCGTCATCGTAAACGACATCGGTGAGGTCAACATCGACGCAAGCTTGCTTGCCGCGGGCGGTGTCGTTCAGGAGAAGGACTCCAGTCTCGTCCCCCTCCAAAACGGCTGCATTTGCTGCACGCTCAAGGAGGATCTCATCAAGCAGATCGGCGAGCTCGTCATGTCCGGCAAGTTTGATTACATCATGATCGAGGCAAGCGGCATTTGCGAACCGGTGCCCATCGTGCAAACCATCGAATACATTCACGAAAACACCAAAAACTGCGATATGACCGTGGTTTTGGACAACGTGGTCTCGGTGGTGGACGCCTTGCGCCTTTCCGAAGAGTTTTCCGATGGCAAGGAGCTGATGAAAGAGGACATCGAAGACGACGATATCGAGAATTTGATCATTCAGCAAATCGAGTTTTGCACCAAGATCATCGTCAACAAAACCGATCTTGTCCAAGGCGAGAAACTTAAGGAAGTGGAAGTGGTGATCCGCGCGCTCCAGCCGGAGGCGGAGATCATCGAGGCAGTCAAAGGCGAGGTGGATCTAAGCAAGATCCTCGGCACAAAGTCATTTGACTTTGAAACGGCGTCCCGTTCCGCGGCTTGGATCAAGGGCTTGGAAGAGCTTGAGGAGGAAGAGGAGCCGGAGGGCGAAGTGCTGGAGTACAACATCTCCACCTTCGTTTACAAGCGCCGCGCTCAGTTTGACACCAACAAGTTTATCAATTGGGCAAACAAAAACTATCCCAAGACGATCATTCGCTCCAAGGGCGTGGTTTGGATCTCGCGTGACAGCGCAAATATGTATATGTTTGAGCAGGCGGGCACTCAAAAGAGTCTTGTCAACGCCGGTCCTTGGGTGGCGTCCCTTTCCCGCAAGGAGCAACAGGAGATCCTGTTGATGGCTCCCGAGATCGCCGCCGAGTGGGATCCGAAGTTTGGCGACAAGATGATCAAACTTGTCTTTATCGGCAAAAACATGGATCGCGCCGCGATCGAGGCGGAGCTCGACGCTCTGTTGAAATAAAACGGTTGCAAATAAAAAACAGACCGCCGAATGCGGTCTGTTCTTTTTATGTCGTTTTACGTTTTGCTTACTTGTCTTCGTAAATGATCGTGACGGGGCCGTCGTTATGCTGATAGATCTGCATGTCCGCGCCGAAGACGCCCTTTTTTACGGGGATGCCGAGCGAGGCGACCTTTTCGCAAAAATGTTCGTACAGCTCGTTTGCTCTCTCGGGTCTTTCCGCACCGGAAAACCCGGGGCGGTTGCCGTGTGAAACGTCTGCCAAAAGGGTAAATTGCGAGATGGCAAGGATCTCGCCGCCAACGTCCGCGACGGAAAGGTTCATCTTGCCGTTTTCATCCTCGAAAATGCGCAGTTTCACAACCTTTTCCGCAAGTTTTTCCGCTTGAAGCGCGCTGTCGCCGACGGCTACGCCCACGTAGATCGCAAGCCCCTTTTTTATTTCGGAGATCGGTTTTCCGTCCACTTCAAGACGGGTTTCTTTTACTCTTTGAACAACCAGTTTCATTTTTGAAAGTATCCTTTGATCACCGCGCTTGCGCCGATCCTATCCGCGCCTGCTTCGATAAACTTCTGCGCGTCTTCCAAGGTGCGAATGCCGCCTGCGGCTTTGATCTTGACGTTTTTGCCGATATGTTTCTTAAAGAGGATCACGTCGTTTAGGTCTGCGCCGGCTTTGGAAAAGCCCGTGCTCGTTTTGATGTAGTCCGCGCCCGCTTTTGTTACGATCTCACACAGCTTGATCTTTTCTTCTTCCGTCAGCAGGCAGGTTTCCACAATGACTTTCAAAACCTTTCCTTCCGCCGCTTGGCGCACCCTTTTGATCTCGTTTAACACGTAAGCAAAGTCGCCTTCTTTAACTTTGCCTACCGCGATGACCATATCCACTTCGTCCGCGCCGTTTTTGACGGCGTTCTCTGTTTCAAACACCTTTGCTTCGGTGGTGTTGTAACCGTTCGGGAAGCCGATGACCGTGGTGACCGGGAGGGCGTCCTTGTATTTTTCTTTTATCAAAGAAACGGCGGCGGGCGTCACGCAAACCGAGGCGGCTCCCGCTTTCACGGCTTCGTCGGCAAGCTGCAAAAACTCTTTTTCCGTCGCGGTGACGGAAAGCAGGGTGTGATCAACTTTGGAAAAAATCTCTTGCGCTGTCATATCGTTCTCCTTTTTTTCAATTATACGGGTTGTTTCGTTTTCTGTCAATCAAAGCCCGCGACGATTGACCGAGCCCCGCACGACTTGCATACGATAAAAAAACGAGTCTTGTCATTTTTCTCGCAACATGCTACAATAGTCGAGAGGTGACAGTATGATCAATTGGTCTGAAATGGAGAGCTTGGCAAAAAGGAATCTATCCTCGCTGATCTACAACAGCGAGTTCAATTTCGATTCGCAGGTCGTAAAGATCGCAGATCGGATTTTTTCGGAGAGATCCGTCAAAATGATCATGGTCGCAGGGCCGTCCGCCAGCGGCAAAACCACTTTTACCAATTTGCTTGCGGATCGGTTGGAGTTTCGCGGCGTAAAGGTGCACCGTATCTCCACCGACGACTTTTTTATCGATCGCGACAAGATCGAGGTCTTGCCTAGCGGTCTTTTGGACATGGATTCCTTAAACGCAATGGACGTCAAACTTTTGACCTATACGTTGGAGTCGCTCTTGGAAGGGCACCGCGTCGTGGTCCCGCGCTTTGATTTTGTGGAGGGGCGCCGCGCAGGCGACACGCGCGAGATCTGTGCGGAAGAAGCGGACGTCACCATCGTAGAGGGGATCCACGCATTGAACCCCGTGATCCTCGGCAAGTACGGCGTCCATGACGACCGCATCGTTGGGATTTACATCTCGCCCCGCAGGGACTTTTTGCTGCCGAGCGGCAGGACGATCGCCCCCGTGGAGTTGCGCCTTTTGCGCCGCATTTTGCGCGACCACTATTCTCGCGGGCACAGCCTTGCCGATACCTTGGCGCAATGGGACGAGGTTTTGAAAGCGGAGCGAGTCAACATCTATCCGTTTGTACACCGCGCAAGTTATACGGTGGACAGCGTTTACGACTACGAGCTCCTCGTCTATAAGCGTTGTTTGGGCAATTCGCTTGACGCCTATCCGCACAAATGGACGGATAACATCCGCGAGGTGCTCCGTGAGGTCAGCGACATTCCCGATATGACCATTCCGACCACGTCGCTTCTCAACGAGTTTATTCAGGGCGGCGTAGTGGACTGACGCGGTAAGATATCTTCTTGCTTGACTGCAGGGCGGCGAGATCGCGTACCATCGGTACGTTCTCGTCGCCTTTTTTATGCCTCTCTCTGCTTTTTCTTTTAAAAAAGTAATATTATTTAGTTTTTGTCTGAATTCAAACGGGATCTTTGCTTGACGCACGGTTTCTTTGGTGTTAAACTGTATGTAATTTGCGAATGAGTCGCAAATTCGGAGGGGATATGAAAGTTTACCACACCGAACAGAGAAAGAGCATTTTGGATTATCTCGAAACGCGGCAGGACGCGTGCGTCACCGCCGGAGAGATCGCCGCGGCTCTTTGTTCCGTCGTCAGCAAAAGCGCCGTTTATCGCAATCTTGCCGATCTTGAAAAGGAGGGCAAAGTGGTGCGCGTTTCATTGGGTGGCGGCAGGTCGGCGGGGTATCGTTATGCGGCAAGCCACGCTTGCGCGGGCAAGATCCACATCTCCTGTGTGAAGTGCGGCAAGACGGAACACGTTTCGCCCGCTGCGGCGCTCCGCTTGGAACGCGCGCTTGCGGTGGAGGAGGGCTTTTCGTTAAACAAAGGGGAAAGCCACTTGTACGGCTTGTGCAGGGAATGCCGCGAAGGAGGCGAAAAATGAAAAAGAGCCTTCGCTTTTTTGTCTTCCTGCTCGTTTTGACGTTGTTGTTCTCCTTTGTCTGCGTTGGTTGCGTCGCGAAAAACGACGGCAAACTGAAGGTCGTCGTCACGATCTTTCCGGGATACGATTGGGTCATGAACGTCCTCGGGGAGCGGGCAGATGACGTCTCCGTCACGCTCCTTTTGGACAGCGGGGCGGACCTGCACAGCTATCAGCCCTCCGTCGCCGATATGGTGGCGGTTGCCGAGGCGGACCTGTTTATCTACGTTGGCGGCGAGTCGGACGATTGGGTCGGTGACGCTTTAAAAAACGCCAAAAACAAAAACGTCCGCACGATGAACCTGCTTTCCCTGCTCGGCGACAAGGCGGTTGCCGAAGAGATCGTCGAGGGCATGGAGCACGAGCATGAGGAGGCGGATGAGGAGGAAGAGTACGACGAGCACGTTTGGCTCTCTTTGAAAAACGCTTCTTTCTACGTCAACTTGATTGCCGATGAGCTCTCCGCGCTTGATGCGGAATATGCGGAGCTTTACAAAAACAACGCGGCAACCTACGTGCAAAAACTTGCGGCGCTCGACGCGCGCTACGCCGAGGTGGTGGCGTCGTCTCCCCGCGACACGGTTTTGTTCGGCGACCGTTTCCCATTCCGCTACCTCGTTGAGGACTACGGCTTAAACTATTACGCTGCGTTCGTCGGCTGCTCCGCCGAGACCAACGCAAGTTTTGAAACCATCGCCTTTTTGGCGGGCAAAGCGGACGCTTTGGACCTTTCCGTCATCTTGAAGATCGAAAGTTCCACCGAAGATATCGCGCGCGGTATTCGCGACGCATCTCAAAAGAAAAACCAACAGATCATGGTTTTGGATTCCCTGCAATCCTCGACCAAAAAGGAGTACGCCGCGGGCAGAACGTACCTTGCGGTGATGGAAAGCAACCTTTCCGTATTGGAAAGCGCGTTGAGTTAATATTATGGGGGAGGAGTCCCCTCCCCCTTGTAAACGGCCCTTCGGGGCAAGAGGAGAAATATGGCGCAGTTAACAGTAAACGATTTGACGCTCGGTTATGAAAACGGAGCGATCTTAACGGGGCTCTCGTTCACGGTGGAAAAGGGCGATTACCTTGCCATCGTCGGCGAAAACGGCTCGGGCAAATCCACCTTGATGAAGACGATTTTGGGACTGATGAAACCGCTCAAAGGGGAGATCACGCTCGGTGAGGGCTTAAAAAAGTACCAGATCGGGTATCTTCCGCAACAGTCGCCCATTCAGCGGGATTTTCCCGCTTCGGTGTGGGAGGTGGTCGTTTCGGGGTGCCTTGCCAAGGCAAGATTCACGCCCTTTTATACCGCTGCGGATAAGGCGCGAGCCAAACAAAATATTGAAAAAATGGGACTGACTGACCTTGTCAAGCGCTCCTATCGCGAGCTGTCGGGCGGGCAGCAACAACGCGTGCTTCTTGCGCGCGCTTTGTGCGCCACCGAAAGCATTTTGCTTTTGGACGAGCCCGTCTCCGGCTTGGATCCCGCCGTTACGCAGGAGATGTACGACATCATTCGTTCTTTGAACGAAGAGGGCATCACCGTCATCATGATCTCGCACGACGTCCATGCGGCGGTCACCTACGCAAACAAGATCCTTCACCTCGGGCAGGAGGTCTTTTTCGGCTCGGTTGAGGAGTATCTGACCACGGAGCGCGGCAGGGCGTTTGCTTTGGCAAACCAAGGAGAAAACGTATGACGGCATTTTTTGAAAGACTCGGACAGTTTATGCAGTTTTCCTTTGTGCGCTACGCTCTGATCGTGGGCGTCTTGATCGCGCTGTGCTCTTCGATCTTGGGCGTGACCCTCGTGCTCAAGCGTTTTTCCTTTATCGGCGATGGGCTCTCACACGTTGCGTTTGGCGCGATGGCGGTGGCGGCGATCGTGGGGCTCACCAATCAGATGCTGATCGTGATGCCCGTCACGGTGGTCTCGGCGATCCTGCTTCTTCGCACCGGTCAAAACGCCCGCATCAAGGGGGATGCGTCGGTTGCGTTGATCTCGGTGTTCTCTTTGGCGCTCGGCTACTTGCTGATGAACCTTTTTCCCACGTCGTCAAACGTTTCCGCCGACGTGTGCGGCACGTTGTTCGGTTCCGTTTCGATCCTGACGCTTTCTCCCGCCGAGGTGTGGGTGTGCATCGCGCTCTCGCTCGTTACGGTCATCGTCTTCGTGTTTTTCTACAACCGCATTTTTGCAGTGACGTTCGATGAAAACTTTGCAAAAGCCACGGGCATAAAGACGGAAGTTTACAATTTGATCATCGCCGTCATCATCGCGGTGGTCATCGTGCTTGCGATGAATCTTGTCGGTTCTTTGCTGATCTCTGCGTTGATCATCTTCCCCGCGCTTTCCTCCATGCGGGTGTTTAAAAGCTTTTTGTCCGTTACGATCTCATCCACCGTGCTGTCGGTGACGACCGCTTGTATCGGGCTGTTTCTTGCCATCGGGTTGCCGCAGGGCGTGCCAGTCGGTCCCACGATCGTGGTCGTTCAGGCGGTGGCTTTCTGCCTCTTCTGCCTAGTCGGCGCAATAAAGGGGAGGGTAAGAGCATGAAAAAGGTTTTGACGCTCGTCTTGCTTCTTTGCGTCGCCGTCACTTTTGTTTCGTGCGGCGGGTCGGATAAGGTGGATCTGACGGAAGAAACCTACTTTTACGGTATGACCACGATCCAAATGTATCCGGAGCAATACGTCGGCAAAGAGATCTCGTTCGATTGCTTTACGTATCTTTTGACGGACACGGTCGGCAACGAGTATCTATGCGGCGTGCGTAAGTGCTCGGCGGGATACGGCTGCAAGTGCGGCAAGGATAGCGTGATCGGCTTTATTTTGGAGTATGACGGGGTGATCCCCGCGCCCGTCAATCAAAGCGAGGATACGGTGGAAAAAAGTTGGATCCACGTAAAAGGCACCCTTGCCTCGGCGGAGAAAAAGGAGATTTGGATCTACGCCTACGACAGCGTCGGGCAGATCGATCGCACCAAACGAGAGCAAGTTTCTTTTTGCACGTTTGCCGTTTCGTCTCTGACGACGATCGAAGACTATTCCGGCTTGGCATATTACGTGACGAAATAAGAGAAAAAAACAGTAAAACGCAACGATTTAACGGAGGCTGGTTATGGCAAACAAAAAGCACATTGAAGAGAAACTTAAAACTGAGCAGGAAAAGAAGCGTCTTTCCAAAAGAAAGATCTTTAGGCTTTTCCCCTTGGCGGCGCTCCTTTTAACGGTCGTGTTGCTGCTTTTTATGATGGTCAATTGGGCGGCGATCTACAACACTTCGATGGAGGACAACGAGATCGAGATCAGCGGCTACAACTGCGTTTCGGCGGGGCTCTCGGGTAATTACACAAGCATGGACACGGGGCGCTTCGGCAACATGTCGGTGTTCAACTATCACGCCGCATCGTACGTCTATACGCTTTCCGTCATCAGCGTGATCGTGCTGTTCGTTTTGATCGTGCACGGCTTCATCAATCTGTTCGCGTTGATCACCAACAAGCAAGGCGCCTTTAACGTCGTCGGCATCGTTTTCGCGGCGGCGGAAGCGGCGCTGTTTATCGCTTGCTATGCGGTGGCGCTTTCCATCAAGGATTCCGGCATTTTGACAACTTACTGCAACGACAACCCCGCGTGTTCCATTCAGTCGCACGCCGTCCTGCCTGCGCTGTTTGCGATCATTTCGCTTGCTGCGCCCATTCTCGCAATGGTCTTTGACTTCCGTGAAAAAAGGGAGCTTCGTTCGGAAGAAGCTGCCGCGGCACAAGCTGCCCAAAACAAAAACAGCCAAATGGGCAAGAACAAGAGGCGCTAAAGTTGCGTTTTTTCAAAAACCCCTCTTGAAATGGGCGTTTCGTATATGATATAATACATATATAAAATCCCGATAAAGGAGAAAACTATGGGCGAATACAGCAAATTTATATCGGAAAAACGCAGAGCGGTGCCGACGCCGAAAGATTTGGTCGATGAAAACGGCAAGGTCGTTTTCGGCACCTTTGACAAAGAGTTTGAGACGATGGAGCTTCTTCGTGCAAAGAAGCCTACCAGAGCGCCGGACTTTTTGAGAAAGTTTAAGTTGACCCTTTGGGAAGCCACCGAAGTTCACCTGAAAAACGGCGTGCTCCTCGCCGTCGTTTGCGACATGGGCATCTTTGGCAAACAGCTCAATATGTTCTATGACAAGCGCACCAAAAAGGTTTATTGCTGGGACACCCAGATCAAGAGCAAAGATACCATCATTGCCCCCAATCTTTTAAACGGCTCTATTGCTAAGGCGGAGTCCGAAGTCGGTCACGTCACCTATGTCAACAACTTCCAAGACGGCAAGGCGGAGCTTTCCGGCAAGCACACCGTCAACAAAAAGAACTTCTGCTTGGTCACCCAAGGCAGGGAGGACAAAACCGCCGTTGAGGCGATCAAGGAGAACAAGGTTTACGATCCCGCTCTCGCCACCATCGAGTACGATTTCAAACTGACCAATCTCTCCGATCCGTGCGTCGTTTCCATTCCGTTCCCGTACAGTGACAACCGCACCCTTTACAGCCAAAAGAATTTCTTCAAGGCGGAAGGCAAGCTGATCATCAACGGGGAGGAGATGATCTCCGACGACGAGACCGTCGCCATCATCGACGATCATAGGGGCTATTATCCGCGCCGCGCCCACTACGATTGGGTCACCACGATGGGCAAGTGCGACGTCGACGGGGAAAAGAAGTTCCTCGCCTTCAACCTCACGCGCAACCAGTCCATCAACCAAGAGGACTACAACGAGAACATTTTGTGGCTTGAAGGCAAGTCCAGCTTGTTGCCGCCCGTGACGTTCACGAGAACCATCGAGACCAAGGATTTCAAAAATTATGCGGAGTGGATCGTCAAGGACGAGCACGACATGGTCAACTTGAAGTTTAAGGTCTACGGCATCAACCCGATGGTGCTCCACGCGCTTGTTGTCAACATCGATTACTTTGTCGCTTGGGGTGAGCTTGAGGGCTACATCCGCGACGAGGACGGCAAGAAGTACGTCTTAGACGGCATGATGGGCATGGGCGAAG
>DFFS01000049.1:14688-15146 GCA_002371075.1 Christensenella sp. UBA3770
TGGGCGAAGATAAGACTCTTCTCCTGTAATTATATCGTTTGCACTCAAACGGGTTTTGCTTTTTCGGCAAAGCCCGTTTTTTTATGCTTTTGCATTTTTATAAATAAAAAAGCAACTGCAGCGGAATGCCTTGACTTAAAACCGTCTTGGCGATACAATAAAAGCCGACGGGAAAGGGGGGGATCCGACTTTTCCCAAAGGATGCCGAGTAGTGAGAAAAGAGTTTTCCGATTGTTACGATCTTGTCGTATATCAAATTTATCCAAGAAGTTTTTGTGATTCCGACGGCGATGGCGTCGGGGATCTTCGCGGCGTCATTTCCAAATTGGATTATATCAGGGAGCTTGGCGCAAACGCCGTTTGGCTTTGCCCCATCTTCAAAAGTCCGCAGTGCGACAACGGTTACGACATTTCCGATTATCGCGATATCGATCCGATGTACGGCACGATGGCGGATT
>DFFS01000045.1 GCA_002371075.1 Christensenella sp. UBA3770
GCCATCGTAAAGGTCTTGCCGCTGCCCGTCACGCCAAGAAGAACCTGCGTGGTCAAACCGTCGCGGACGCCCTCGACAAGCTTGTCAATGGCTTGCGGTTGATCGCCGCAAGGAGAAAAAGACGAAACAAGCTCAAAATCCATTTTTGATCACTTAAAAATCAAAGGCGCGATAACACGGGTCAAAACGATGGTGACCGCCGCGCCCAAAAGAGCCAAAAGAACCTTGGTGATGATGCTGGAACGACGGGCGCGAACGCGCTGCTCCTCGCTCCTTTGGAAAGCAAACCCTTTTTTTAAGAGGGTGATGCAGTAATAGAAATCCCCTTTTTTATCCGACTCGACATAGTCGATGTATTCGTCGTAAACGAGGGCTTTGATCGTGGGTTCAAGGTCTTCCGCCTTGAAATCCACGCCGTAAGAGATGCCCACCATAAGATCCACGGGGCGGATCAGGCACATCCCCTTGTTCTTGGTGGTTTTTTTGTAGATCACGCGCATCAAAGCGCTTTCTTTTTTGTTTAACATACTCCCCTATCAACCTCTTGCAAGCAGCACCAACACGATGACGAGAAAGATCAGATCCATCACGAGGGAGCCTGCCGCCGCGCCGATCAGCGCCGCCAAGAACGCCCTGCGCTCACGCTTCTTTTCCGCCTTTTCGATGTCCTCACGCGTGGGCGTCGCGGTGTACCCGCGCGACAACTTGCCGGCGTCGGTGTAGTGCCCGTCGTCAAGGGTGGGGACGTACTCCTCTTCCTCGGCGGGAGCGGAGACGACGACTCTGTGACGCTCCTTTTTCTTGGGACGCGGAGGATCGACCTCCGCAGAAACGGTCAAAGGCTCCGCCTGAATCACGGTATCCGCCGCAGGCGTTTCACGCAAGATGGTTTGCAGCTTTTCCCTCGATTGTTTGATCAGGGTGCGACCCTTGGTTTTCATGCAAACGCAGTACTCGGTGTTATCGGCATACTTCAGATCGATAAAACCTTCCACAGTCAAGGACTCCAAAATCTCGGTAAGCTCGTCCGTTTCAAAATTATGCTCGGGAAAAGGCGCGACGATGTCCTCTTTGTCCAAGATCACGTAGTTTTCCCCTTCGCACAGGTCGAAAAGGGCGTCCAAAATTTTGATAGAAAGGTTTTCCATAGCGACTCCTCAGTAGGTTTCACCGAAACTTTTTACTATTATACTATACTTAACGAAAAAAAGCAAATTGAATTTGCGCCTACGTCATGGCGTGTGCGCGTGAGAAACAAAAAACCGCCGAACGAACAAACCCGCTCGGCAAAAAATCATCGGCGACAAAAAGGGGTTTGTCCCTAGAGAGACCCTAAAAACACTTTATTTTGAAAATCTTTCCGCAAGACGCTCCACGCTTCCCGCGCCGAGGATCAACACGGTATCGCGCGAGACGGCGACCCTGTCGAGCAAACGTTTGGCGCCGTCGTAATCGCTGAAATAATAGCGTTCGGGCGCACGGATCGCGCAAAACAACGTCTCGGCGTCCACCCCCTCTTCGGGCACTTCGCGCGCGGAATAAGTGGGGAGCATCACCAAAACGTCCGCCTGCGACAACACTTTGACAAAGTCGTCAAACAGCGCTTGCGTGCGAGAAAATGTGTGCGGTTCAAACACAACGATCAGCCGCCCCGCCCCATCTCGCGCCACGTTTATAACGGCTTGGATCTCGCTTGGATGATGGGCATAGTCGTGGATGACCGGCGCGCCGAGGGCGGTTTTTCCCATATATTCATAGCGGCGCTTTACCCCAAGAAAAGCCGCAAGCCCCATTCTGACGGCGTCCTCTTCTATGCCGAGAAGAAGGGAGCAAAACGCCGCGACTGCCGCATTGTAAAGGTTGTGTTTTCCCTTTGCGGAAGTTACGAAAAAGCGTGGCGGTTGGTTTTTTACGTATAGCGTAAATCCGCCACCCTCCTGCGGCTCCATCGAGAAATCCTCCCCGTATCGATAGATGCGAATATCATCATTTGCGCATACGTCGATATGAGAGGATACCCCCTCTCCGAGGACGACGGCGCCGCCTTTTTTGACGTTGGCGCAAAAAGCGCCGAACGAAGCGTACAACCGATCGACGTTTTCAAAGTAATCGCTGTGATCCCACTCAACGTTAAGCACCACGGCAAGATCGGGCGACAAGGTCAAAAAGCTGTCCTTGTACTCGCACGCTTCCGTGATAAACAGGTCGTCTCCCGCCAAAAACGTGTTGTTTTGAAAGTTGCGGACGATGCCGCCGATATGTGCTGAGAACTTTACGCCGCCCGCAAGCGCCGCGCAGGCGATCATTGCGCTGACCGTGGTCTTCCCATGCGTACCGGAGACTGCCGCCGTTCTGTTGAAAAAGTTGCAAATATCCCTTAAAAAGGTCGCCCGCGTAACCGCCTTGTCCCCTGCGGCAACAAGCTCCGCGTCGTGCTTTTTGATCGCGGCGTTGTAAACGACGACGTCCGCTGCTGAGGCATAGGACGGGCGCGACCCCAAATACACGTCGTAGCCGTCTTTTACAAGCCCCTTAAATGCGTCAGAGGCGGCAACGTCGCTCCCGGAAACCTTTGCGCCCAGATGATGGGCGATGGTCAAAAGCGCGCTCATGCTGATGCCGCCGACCCCGATAAAATGCATTCTCTTCCCTTTCAAACCTTGCGTCATAATACTTGTATATGCAAGGGAGACTCACTGCGTCAAAAGGCGGAAAGCGACAGCCCGAAATAGGGTCAAAAAAGGCATAAAAAAAACGGTTCCGCATACAAAAACTACGAAACCGAATTTCGAAAAATCATCTTTGGAGAATGAAAAAAGGAAAACTAGTTCTCTTCCAGTTCAAGCTGAGCTTGATATGCCTTGAGCACAAGGTCGGAGATCATGGCTCTTGCTTCCGGATTGATCGGATGCGCGATGTCCTTAAACTCCCCTTCGGGCGTTTTCCTGCTTGGCATGGCAATAAACGGACCGGAATCACCTGCGATGATCTTGATGTCATGCACGGCGAAACAACTGTCGATCGTAATGGACGCGACAGCCTTGAGTTTGCCGGTGCTGTTTTTTGCGAGCCTGACTCTGACGTCGGTAATGTTCATAAGCGTACCGCCTTATATTATATATAGTTATTATAACATATTGCTTGCAACTTGTCAATACACAATTTTTGCACAAAAAATTCGGATAAATAGGAAGTTTTTGTTTTTAAGCGATCAAAGAGCCGCCATTTTTGAGAGTTTTTTACGGTCGGTTTTACCCACCGCAGTCACGGGAAAGGCGGGTAAAAACACCAGTTTTGAGGGGATGGCATACTTGATGATCCGCTCGGACAGATAGGACAAGATCTTTTTGCGCTTTTCATCCTCCGAAAATTCGGAATTATCCGATATAAACAAGCAAATTTTAGGTTTGTCATCTTCGCGATATTCTTCCGCCGCGGCGTTTAACACAAAATCCAGCTCGCAAGCGGTACGTTCGATCTCCAAAGGGTAAACGTTCATGCCGCCGATCACGATGATCCTCTTCTTTCTGCCCGAAAACACCAAGAAATCGTCCTCGTCATAATAGCCGAGGTCTCCCGTCATCAAATAGTCGGCGGAAAAATCCTCCTGTCCCAAATAGCCTTTCATCATACAGGGTGTTTTGACGGCGATCTCCCCTTTCTCTCCCTTTGGGAGAGGATTACCCGCGTCGTCAACGACAAGCACCTCGGCGCAAACCGGCTTTCCTATCGTGCCGATCTTGTCCGTACCGGGGCAGTTTGCCACGCATACGGAGACGGTTTCAGCGAGCCCGTATCCTTGAAACAGTCGACTTGCTCCGCCTGCCCTTTCGGCAAGATCGTCATACTCCTTTTTCAAGCGCTCGGGGAGCGTATCACCGCCCGAAAATGCCAAGAGCATGTTTCCTATCCCCTTGCGAAAGTCCTTTTCCGAAAGCAACTTTTTGTACATATTGGGCACGGCAAGAATGATCTGCACCCTGCCCGATTTAACGTATTTTGCCGCACGCTTGTAGTCCAAAAACGGCAAGATCACGCCCTCTGCGCCGCCCGACACCGCGCCGTGCAAGGAGGAGGACAACCCAAACCCATGAAAGAACGGCAGCGCAAGCAACACCCCGCGCCCCGCGATGGGCATCTTTGCAAGCGACAACGTTGCCTCGGCATTGGCGTTAAACGCCGCGTTGGTCACGCGAATAATCTTGGGCTCGCCCGTCGTCCCGCCCGAGGGAAGATACAAAGCAACGTCTCCACCCTCTCCGCAAGGCGAAAGGGACGCGCTCGGCTGCTTTTTACAATAGGGAAACCTCTCCCCCGTCGCCTTTGCCTTTCCCCGCCTGAGGCGCGCAAACAAACGCACTACGGGCGGCAAGAACGAAACGCCGTCGCAAAGCACCTTGGGCACGCCGACGTCAAGCGTCAGGTCGTCCATACAAACAAGCAATTTCGTCCCGCTCTCTTCGACGCTCTTTTTGAGCGCGCAAGGGGGAAGCAAGGGATGCGTCACAAACGCGACGGCACCCAGTTTGTTAAGCGCGTAAACGGTAAAAATACACTCCGGCGTGTTGGGAAGATTGATCGCAACGACGTCGCCCTGCCTGACCCCTTTTTCGTAAAAGAACTCGGCGACGGCGTCGATGCGGGAGACGGTTTCCGCTCCCGAAAAACGCGTGCCGAGATAATACAGACACCTTTTCAGTCCGCGAACGTTTTGCGTAAAGTATTGATAAGCCGTTCTACTCTCCATCCCTCACTCCGCACGACACTGCCGTTTACTCTTGTTCTCCCTGCTTTGCTTCGTCCTCATTGCTCTCAACTGCGGGAACGCTTTCGTCAGCAAGGGGTGCCTCTGCCTCATCTGCTTGGCTTTCCCCCTCCGCTGCGGGCTCTTCCGCCGCAACCTCTTCGACGGAGTTGTTTGCCTGCATGATGGCTTCCACCACGATGCGGCTCTTGTCAAAATACACGTAGCGCGCCACGGCGTAGGTCAGGAAACCGATGAAGAAGCCGCCCGTCACGTCGGAAAGGAAATGCGCGCCGAGCACCATTCTGGAATACGCCATTGCAAAGATATAGATCGCCACGATAAAGGTGATCGTTCCCTTCTTTTGTTCCGCTTCGGGAAAGACCTCTCCCAAGGCGCACAGCACCAACAAGTTGGCTGCCGAGCAAGTGTGCCCGGACGGGAAGGAATGATGCCCGTGCAACGTAAAGCCGTTGATCTTATACCAGGGCGTAAACGCTTGCAACAGATAGTCGCCGTCCGCGATCATTTCACGGTAGCGCGGTCTGCCCCAAATAAATTTGAGCACGTTGATGGAGATCAAACTGGAAATGACCGCCACCATGCTTGCAAAGATCAAAAAGATCGACAGCCGCTTGAGCGTTTCGGGGGATCTGCCGCGGAAGACAAGCACCGTGACGGGCGTGAAAAGGACCGCCGTCCCCACGCCGACAAGGAGCCTTGGCAGGGTTGAAGCAAACAGCTGCTCGGTTGCCATAAAGCCAAACAGCAGATAGGAAAGCGCCGACGCCGCAATGCAAAGCACCTTTTTCAAAAGGGGGTTTTTGCCTCCCTCTTTGACGGAAAAATAAAACACCGTAAACATCGACGAGACAAAGATAAACGGCGGGAAAATGCCCGCACTCTCCAAGATCTTTGCCATCACGTTTTCGGGCTGAAACATATAGTCGGCGATGGTCTTGTCAAAAAAGACGCCAAGCACCAAAAGCGCCGCCGTTAAACCGATCAAACTTCCGTACAACAGTTTTCTTGCTTTTGTCATAAGCACTCCTTATTTGAGCGTGGGAAGAGCTTCCCCGCTGATTTGCCAAACGGCTTCGTCAAAATCCTCGTACAGCGCCGCCGCGTAAAAAGCGTCAAGCGAGCCGAGTCTGTGCGTTTCCATCACCTGCCCCTCCGTGACTTCGGTAAAGGTATCCGCGCCGTAAAGATACGCGCATTTTTCCATTTGCGCCCCATCGACAAGTTCGGTGACCAAAGCGCCGCTGTTTGTGCCGATCGTGGCAAAGACGTTTTGAACAAGCCCGTCCTCACGCACCGCGGAGATAACTGCCGCCCAACCGACCGACTCGGCGGTGACCGTCACGCCGGAGATCACCGTGCAGAGCATCGTTTCCCCGAGAAGAGCCACGCCGCCCGAAGCGCAAGGCGCGCCGCCCGAAGCGGTCACGCTGCCCGCGCCCTTGACCTCGACGTTTTCCACGTCGCGCACATAGCCCGCAATGCCACCCGCAAGCGCATACAGATCCGTGCCCGCATACGACGTAGCCGCAGATACGGACGCTACGGTAACGCTTGCAAGCGAAATGCGCCCGCTGAGATAACCGACCGCACCGCCCGCCGCGCAGATGGGAACGTAAGCGTCCTCACTGCTTAGAAGAGACGCAACCAAAGCCTCATCGGCAGACGACGTAACGGAAACGTTTGCCGTGACCGTCAAGCCCGTTACGGAGCCGCTGCCCGAGCCGACAGCACCGCCCGCAAAGCCTTCGCCCGCGACCGTCACCGTGACATGGACGTCAGCCGCACTCTCTTCAACGTTGCCGTATAGAGCGCCGATCAAGCCGCCGAAGCTGCCCTCCCTAACGTCCGCGCCGATCGAGCCGCTCAAGGAGGAGGAAACGAGATCGCCGTTCATAACGCCGACCGCACCACCTGCAAAAACGCTTCCGCCGGACAGGGTCAAATTGACTGAGCCGGTGACGCCCGTCATCGTAACGTTGCTTTCACCCGCCGCGCCGCCGACGGAGACGCTCCCCGCCACCGTAAGGGTCAGTGACAGCGTCAAGCCGTCCACGTAGAAGACTTCTGTATAATCTTCGGGGTTCTCCCCAACTTGCTTTTGATAGGTTTTGCTTTGCGCCCTGAGGTTGCCAAACGCGCCGAAGCTGCTCTCGCCGGTTGCCGTAAGGGAAGCGACGCCGCTGACGGAAAGATTTTTGACAAAAGTGTTTTCCGCAAGTCCCGCGACGAGACCGACGTTACCGCCCGCCGTGACGGAAACCTCTGCAAAGGTGACCGTGACGTTTTCAAGCGACGAACCCGTCATCGTTCCAAAGAGCAAGCCAACCGCGTCTTCCCCGTCCGAAGTGACGGAGGGACATTCCACGCGGATAGCGCAATCCGTCACAGTCAAACCGTCCGCAAGGGACATAAACAGCGCGCCGCCGCCCATAAAGGAGACCTCGTCCTTTCTGACGACGAAGTTTACGCCGCTGATCCTGCCGCGACCCTCTTTAAACAACGAATCGCAGGAGAGGTCAATGGTGATCGTGCCGCCCGTCCCCTTCAAAACGCCGTTAAAGGAAAGGGGCTCGTCGATCTCACCCGAGACGTCGCCCGCCAAGCTGTAGAAGGCGCTTTCGGAAATGGCGGAAAGGCGCTTGAGATCCTCGACGGAGGAGATCACGTACGGATCCTCTTCCGTCCCCTCGCCCGTGCCAAAACCGTCAAAGACGACGGTGACCGCAACGTTTTGTTCTTGTCCGTAGAAATTGCGGACGGTGAGCGTCCCCGATCCGTTGACGATCGGGCGCAACACGCCATCCACGATCTTCGCCGCCGCACCCGTAAACGAATACGACAACATGCGGGCAAGCGGCTGCTCCGCCAAAACGATAAAAGCGGAAGACAAAGTCAGCCGTTCCGTAAGCTCCAATTCCTCTTTATCCAAAGTAAAGCCGTAATCGGGTTCGCCGGAACCCGCAAGCAGATCAAAGCCGAGGGGCGAGAAAACGACGCCGCTTTGATAGGAAGACATCAAGGCGATGGCGTCTTTTGCTCCTTCAACGGGCAGTTGCGTTACGCCCGCCGTCGCCGAAACAGCGGCGTCGGAACAAACCTTGACGTCCGTATAGGTGGCGTCACCCGTCTTTACGATGGGATAGATGATCGCTTCGCCCGCCGTCAACGAAACGGCGTTTTCAAAATGCGAGCCCTCTGCCGTAAAGGCAAAGCCCGCGATCTCGCTTTCTGCGTCGCACAAAGGCGCGTCCGCGATAAACATCACGGTGGTAAACGCAGAGTTTTGGTCAACGTTGACAAGCCCCGTCGTCAACCTGCCCGCAATGGGCGCGTGCAGGAGCGCTTGCGCTTTGGTGACCGCTACGTTTTCGGTGGTGCCCAAAAGGTAGACGGAGACGTCCTCTCCGCTGTTGACGGAAACGCGGAGCGAAATGTTCTCCATACTGCCGCCGGAAACCGAGGTAAAACAGCGGAAATCTGTTTGCGAAACGCAATCCAGTCGCACGGTGACGTCCGTCACGACAGCGTCGGTAAGCGTGCCGATCAGGCTGCATTCCCCGCTGACCGTACCGGAAACGGTGACGTTTTGAACGGTGGCACCCGTTGCCCTACGCGATAGGATCCAACCGGGATACGACCCTTCTTCAAGAACTAAGTTCTTGACCGTTGCACCGTTTAGGTATCCGAGCACGCCGTTTGCCCCGATCGTGGGGGAAAGGAAGCGCACGTTGTTGAAGTCCATCGTCCCGCGGAAAGGTTCCGTCGACGTAAAGGTGGTTTCCAAGGTGGCGTTTTCAAGCTCGCCGCCCTCGATCACAAACTTGAAGAACACGTCCGACCTGCCCGCTGCGTATTCCTTGACGTGCGACAGGTACTTGACGTTCTCGATCAAATAGGGGCTTGCCTCAGTGCCCTCGCCCGCAAACGGGACGAAGCCGGAGGAGACGTACTCAGCGCGATAGACCCTAACGCCGCCCGCCAACACGCCGTACAGCACGCCGGAGCCGTTGTCCACCACCGTAGCCACGCCGTTTGTGATCTCCAACCTGCCGCTCTCATCCACCCAAGTGACGGACGGCGAGGCAGCGTCGTAGAAACGCGGCAACACGGTGTAAAGATCAAGCGTTTCGGAAAGGTTCAATGCGGGTTTTGTGATGACGGCAGGAGCCGAAGCGTTGCGGATCGGATACCCAAGCGCCGCCAGATAAGGATAGCGCGCTCCGTCCGTGACGTACGCGTTACCAAGCTCGGACGAGACGTAACCGTACCCGAACGAGCGATACTCGCACGGAAGCGAACCGCTTTGCACGGCGGGAATGCCGTTTAAGGTGGCGTCCAAAAAGATCGCGCTCGTCAAGCAGCTTTCCGCCGAGCCGGCAAGCGCATACTCGTGCGCCTCCCCTGCGAAGTAGCAGAAGCTCATCGAGGTGTTTTCACCCTCGGCAAACAACCCGTAGCCCTTTTGGGTCATGCGAGAAAGGGAATATGCGCTGAGGATCGACGCGTTGCGCAGCGTGCCGAACAACCCGCCGACCTTTTCGCTTTGCGAAGTCACGGTGACGGTGCTTGCCGCAACGGACAAGCTCCCTCCGTCAAACGCGCCGACCAAGCCCCCGATCTTGCCTTGCGCCACGATCTTGCCTTTGGCAAGACAATTTGTGAGATTTGCGGAATACGTCTTTGCCGCAATGCCGCCGAGGACGTCGGACGCAATGCCGCCCGTAAAGTCTACTTCAACGACGGCGCCGCTCAAGGAGCCCTCTATCTCCGCCGCGATACCGCCGAGAGACATCTCTCCCGCGCCGCTACGCGCTGCCGTCAGTTTAACGGAATGATCGGAGACGGTGACAAGGTCGCTTGAGGACAAAACGCCAAACAAGCCGCCCGCTTTCACGCTCTCCGCGGCTGCGCAGGAAAGCGTGTAATTCAAATAAGAAGACCCTCTCGTGAGGTTGACGTTGCCGGGATCGGCGATCAAGCCGCCAAGGCGCACGCTGCCGCTTGACACAACGGTCAAGGGCGTCGTCCCGCCAAGAGAAAGAGCGTTGATCCTGCCGCCGCCTTCCGTGAAGGCGCCGCCGATCACGGCGTTTTTCGCCTCGCTGCTTAAGGTGTATACAAGCTGACCGTTCTCCGCGCTTTCGGAGAAATAGGAGGCAAGCCCGCCAAAGGTCAACGTGTCAAAGGCTCCGATCGTATAGGTGACGCCCGAAACCGACGCGCCCGTCACGTTCTTGGCGCGATCTGTTACGCCAACAAGCTTTGCGGCGCCTTCGCCCTCCGCAAGCGGAGAGGCAACGATTTGCAGGTTGGAAAGCGTCGCGCCCTGCACGTTGCCGGACGAAACGCTGCCGACCAAACCGTAGAACTCCACGTGATCGGAATGGGCGTTTACGGCTGCGTCGGAGAAGAAAAGATCCGTTGCCGTCGCCGTCCGCTCAAACAATCCGTACAAAACGGCGCCCCCCTCCACAGTGAGAGATGCGGTAGAACGCACGTTGGAAACGGCACCCGCTTCCTGCGCCACGCCGTACACCGCACCGGCGCCCTGCAAGGACAACTCGCCCGTAACGGAAAGATCCGTCAAGGCAAGATTGCCAAGCCCAAGCGCAAAGCCGGCGACCTTTCCGCCGCCCACGCCGCGAATGACCGCGTTGATGTTTGCGTCGTTTGCCACCGACAGCGCGTTGGCGCCAATGAGCGCACCCGCCGCCTTTATATCGGCAGAAGTGACCGTCAGATCGGTGGTAAGATCAAGAGCGGAAAGCACGACGCTTTGTCCCTCGTAGGAAACGCCGCCCACTCGCGCGACATCCGCGCCTACGGAGCCGAACACACGATATTGATTTATCGAAAGGGTTTGGTCGCCCCCTTCCGTCACGCCGCCGACGTACGTCTCTATGCAATCTGTCACAGCCAATTCCAAACTGCCCGTGACCGTCAAGGTGCCGCTTGCGGTTGCTGCCGCGCCGCCGATACGGAGAACATCCGCCCCGTCCGCGATGATCACGCTTTGACTATCTAAAGAAAGGGTCTCAACGTCGATCGCGCCCGCTGTGACCTCTACATTGCCGCCCGAAACGACGATGGTACACGCCGAACGAAGCGCGTGCTCGCCCGTCATTTCAAACGCACAAGCCGCCGCCGTAACCTCGGCTTCCGCCGCGGCAACCGTCTCAATGCGTCCCGTAAAGGCGCTGTTTGCGGTGTCGATCTCCCCGATCTCACCAAGGAGCCCCGCAATGCGAAGTTCCGTCCTCGAACGACCTTTGAGCTGTGTGGAGACCGTCACGTCCGTCAAAGCAGTTGCGCTTTCACCAACGCCGTAAAGAGCAACGTCCGTACCCTCCGTAGTTTGCACCACGCCGCCAAGCGCTGCGCCCGCGACGGAAAAGTCCTTTGCCGCAACACCGTAATACAGCGCGGCGGGAGCATCCAACGAAACGGTCATCGAACCGACGTAACCGACAGCGGTCAGATCGGCATCCGTCGTGCACCCGGCAACGCAAGCGGATAGCGTCCCTTTGGCGGTGACGGCAAGGGAATCGGTGACCCCCGTCGCGTTAAAGTTGCCCACCACTCCGAGACCGGAAAACTTTACGTCGGAGCCGCGAAGCGAGGCGGTTCCCGAAAGTTCAACCGTATTCAGGTTTCCTTTAAGATCGTACGCTACACCGCCGAAAAGGCAGTTTTGTCCGCAGTTTAACGAGATATCGTACTCCAAACGCGCGTTGCGCAAACTCAGGTCTTCCGCCTTGTAGAACAACACGCCGAAGTTTGCCGCCCTTGAAAAAGTTACGTTGCCGCTGACCTTGACCGTCACGTCAGAAAAGGTTGCCGAACGCGCGTTTTGCGCAAGCACACCCCCCTGCGCGGACGCATAGTTTACAAGCTGCGTTTCGATGGTCAGGTTGCGGATCGTGGCGTTGTTTAAAGAGCCAAACAACGAGGAGGAAAGACGGATCCCCTTTAAGGTGGCGCCGTTGCCAAGCAACACGCCCGCAAAATCAAAGGCAGATACCGCCGAAAAGTCATAGTCGGAAAAGTTGTAAACGCCGCCGTTGACAAGCTCAAAATACGCCCCGTCGTTTTCACGCATCAGCGAAAGAAGCTCCGCCGACGATTGCGGCACAAAAGGCTTTGCCGCGGTGCCGTATTCCCCATCCGTTTTGACGTACAAACATTCGTCGGACAAGGGAGAAGCGATGAGCCCCGAGGCGGAAACGGCTTGCAACGTCAACACGTAATTGCCGTCCGTTTTGATATAAGAGGAAAGCAACACCATGGATTCGGTGGGATAAAGCGTGCCGATCTCAACGCCGTTGGCATACAAAACGTAACCGCTTGCGTTGTTGCTGCCCGTAAAGGTCAAAATGCCGGAATTGACGGCAAGACCGACTGGCGCGGAAAGAACGGACGGTGTACGGAAAAAGATCTCTTCCGACCAAAGCGCATATTGCGCTTTTTGGCGAATGCGCGCAACGTGCGTGCCCGCGGAGAGGGAAACCGACTCCCCTGCGTGCCGTTCGGTGATCACGCCGTCCACGTCCAATTCATAGACGTAGTCCGTGCCGGAGGCTGTCATCCAAGAGATGCCCTTTCCGTCAAAGGTAAAACCTGCGGGAGGAAGTACGGGCGAAAGCTCAGCGGACGCCATCATCTGTTCCGCCGAATACGGCGACGCAACGAACAGCGCGTTTTCGGGCACTGCGGAGACGCTTGCCGTCACACCGGTGGCAAGACCGGCGCGGATCGCCTCGTAGGCGCTTTGCTCCGCCGCCGACGCCTCGCGATCTCCAAAGGTCGTCTGCGTCAAAACGGTCTCTTCCGTTTGGGTGGTCAAAACAACAGTGCCGCTTGCAGCAACAAAACGCCAGTCGTAGGAAGCGGCGTTTTTCACCGCCGGCAAGCGCAACGTGATGGAATCCTCCGTGACAAGGATCTCGGAAGGCACGGGCGTGGCAAGCGGGGTTTGCATCTTTCCGCTGTCTTGGGTATAGAAGGACACGCCGCCGGAATATAGGGAATCCGCATAATACACGCCGTTGCCTTTTGTCTTGACCTTTACGACGTGATACCCCTCCGTAAGCGAGGAGGGTACTTTGAGCGAGAGCTCCGCGGTTTGGGTCTCCACCCCGTCGATATCGACGACGTAGCCGTCCGCATAGTCGCGTGCGGACCACTTGATATAGTAAGCGTTGCGCTCGGTTTCCGCCGCAACGACAAGCCCGTCCGGCGCGGCGTCCGCAATGGGAAAGGTCAGCCCTTCGTTAAAATTGGAGGCGACGTACAGCCCGTTGTTGCTGACAAGACGCATCGTAAAACTGACCTTGCCGCCCGCAAGAGAGGGAGTATAGCGCAAGGTGGTCTTGGTGGCGTCGGCGGGGATGACCGCCACGGGGGCGGAAGCGTTGTCACGATAGATCTCGTACGAAACGGCGTCGGCGGAATAACGGTTTTTCCATTCGATCACTTTCTCCGTCGCATTAAACGAAAACTCCACTTTGGGCAAGGAGTCCAAAGGCGCCTTGCCGTCCTTGACCGTCACGGAATACGGCGAACTCAAGGTGCTTGAGGCATACGAAACGCCGTCGCCGAGCGTTTGCATCGTGATCTCAAAGCGCCCGTCTTTGGTAAAGGTCAGGTCGTAATAGGTGGCGTTTTTAGGCGCGACGATGGTCTTGCCGTCAAAAAAGATCTTGTAGCCGTCGTTGTTTAAAATGGTGTTCCACATCACGCGGTTGCTTGTCATGGAGATGCGCGGCGCGGAAAGTTGCGGAAGCGTGGTGCTTTGGCGCGGGCGCTTGTACGTGATGACGGCGGAATAGTTGCCCGTGCCGTCGTAGGTTTTGGCGCGCACGGCGATCTCATGCTCTTCGTAATCCTTGATGGGGAGGGTGTATTTGTTTTCGTCCGAGGTGTAAACGTTGTCGTCCAACTTGACGTCGTAAGAGAGGGCGCCCGTCACGGCGTCCCAAGTTAAGAGGTTGTTCTCCACCGCAAGGTTTTGGGGAACGGGAATGTCGCTTTGCTTTTTGCCCTTGCAGGCGACGAAAGTCAGCAGCAGCGCCATCAAAAGAAGGATCAAGATCAAAAAAGATTTCCTTTTCATAAACACCTCATTTTTCATTTTACCATAGGGCGCGCGCGAAAACAACAATCTTAATTTATTTTAATATTCTTCGTAACGGCGCGATCCTGTGATGCATATACAACAAAAAACGCGTTTTTTGCGTTAAGACAGGAGGTTTTATGGAAAACAACACAACGGCAAAAGGCGGCGTGGTCGCCATTGAAAAAGCAACGCTGTACAACAACTTTTTCCGCAGAGAAATGTGGACGGGAAAGCACCTGCAGATTACGGTGATGGCGATCCCCGTCGGCGGCGAAGTGGGCGAAGAGATCCACGAGGACCTTGACCAAATGCTGGTGGTCGAGCAAGGCGCGGCGTCCGTGTTTATGGGCACGTCAAAGGAGGACCTGAGTTTTGTGGGCGAGGCGACGGAGGGGTGCGCCGTTCTTGTTCCGGCAGGGACGTATCACAACCTATTAAACGACGGACGTATGCCGTTAAAAATGTTTTCGGTCTATGCTCCTCCAAAGCATCCCTTAGGCACCTTACAAAGGACAAAAGCGGACGCCGATAAAGGCGAGTGAACCACGCCCCGATCGTTGACTTTTTGGGGGAAAGGATGTAAAATAATAAAATCAAGCCTTAGGAGGTTTCCCATGAAGTACATCATCAAAAACAAGATCCTTTCTCTCGGTGGCTCAAGCACGGTCATGGACGACTACGGAAAAGACCTTTATTTTGTTAAAGGCCGCATCATTTCCCCCACCCGTTACAAGACGATCTGCACACCGGACGGCACCCCGCTCTATCGCGTTCGCAACAAGTTCTTTCACATCCTTTTGCCCAAAGTTTTCCTGATGGACGCGGATGGCAAAAGGCTCTTAACCATCAAAAAGAAGAGCCTATTTTCATTCCGTAAGGACTTTGTCCTTATCCCCGAGCCGGGCGTGGACCTCAACATCTCCATCAGCGGCGACCTGATCGGCAGGCACTACGACATCTTGGACAACGGCGTACCCGTGGCGCACGTCAGAAGAAACTTCAACTTGGTAAAGGATTCCTTCTGGCTGGAAACCGACTTTACCGACAAAGCGCCCTTCTACATCGCCATCGTCATCGCTCTGGACAATTTCTTTGACAAATTGATGGACGAAAGAAACTGAGCTATGTTCCGCTTGCCCCTTCGCGTTAATCAGCGCCTATCCCAAGAAGACTGCGATCGCGTGCTTGAAAAAGCGCTTCGCGGCGTTTTGGCGCTAAACGGCGAGGACGGCTTCCCCTACGCCCTGCCCATCAACTTTTACTACGACAAAACCGCTAAAAAAATCTTTTTCCACAGCGGCAAAGTCGGCTACAAGTTGGAGTGCTTGCGCGGCTCAAACAAAGCCTCGTTTACCGCCGAGGATCTAGGGGAACGTAGGGACGGCGAGTGGTGGCTTACCTTTCAAAGCGTGATCGCTTTTGGTGAGGTGGAGATCGTCACGGACAAGAAGATCGTCGAAGAGGTATCCCGAAAGCTTTCCGACAAATTCACATCGGACAAAGCCTACGTTGACAAAGAGGTGGAGAAGTACCTTGACGCAACGGTTTTGCTTGCCTTTTCCATCTTGCACATGACGGGGAAATCCGTCAGAGAAAAGTAGCGATAAAGGAAAAGGGGCGGTTCTTCCGCCCTTTTTTAAACTTCAAAAAAATCCGCTTGCAAAAGACGCGGTTTTGTAGTATAGTTTTATATGTCACGGAGAGATGGCAGAGAGGTCGAATGCACATGATTCGAAATCATGCGTACCTTCACCGGTACCTAGGGTTCAAATCCCTATCTCTCCGCCAATTTGGAAAAAGTCGGATTTATCCGACTTTTTTACTGTCACTTAACGTTAGGGATTTGAACGAGAGCGTCAAAAAATCGACAGTTGACTTCTGTCGATTTTAGCAATGACCGAAGTTGAGCAAAAGGCAAATTACAAGCAAAAACGTCATGCTTTTTGCGAAACGAGAGCAAATCCCTATCTCTCCGCCAAAAGAACCTAAATTGAACACGCTTCAATTTAGGTTCTTTTTTATCCAAAGCGCAAGGTTTGGCATATCATCACACCTTCAGGTGTGTATATCATCAAGGGCAACTGCCCTTGCATATCATCACGGCTCTGCCGTGTATAAAATATTCCTTGCGGTTTGATGATATACAGCACCAAGTGCTGATGATATGCAAGCTGTCGCTTGATGATATGCACGCATTCGCGTGATAATATTGCCCCTTCGGGTTTATTGAAACATATTTTTTTAGTTTACATTGGACAAAAGAAGGTTTAATATAAAGACGCAGCCCGCCGTTTACAGCTGCTTTAACAAAGAATGGATCACAAAGTGGTCTGCTAAACCAGCGCTTTGAGC
>DFFS01000056.1 GCA_002371075.1 Christensenella sp. UBA3770
CCCAAACCAAGATCAACGCGATCATTATGATCGCCGATATTTGCGAAGCGGCAACGCGTTCCGTCCGTCCCTCCACGCGTGAGGAGTTGGAGCAATTGGTGGACAAGCTCGTGCGCCAAAAGATGACGGAGCGTCAGTTTGACGAGTGTCCGATCACAATGGCGGAGCTTACCGCGGTCAAAGTTGCGGTGGTCAACACGTTGATGGGCGTTCATCACGAGCGCATTTCTTACAATCTCACCGATAAAAAATGATCACGATCATCGGCGCGTCGGCACAGGAGAAGGCACTTCTCGAAAAGGTGGCGTTATCCGCCTTGTCCGTTATGGGCGCAGAGGACGCCGCGCTGGATCTTTCTTTTGTGGGCAGGGGGCGCATTCGCAGTCTCAACGCCTCTCTTCGCGGGGTGGACAGGGTGACGGACGTTTTGTCCTTTCCCACCCTTGAAAACGTCTCTCTCCCCCTTAAAAAGGGGGATTATCCCAACGACGTTGACGTCCAAACAAACAAAGTTTATATCGGAAGCATCGTGATCTGCCGTGCAAGGGCAAAAGAGCAGGCGGCGGAGTACGGTCATTCTTTGGCGCGCGAGCTGTCCTATTTGACGGTGCACGGCGTGCTGCATCTCCTCTCTTTCGATCATATGGAGGAGCAGGATAAGAAAAAGATGCGCGCGGCGGAGGAACGCATTCTTTCCGCGCTCGGCATCGGGAGGGATTGATGGAAAATCTTGCAAACAAGCTTATGGCGGCGGCTGCCCAAGCGGCAAAACATTCCTATTCGCCGTATTCCGGCTTTCCCGTCGGCGCGGCGGTGTTGACGGCGGGCGGCAAGGTCTTTTGCGGCACCAACGTTGAAAACGCAAGCTACGGCGCCACGATGTGCGCCGAGCGCGTTGCCGTCTTTAAGGCGGTTTCGGAGGGGGAACGTGAGATCACTGCTATAGCAGTGTACACGGATGCGGCGGCATACGCCTTTCCGTGCGGCATGTGCTTACAGGTCCTTTCGGAGTTTGCGGGGGACATCCCCGTCTTTGTTGCGGGTTCGTCCGGCGTAAAACATTTTACGTTGGGGCAGTTGTTGCCGCATCGTTTTGAAAAATCATAACAAGAGGTACTTTATGAGATCCGGCTTTATCGCAATACTCGGTCTTCCCAATGCGGGGAAGTCCACGTTGACAAACGCGCTCGTGGGGGAAAAGGTCTCCATCGTCAGTTGGCGCCCGCAAACCACGCGTGACAAAATCATCGGCATCGTCAACGGGGAGGATTATCAGATCGTTTTGATCGACACCCCGGGCATCCATACGGGGAAGAGCAAGCTTTCTGCCTTTATGGCGGACGAGGTCACTTCGGCAAAGAGCTCGTCTGACGGCGCGATGTACGTTTTGGACGGCAGCCGCATTTTGGAAAAGGAGACGTTTGAGTTTATAAAGTCGCTTGCCGCCACGACGCCCACCGTGGTCGTGGTCAACAAGATGGACATTGCGGATAAAGCCACCGTGATGCAAACCGTCGCCCGCCTTTCCGGCGTCAAAAACCTTGAGATCGTGCCCGTTTCCGCTGAGAAAAAGGAAAATTTGGACGAGCTTTTAAAGGTCGTCAAAACCATGCTTAAGGACGACGTTCCGTATTATCCGGAGGATATGTACACCGACAAGCCCTTGCGCTTTATGGCGGCGGAGATCGTCAGGGAAAAGGCGCTCAAGTTTTTGCTTGCCGAGATCCCGCACGGCATCGGCGTGGAGATCTCCAAATTCGAGACGGGGGAGGACGGCGTGACCCGCGTGGAAGCGGATGTCATCTGCGAGAAGGAAACGCACAAACCCATCATCATCGGCAAGGGCGGCGAGACCCTCAAAAAGATCTCCGTCGCCGCAAGGAAGGAGCTGGAGAAACTGGTGGATGGGCAGGTTTACCTTCGCTTGTACGTCAAGGTCAAAAGCGGTTGGAAAGACGACGCAGCTGTGCTTTCCGCCCTCGGTTACGTCAAGAAAAAGTGATTGAAAAACCGCTTTCTTGCCCATAATAAGGGCGGAGGGCTGTTTATGGATAAAAAACAAAACAATATGGACGCGTTGTGGGATCTGTTTGTGAAAACCGGTCTTCCCGAGGCGTTTTGTATGTACAAAGCGGAGGAAAGAAGAGTTGAAAGAGGAGATAAAGACTGACGCCATTTGTCTGCGTTCCGTAGAGTATGGCGAAAGCGACAGGATCATCACGCTTTTGACGGATAAATTGGGAAAAATCGCCGTCAGAGCAAGGGGTGTTTCCTCCCCCAAATCACGCCTTCGCCACGCTGCCGTTCCGTTTAGTTTCGGTGAGTACATACTGGTTGAAAACGGTGATTTTTACTCTTTGAAATCCTTTGATTACAACGATGCTTTCACGTCTGTTTCGGATGACCTCGTCCGCTATTTTTCTTCGGCGGCGGCTTTGGAGGTCGCGGATAAACTGACGGAGGAAAACGTTTCCGTAAGCGAGGAACTTGCACGCCTGTTGCGCTTTTTGATGACGGTATGCTACGACGGCGGCTCCCTCCCCGATTTTTTGCGTTATTTCACGGATATGCTGTCCATCGCGGGCTATGCCGTTTCGGCGGGCTCCATGAAAGCGGGGGATGATCCCAAATACTTCGTTTTCGATCTTGAGGGCGGCGGCTTTGCCTCCTCTGCCTTGCACAGCGCCTACGCCGTAAAAATGACCTCTTCCGCCGCAAGAGCCTTTTCTTCTTTCCTTTTAGGAAAGGATGCTTCGTTTTCCCGATCCGACTTTTCCGAAGTCTTTTCCGTGCTGTCGCAATACGTCAAGCTTAAGACGGGGCGAAACCTGCGCGCTCTGTTTGAACTTTCCGATCTTCTTCGCAACGGCTGAGCCGTCTTTTTGCCGTTTGCTCAACCGACGTGGGGTCAATTTACTTTTTTTCTTTCAAATCCCTTGCAAAGCAAGGTAAAAAGTTTTATCATAAATATAACCGTTTTTTATCTACGAGTTTTTTTTAGGAGGATTTTACATGAAAAAATACGTCTATCTTTTCACCGAAGGCGACGCAACGATGCGTGAATTGCTTGGCGGTAAAGGAGCGAACCTTGCCGAAATGACCAAAATCGGTCTTCCCGTTCCGCAAGGCTTTACGATCTCCACCGAAGCTTGCACCCAGTACTATGAGGACGGCAGGCTCATCAATGACGACATCATGGCTGAGATCATGGCAAACGTCAAAAAGATGGAGGAGATCAACGGCAAGAAGTTCGGCGACCTTACCAACCCGCTGCTCGTTTCCGTCCGTTCGGGTGCCAGAGCGTCCATGCCCGGCATGATGGACACCATTTTGAACCTCGGTTTAAACGACAAAGTCGTTGCGGCTATGATCGCCGGCAACCCCGATCCGAAGTTTGAAAGATTCGTCTATGACTCTTACAGAAGGTTTATCCAAATGTTCTCCGACGTCGTTATGGAAGTCGGCAAGAAGTATTTTGAGGCTTTGATCGATCAGATGAAAGAGAAGAAGGGCGTTGAGTACGACATCGACCTCACCGCTGCCGATCTCAAAGAGCTTGCCACCCAGTTTAAGGCGGAGTACAAAAAGCAACTCGGCACCGATTTCCCCGAGGATCCCATCGAGCAGCTCAACGCAGCCATCCGTGCCGTGTTCCGCAGCTGGGATAACCCCCGCGCAAACGTCTATCGTATGGACCACGACATTCCGTACAGCTGGGGCACCGCGGTCAACGTCATGCCGATGGTGTTCGGCAACTTAAACAACAACTCCGGCACGGGCGTTGCCTTTACCCGTAACCCCGCCACCGGCGAGAAGAAGTTGATGGGTGAGTTCCTGATCAACGCGC
>DFFS01000001.1:0-3169 GCA_002371075.1 Christensenella sp. UBA3770
GAAGGTGCCGAGGTAGCGCTTGGTGTACGGATAAAGCCCTTCGTTAAGGAGCTTGGTGATAACGTTACGCTTGATCTTCAAGGAACGGGCGGAGATGTCCATCAAATGCGTGAGTCTCTTAAAGAACTCGTCCTCATCCTTGGAAAGATACGCAATACGCGGCATGTTGATCGTAACAACGCCCACGCTGCCGGTGCTCTCGCCGCTGCCGAAGAAACCGCCCGACTTCTTGCGAAGCTCACGCAGGTCCAAACGCAAGCGGCAGCACATCGAACGAACGTCGCTGGGCTCCATGTCGCTGTTGATGTAGTTGCTGAAATACGGAGTGCCGTATTTTGCGGTCATCTCAAAGAGGAGCTTGTTGTTCTCCGTCTCCGACCAATCGAAGTCGCGGGTGATGCTGTAGGTGGGGATCGGGTACTGGAAGCCGCGGCCGTTGGCGTCGCCCTCGATCATGATCTCGATAAACGCCTTGTTGACCATTGCCATTTCCTTCACGCAATCCTTATATTTAAAGTCCATCTCCTTGCCGCCGACGATCGCGTTGAGCTCCGCCATATCGTTGGGCACGACCCAGTCAAGCGTGATGTTGGTAAAGGGACTTTGCGTACCCCAACGAGAGGGAGTGTTGACGCCGTAAATGAAGGATTGAATGCACTGCTTGGTCTCCTTGTAGGAGAGGTTATCCACCTTGACGAAAGGAGCAAGATACGTGTCGAAGGAGGAGAACGCCTGCGCGCCCGCCCACTCGTTTTGCATGATGCCGAGGAAGTTTACCATCTGGTTGCACAGCGTGGAAAGGTGCCCCGCCGGTGCGGACGTGATCTTGCCCGGGACGCCGCCCAAGCCCTCCTGGATCAGTTGCTTCAAGCTCCAACCGGCGCAGTAACCGGTCAGCATCGAAAGATCGTGAATGTGGATGTCTGCGTTGCGGTGCGCATCTGCGATCACGTCGTCATAGATCTCGCTGAGCCAGTAGTTTGCGGTGACGGCGCCGCTGTTGGAAAGGATCAAACCGCCGACGGAGTAAGTGACGGTGCTGTTCTCCTTAACGCGCCAATCGTTGACTTTCAGATAGTTGTCAACGGTGGACTTATAGTCCACGAGCGTGGAGCGCATATTACGCACTTTTTCATGTTGCTTTCTGTAAAGAATATAGCTCTTGGATACGTCGACGAAGCTTGCTTGGATCAACACGACTTCCACGCTGTCCTGAATGTCTTCAACGGTCACGCAATTGTCTTTGACCTTGTTTTGGAAATCCGCGCAAACTTTGAGCGCGATCATATCCAACATATCGTCGGTGTAGGCGCGATTGACCGAATCAAACGCCTTTTGAATGGCAGCTTTGATCTTGGAAAGGTCAAAAGGTACGATTTGTCCATCTCTTTTCTTTACGTTTAACATACTTCCTCCGTGGGGCGGCTTTGACCCGCCTTCTTTCATTAATGGTGTCTTGTTTAGTATAGCAAGCATGAACACCTTTGTCAACAGGAAAAATTACAAAATATAGCGATGTTTTATTATTTTAGACACAATATATTGTGGTTCTGAACAATATTGAACGCAAGGATTTTTGAAAGGATCTTTGCTTTTTGCGGGTGTTTCCGCACTTTTCGTTTTCATAGGCGAGGAAACTCGAATTTTGTAAAAATTTTTAGGTTTTGAAAAAATATTTTTTCCGTCGAAGATATTTTGCCGTCTCGCACCCATACTACACTCGGGAGGTGAAACGAATGAATGTTTGGACGTACGTTTTGGGAACGATCTTTGCGCTTTGTGCCCTGTTTGTCTATTTGATCCCCACCGTGATAGCATTCCGAAACAAGCACCCCAAGCGCGGCGCGATCCTTCTTGTCAACGTTCTACTCGGTGTAACAGTTTTGGGATACGTTGCCGCAATGCTTTGGGCTACGGCGCCGAAGCCTTTGCCCGAAAAATGAAACGAGCGGCTTTCCCCCTTCTTTTGCTGATTTGCTTTTTGTTTCTTGCGGCGTTCGGTCCGCCTTTTTTACGTATTGAAGCGGAGATCTTTGTCGACGACGCGCCGCTTGACGGCAAAAACCTTTTGGTTGAGGTGCCGCACGCCCTCCGCGCCGAAAGAAGCGGCGGCTACGAAAAGCTGTACGATACGCTTTTGAAAAAATACTCGCCGCAAGAGGCGCTTAACTACCTTGCCATACATCTCGGCGACTATCTTTTAAAGGAATGCGAGAAGCGCCGCGTGGAGCCCGTAAACGCCACGCTGGAGTGGAAAGGCGACGTCTCCGCCCCTTTCCTCTATCACGCGGAGAAAACGGGGCGTGTGGTCGATCTTGCCGCCCTCGGCAGAGAAGTCGCGCGCGCGATGGATCAAAAGGATGGGCGCGCACGTGCGCGCGTTTATACGCATGAGGTCGCTCCCGACGTCACCGTGGCAAAGCTGAAAGCCATCACGCGGGAAACGGCGCGATTTTCCACGTCTTTCGCCTCCTCCGGCGCAAACAGACGGCACAATTTGACGTTGGCGGCAAAAGCGATCTCCGGAACGGTCCTTTTGCCAAACGAAACCTTTTCCTTTAACAAAGTCGTGGGAGAACGGACGGCACAGCGGGGCTTTTTGGAAGCGAACGTTGTGATCAACGGCGAATTTCAAAAAGGCATCGGCGGTGGGGTCTGTCAGGTGAGCACCACCCTCTTTAACGCCGTGCTGCTTGCCGCCCTGCCGGTGGAAAACGCCGCAGCGCACTCCATCCCCGTCTCCTACGTGCCCTTTTCGCAGGATTGCACGGTTTCCTCCGCCATTGACTTCCGCTTTACAAACGACACCGATCACCCCGTCTATATCGCCGCCACCGTCAAAGGGAGCACGCTGACCTTTGTGCTGTACGGACAAAAAAAAGGCGTGCCCTGCCACCTGGAAAGCGAGGTGGTAAAACACATTCCTTTCCGCAACCTCTACGAGGACGGGACGGAAGTAAAAGACCCAACCGCCGCCACCCTCCTTTCCGCAGGAAGAGAGGGCATCCTCAGCCGCCTCTACCGCGTGCGCGGCAATGAACGCACCCTACTCCGTGAAAACCGTTATGCTGCAAAAGACGCGATCTATAAGAAGCTTTGCTTCGTGAATTGACCTACGGTCATGAATTGGCTCCGCCGCAAGAGCCCAAGAAATCACTTGGATTTCTCG
>DFFS01000001.1:3228-6793 GCA_002371075.1 Christensenella sp. UBA3770
CCAACGCGGCTCTTCGCAACACCCCTAAAAATCTATTGAATTTTTTGGGGACCCCAACGCGGCTCTCCGCCATGAATTGAGCCTGCGGCTCATGAATTGACGGCGATGCCGTCGGATGGTTTTGATGCAACAACAAGAAGAAGTAGGGACTCCCATAGCAACAAAAAAACCGCAGAAGCGGACTTTTCCTTACGCAACTGCGGGATTTTTTGAAACTAAATTATGTGCCGTTCGTTCAATCGAGCGCCGCAAACATATTATAAGGGACTTTCCCTTGCCACGTATCCGCCGCCTTGACCCCAAGCGCATAGCTGACGATCGGCGCAAGATCGGTGTTTACGTATTTGCCCGGGGTGCCCTGCTTGACGGTATGCCCCGCAATGGCAAAGGTGACGTTGACTTCCACGTCGCTGTTGCCGCCGTGACCGGTGCCGTCCTGTGCGTAGCGATGACCGTGATCGGTGCAAAGAATAAACAGGGTGTCGTCCAGCCAGCCCCTTGCCTCATAGGCGGCGTAAAGTTTGCCGATCAGCACGTCCACGTGCGAGACGGCCCTGATGTAGGCGTGCTTGTTGTTGCCGTAGCTGTGCCCGGCGGAATCCACTTGATTGAGGTGCATGTAGGCGATGGCGTAGTCCTCGGTGGCGGTCTCGTCAATCACACGCTGCACGGTGATGGCGTCGGTAAGCATATAGGTCTCGTCCGCATAGCCCTCCACCGCGGTCTGTTGGCGGATGTAGTCCACAAGGTCGCCGTCGCCAAGCCCAAGCGTGCCGTTTGCCACGGCGTAAAGGGTGTTGCAATCGTTGTTGATCTTTTTGACCTGCGGCAGGTCCTCGATGACGCCGTTGTTGACCGCCTTCCAAGTGCAAGAGGAAAGCACCTTTGCCTCGGGATAATACGTTAAGTAGTTTTTGATGAAAGAGGGGTATTTTTCGTCCGCCTGCTTGCCGTTCTCGAGTTCCTTGTTGGAATTTTTGCCGGTGATGCCGTGATATGGGGGACGCACGCCGTGGAACATGCTTGTCCAGTTTTGCGCGCTGATGGTGGGATAGACCGCAACGCCCGTGTGTGTGACGGACGCGTTGACGCGGGTGCCGTTTGCCGTGGTAAAGCCGCCAAAGAGCTTGGCGTAGTTGGGCATTGCGCCATCTTCCATCCTGCTGACGTAGTCGCCTATGCCGTCCACCCCGATGATCAAAACGCGCTTGTATTGCCCTTTTGCCGCGGCAACTTGCTCGTCGGTGGGAACATAACCCGTTGCGAAACGGTTAAACACGTATGAACCCAAACAGCACAGCGTAACGACCGCGCAAACAAGCACAAACGCCACAATGGCAATGACAACGGTCTTGCCCTTGTTTGCTTTGATCTTTTCAACAATGCCACTGAAAACTTTCATGCGTATCTCCTATTTCAAAGGAAAGGAAGCGTTTCCTCTTCCTTCCTTGATGCAAACGATATTATTCTTTTTCCAAAGAAGCATCCTGCCCTTCGTTTGACCTTGCAGATGCCTACTCTAACAGGGCGCCTTTTATTATCACTCTCGTGCCCTCGCAGAAGAGTCCACCCCCAACAGAGCGCGGAGAAGGGTTGCAGATGCGAGGCTCGGCTTTCACCCCTAACAGAGCTTCTCTTATTACTTCTCGTGACCTCGCAGAAGAGTCCACCCCCCAACAGAGCGCGGAGAAGGGTTGCAGATGCGAGGCTCGCTGAGCGCACGAGCAGGCGCGTACTCCTTGTACGTAACTGCGCGGGCGCGAAAGCAGAAACAAAGCAGATGCGCCCTTATGCGCGCTCTGTTCAACCCAATGCGGTGAACATATTATAGGGCACTTTCCCCTGCCACGTATCCGAAGCCTTAACCCCCAGCGCATAGCTGACGATCGGCGCAAGGTCATCGTTGATAAACTTACCCGGGGTGCCCGACTTAACGGTCTTACCCGCAAGGGCAAACGTCACGTTGACCTCAAGGTCGGTGTTTTTGCCGTGATTTTTGTGGCCGCCGGGCAACCTGTGACCGTGGTCGGTGCAAAGCACAAAGAGCGTGTCTTGCAGCATGCCCGCCGCCTCATACGCCGCGTACAGCCTGCCGATCAACATATCCACGCGGGAGACTGCGTTGACATAGCCGGGCTTGCCGTAGCCGAAGCTGTGTCCGGCGTGGTCAACCTGGTCAAGGTGCATATAAGCGATTTGGTACTTGTCGGGGTTGTTTACGGTCTCGGCAATGACGCGCTGCATGGTCATGGCGTCGCGCATCTCAATGGTCTCATCGGAGTAGCCGTACATCTTGACCTGCTCGCTGATGAAATCGTAAAGCTGACCTTCGATGCCGGGGATGTTGTCGTAGATCGTGGTTGAGGCGGTGGCTTCCTCCGATTCATCCACAACCGTCATCACGTTTGTTGCAACTTTTGCAACGTCGTCGTAATTTTCCAAGAACTGGAGGACATCCGCGGGATAGCTGTTGTACTTGGTGATGCGCGCATCGTTTTCGATCACGCCGTTGTTGACGCCGCGCCAAGTGCACACCGAAAGCACGTTGCCATCGGGGTATTGGTCAAGGAACTGCTTGACAAAGGAGGGATATTTCTCGTTTGCCTTTTCACCTGCTTCCACGCGCTGGTTGGTGTTGCGGAAGATAAAGCCGTGATAGACGGGGCGCACACCATGGAACATGCTCGTCCAGTTTTCGCAACTGATGGTCGGATACAGCGCCGTTCCGGTGTAGGTGACCGACGCGTGGATCTCGGTTTCACCAACCGTTTTGTCGCTGAACATCTTGTCAAAGTTGGGTGTGTACGTCTTGCCAAAGAAGTCGCCAACGCCATCCACACCGATGATCACAACGCGCTTGTACTGCCCTTTTGCAACTTCAAGTTGCGCATCGGTCGGAACGTAGCCCGTTGCGATGCGGTTAAACAAAAACGCGCTCAAACAACAAACCGTGATGACAATGCACACCGTAACGAATGCGATGACGGAGATCACAATGGTCTTTTTCTTGTTTGCTTTGATTTTTTCACCGAGTTTTTTGAAAAAGTTTTTCATAACATCCTCCCAAAACTGCATTTATTATACCGCAAACCCCCAAAAAAGTCCATATATTATGAAAATCTTTTCATATTGGAAAGAAAGACCCCTAAATAATTGGGGATGGGACGTTTTCGATGAATTGACCTACGGCTAATGAATTGCAATTAATGATTGCATTACGGTGAAGTTTTGATTGACACCCTTTCCGAGAAGGTTCACCGTTCGAGGGAAGAAAGGGGGCTTGATTGCCGACGATTCATCGTCGGGAATGGGGGTTTTCCAAAGCGCAAACCTGCTTGCAAACATAATTTCTGACGAAAAAAGCCTTCGCATTAAAAAACCCTCATCGCGCCGATGGCGCAATCGCGGTCCCTTTACAAAAGGGCGACAAGTGTGAAAATCCACCATTCTTTGCGCGCATCAAAAAAAAGGGGCTGTCCTTTAGGACAACCCCTTGTTTTTTGACTGTGGATTAGTCGTTGATGATCTGCGCAACAACGCCCGAACCAACGGTACGGCCACCTTC